>JAFVVS010000111.1 GCA_017502025.1 Alistipes sp. | reverse complement strand
TACAACTTCCATAATTCTTACTTAATCTCGTTTAACTTAATTTGCTTTGGGTTCTGTGCTGCGTGAGGATGCTCTGCACCAGCATAAACCTTCAAGTTTTTGATAATAGCCTCTCCGAGACGGTTCTTTGGCAACATACCACGAACTGCCTCCTCGATTACGAATGTAGGTTTCTTTGCCAAATATAAGGCAGGAGTAGCGAAACGCTGACCACCTGGGTAACCAGTGTGGCGGACATAGACCTTGTCGGTCAACTTCTTACCTGTGAGCTTCACCTTCTCGGCGTTGATAACGATAACATTGTCACCGCAATCTACATGAGGGGTGTAGCCCGGCTTGTTCTTACCGCAGAGAATCTTTGCGATCTGCGAAGCCAAGCGGCCCAATACCTCGTTAGTAGCGTCGATGACAACCCACTCCTTGTTGACAGTCGCTGCGTTCAACGAGATAGTTTTGTAACTTAATGAATCCATCTAATACTTGTTATAAAATTTATGTAATCCAACCTCGCACTTTGCGAGTGCGCAAAGGTACGAATAATTTTTTTAATAAACCAACTTTTTAAGAATAAAAAAACAGATAGAAACTTGGCGCAGGAGATAGAGAGTTTAAGGAGTTTAGAGAATATAGGGAGTTTAGCGATACGCCAATACAAAAACTCACTAATCTCCCTAAATTCACTAAATTCACTGAAAAAAGCCAGAGTCCAAGACTAAAACCCCTCCATCTTGTCGGGCTCTGCGCAGGAGATGACAACGCTATTGCCATCCCACTTGCGGATAAGGAACAGATTGTCGAAAGTTGTGGCATAGAGCGTAAATTTGCCGATATTACGGCTGTAGTAGTGACCGAAATAGCCAAACAGACCTCCCACGCCACAGGTGCGAATTACACCACTGAAATCGCTTTTGGAGAGAGCCTGAATACTCTTTATTTCGCTGCGATTTATCACGATGCTCTTATATCGGCGCAAGATAACTATCTGCTCCTCGCCTATCTCCAAGCGTTGCGGAGCCAAGCCCTCGCACACCAACATCATAGGCAAGAATATAACATTCAGCACAATCAATGAGCCGAGCATTGCCGCATCGTTATCGGTCGTGCAAATCTGGAATACAAACCAACCCGACAATCCGACCCAAAGAGCAAAGCAGGCAAAGGTCATCACCCACAATGTCTTGTTCCACACGAACGGAACGGTATAAAACTGCTTTTTACTCATAAGTTATTTAAGTTCTTAATTTTGCATTCTGCATTTTGCATTTTGCATTAGAACTGCACCTTCACACCCACCGTAAACGATGCGCCCAACTCACGATAGAATGCCCATTGATAGGTTGGCATCACATCGCCGAGGAGGTTATTTCCCTCGACAAACACGGTGCAGGTTTTGCTCACATGCCAATCGCCATAGAGGCTCAAATCGAGCGATACCGGAGCTGTAAATACCCCCATATCGACAGGAATCGTATTGCCAGGCGAGAAGATTGCGTAGTCACGAACACAACTCCATTTTGTCTTGCCGAAAAGCTCTGCCGACAACCCCAAAGTAAATTTCTTGTGAGTGTATCGTGCTCGCACCAGAGCCTCGATATTAGGCATTGCACCCTCCACGAATGTGTCGTTGAGCTTGGCGTAATCGTTATAGAGCGAGCCCTTCACCTGAGCCGTCAAGAGCAACTGCGAAATTGGCTTATAATCCACCGCTCCGCACAACGACCAGATATTGCGGTCGGCACTCACCACACCGAAGAAAATCTGATTGATATTGTACCAATAGAGAGCATTCTTCATAAAGGACATATTCGCATAGAAACGGTATGCAAACTTGCTATTCTGGGTATGGCCCGACACTCCGAAGCGAACATTCCATAACTCGGTATTCGGCACTACACTGCCAGCCGAGAGGGAGCCATCGACTCCGCCCAAAATTGCCACATAAGGGTTGCGACGCACCAGCGAATAGTAGCTGTTATTCTGCAACTCGCCATCGACCTCGACATAAGGTACAAACGAGCCTTTATCGTTGATATTCAGCGACATTGTCAAGAATGGGAAGGCGTGCCATCTGTTCTGTTTAACCGCATCTGCCGGATTCTTGTCGTACAGCACCTTCACTCCCGCAGTCATATCGACAAGTCGTCCCGAACGGTAGCTATAACGCAAGTCGGCACCTACGATAGAGTTCTTGTAGCTCTTCAACGACTTTGTGCCGTAGTAGCCCTCATAATTCACATTCAACGACAAGGCACTCTTCTTCGAGATCTCACGAGCCAATGCTGCGCCTGCCGTAACATTCATCTGCTGATAGTGGTCGCCCTCTATGAAGTTCTCCGACTTGTCGTTATAGAGGTTTGCCGAAGCATAAACCTTAAAATTCAGATGGCTATAATCAGCAAACGAATCGCCAAATGCCAATGCCAGATTTACATCGTCGTAATCTACCCTTCTCTGCTTGTACTCCAATATGGGCGTACCATCCTCGGCATACTGATTATGGAGTGGATAGCGATGATAGAGATTCATACGATAGTGCAAATCGCCGGTCAGTGTGTAGCGACCGAAGTATTTACCACCCATAACACCGAACTTATTGTTCATCTGCATCGAGCGGTTATCCTTGTAGGTTGCACCGTCGAAGCCGTCGGTATAGCGCAGTTTCTGATACTGCGCATAGTGATTGACATAACCCGTAAGATAGCCCACATCGGCACGATGAGTTGTCGCATAGAAATCACCCTCCGTATTGAGTGGATATCCCGCACCCAGCTTCAAATAGAATGGATACTTGCGCTGATACTCCCAATAGGTAACCGTTGCAGGGTTAAAGCGATGCGTGCCGAGTGCCGAAGCAAACGAGCGAGGTGTCACCGAGTAATCTATCTCGGGGCGGATGGTTATAGTATCGACCATATTAGGTGCGATATCCATCTTGCGAGCCTCGCCAATCTCGGGAGCGTAATCTTTGGTCACCTCCACCTGTTTCGCCACCTGTGCCGATGCCGAGAGCGACACCACGCACAACGCAATGAGAATTGTAATATATCGTTTCATATCTTTTCGGAACAATCTTTCTAATTCAACTTTTCGAGTTTAGCCTGCGCCTCTGCAACAATGCCGTCATCGGCAGGAGTGTAGCCATCCACCACGCTACGATATGTAGCCTTCGCCTGGAAGGTGTCGTTGCGCTGAACATATATATCACCCAAGAGGATAAACGCCTTACCCAACCAATAGGAGTGCGGAGTCTTGCTATCCGCCAAAGCGTAGATTTTCTGCTCGCACTCATCGAGTTTTGCCTCGGCAAAAAGAGCCTCGATAACACGATATGCCGACTCAGCACCCTCGATATTGGAAACATCCGCAGCCAACAATTCGTATATCTTACGAGCCTCGGCAACCTCGTTGCGGGCGGTATGCACCTTCGCCTTAGCAAAGCGCACTCGACGCAACATCGTAGCATCGACATCCGCCAAAGTATCCAAATCGTTTGCCATAGCCATCAGTGCATCGTCATCCTTGCGCAAAAGCACCGATTCGGCATATCCGTTTGCCGCCTCGGTACGAACCGCTGCACCATCCGCCAACTCATACTTACGACGGAAAGCAGATGCCGCCTCGTCGTACATCTGATTGTCGAAGGTCACCTGTGCCAACTTCTCGACCACAGGTACGGTATATTGGTTTTGCGGCTGCTCCGCCAACAATTTCAGGCTCTCGACTGCTCGGTCGAGGCTATCCGATTTAAGGTAGCAATCGCTCAAACAGAACAACGCATCGTTGGTGTAGTAACCCTTTGGATAGTTATCCAAATAGCCCTTCAAGTGCGATATCGCATCGGCCGTACGGTCTGCGAGGTAGATATTCTGAGCCGAACGGAACGACAACGAGTCACGAGCCATCAAACTCAAATCGCACTCCACGCCTGTGCGCTCTGCGTAGGCAAAGTAGTCGTTGATACTACCCTTCGCAACATATATCTCTCGCACACTCTGAATAGCATCCTTGGCAGCTGCCGACTGCGGAGCCGACGATATAATCTTATCGTAGTAGTGCAACGACTTATCGCTATTGCCCAAGTTGAAATGTACCAAGCCCAAGTCGAGCAGAGCAGGTGTGTAGTATGGCGATTGCGGATACTTCTCGACAAAGCCCTCCAACACCGAAGCGCCATCCGAATAGCGACCGAGCGACACATAGGTACGACCCAACTCGTATGCAGCATCGTCGTTGTAGTCGCCACAATTTTCGCCCTGCATCTGGCGCAAAGCTCCAATCTTTGCAGTAGTCTTGCCCGCCAAACCGAGCGAGATAGCACGCTGATACTTGGCGTAGTCCTGCTCGGCTGTTCCGAGCGATACTGCGCCCTCGTAGCTCTTCACCGCATCGGCATATTTGCGTTGCGAATACTGCGCATCGCCCAAACGGTTGAAAGCATCGGCACGATAGCGGTCCGCCTCTTTGTAGAGCCATACGAAACCTTCGAATGCCTTTTGGCTCTTCGCCATATTATTCTGCGTAAAGTGGGCATAACCGAGGTTGTAGAGTGCCAACTTATACTCTCTTTCCGACTTTGGTGCACGACGGAGATAGTAGTCGTAGTAGCTTATCGCCTTGGCGTAGTTGCCCGACTTATACTCTATCTCGCCCAACCAGAATAGACACAAAGCGTTGTATTTAGGGCTTACACCAATCTTCTGAGACTCTTCGAGAGCCGCTTTTGCCTTTTCGAAGTCACCAGCCGAGAACGCCTCCAAGCCGTTGAAGTAGGCAATCTTCTGCAACGCTGCACGCTGTGTTCCGTCGGGATTAGGGAACGCCTTAATCGCCTTGTAAGCCATCTCATAGTCGTGCGAGTTGTAGTAGGCTGCAATGAGCAACTCCTTCGCATCGTCGGCACGCTCCGAGTCGGGATACTTCGTAACATAGCGAGTGAGCACATTTATCGACTCGTTGAATGTTCCACCTCCCGTCTCAAAGAGCAACTTTCCGTAGTTGAACAGCGCATCCTCCGAGATCTCGTTATCGAACTTCTCGTCGGCAGCCATCGAGAAGGCACGAATTGCCTGCTTCTTATCGTCACGACGGATATAGCAGTCCGCCAAGTGATACATAGCGTTCTGCGCCAACTCGTCGCCACCCTCGGCAACCTTTCGCAGTGCCTCGATAGCCGTAGCGTAGTCGGTCGAGCGATATGCCGAATAGCCGAGAATATAGTTCTCCTCACGGCCCATCTTACCACCCGAACGCTGGTACATAGCCATATATATAAACGACTTGTTGTAGCCCTGCAAGCGATACCACGCCTCGGCAATCACTCGCATAAGCTCGGTACGCTCAACCTCCACCGACTGTTTCAACAGCTCGTCGCCACTCTTAACGACATATTGGTAGTTGCCTCGTGCGAACTCGATTTGGAAGAGGTAGTACGGGATAACCTTCGAGTAGTTATCACTCTTGCGCAACGAGTCGAAGCCCTTGTAAGCCTCCTTGTACTCGCCACGAGCGTAGTGGATATAGGACTTGTAATAGACTGCGTGGTCGGCATAGTTGCCCGTAGGTGAGAGGGTCGAGAAGTGCTCGTATGCCTTATCGTGGTTGCCCGAAGTGAATTCGATATAACCCAATCGCATATTGTAGCGCTCCTTGTTCTCGGTGGTGAGAGCCTTGTACGACACCATATCGAGATATTTGCGAGCCGTGGAGTACTCCTCTCGCTCGCAGTAGTACATAGCCAACATAAAGCGCACATCGTTGATATGCACCGACTCGGGGTAGCGACGCAAGAAGGCGAGCATAATCTGCTCCGCCTCGTTATCACGCAACTCATAGGCACACAATGCCAATTCGAAGTCGATATGGCGCACCAGCACCTCCTCGTCGAGAGGTACCTGCTCACGCAAGTTGGTTAGCGAATGGCGAGCCTCGGAATATCGGCCGTGCTCAATCAACGATTTTGCACGCTCGGTCTCTCGCTTGATATCGAGTCGGTTTTTAGCGCCCGCAACGCCTATACTTACCGCTACTGCAAGTAGCAAAAAGATACTTTTTTTCAACATAGGAACACTCCTTTTCTTAATTTAGGCAAAAGTACGAAATAAAATTAAGAATTAAAAATTAAAAATTAAAAATTTTTAGGGGGGGGGCAGAGGCGTTAGAGGCATTAGGGGCGTTAGGGGCGTTAGAGGCGTTAGGGGTAATAGGGGTAATAGGGGTAATAGGGGAATTAGCGAGATAGCATTATCCCTAAATTCCCTAAATTCTCTAAATTCCCTAAATTCTCTAAATTCCCTAAACTCCCTAAACTCCCAAACCCCACAAACAAAAAAATCCCCGAGAGCGAACTCCCGAGGATTTTCAACATCTTGATTTTATGTCGTTTAGAATGTAAAACCAAGGTTTGCGGTAAAGCCGTTAACATTGTGACGCTCCGGATAGACTTCTGAGTCGCCGCCTATGGTATATGCGCCCCAACGACGGTCGAAGCGATAACCAACACCGATATACATAGCACCTCTGTTGCTCAAACGGAAGTTAAGACCGAGCTGTACTCGACCAAATATCGGAGTCTGATAGAAGTTGGACAATTTGCGACCAAACTCAAATGTCATACTCTTTGCAGTTGGAGCAATCTCGACACCACCCATCAACGAGATAAATGGCGACACCTTTGCCTTTGGCGCCATATTAGCCTTGAAATAGAGGTATGCCGGAATGGTTACCGGAGCCAACGACAATACACCAATATCCTCGTAAGGGAATTTATTATTATTGCCTCCGCTCACACTATCCATCTGGGTAGACATCTCGCTATTGAAGCAGTAGACAACTCCCGTTCCGACACCGAAGAATATGGCATTATTGACAAAGCTACCACCCAATGCATAGTACAGCGTTGCTGCCGAGTCGAAGCGCTCGATATTGCTCATATTCTTGGTAGTAGTGAGATAACCTAACTCGACAACCTGACCAAAACGATTCTTCTTCAACTCTTTCTTTGCCTTCTTCTCCAACGGAACCTGATCCTCGTCATTGGAAGCAACTGCCGCAGGTTGCTGCTGAACAGGTTGTTGTGGTGCGTACTGCTGAACAGGTTGCTGCTGAACAGGTTGTTGTGGAGCATACTGCTGAACAGGTTGTTGCGGTGCATACTGCTGAACAGGTTGCTGCGGTGCATACTGCTGAACAGGTTGTTGTGGAGCATACTGCTGAACAGGTTGTTGTGGAGCATACTGCTGTTGCGGTGCATACTGCTGAACAGGTTGCTGTGGAACACTCTGCGGAGCCGGTTGCACGACACTATTTGTCTGAACTGCGGTACGAGCCTTCTCCTCGGCCAATGCCTTCTCTACGGCAAGGCGAATCTGCTCATCCAATTGAGCCTTCTCGGCCTCTCGACGAGCTTTCTCCTCCGCCAAAGCCTTCTCAGCGGCCAGACGAGCCTCCTCGGCAGCCTTTGCCTTCTCTGCTGCAAGGCGGGCCTCCTCCTCAGCCTTTGCCTTTGCTGCTGCAATGCGTGCTTCCTCTTCTGCCTTAGCCTTTGCGGCTGCGGCAATGCGAGCTTCCTCCTCGGCCTTAGCTTTTTCGGCTGCTAAACGAGCTTCCTCTTCTGCCTTAGCCTTTGCGGCTGCGGCAATGCGTGCTTCCTCCTCTGCCTTGGCCTTTGCAGCGGCGATGCGTGCCTCCTCTTCGGCCTTAGCCTTTGCTGCGGCTAAACGGGCCTCCTCCTCGGCTCTTGCCTTCTCGGCAGCCATGCGCTCGGCCTCCTGCTTGGCAATGATAAGCGCAGCTTCTCGCTCTGCCGCCAATCGTGCAGCCTCCTTCTCGGCTGCGATGCGTGCAGCCTCAGCCGCCTTTGCCTTCTCAACAGCCTCTGCCTCAGCTGCTTTACGAGCCGCCTTCTCGGCCTTCGCCTTGTTAGCAGCGTACTTCCTGTCGACCTGCAACTTGAAGACTATCATCGTGCCATCGATCTCTGCCTGTGCGCTGATATAGCCCTCACAAGATGCTTCGAGGAACTTTACGAACTGTGTAACCTCTATCGAGAAAGTACCGTCGGCACCCGCCTTGGTAGCGGCACTATCCGCCACCGCCTTGACATCTGCGCCCGGCATTGCATCACCCTCGGCATTAAAGACATAACCCTTGATGGTGCGGAGTGTTGCCTGCTGCTGCGCAACGGCCGACAACGAAACAATTCCGAAGATAGCGGTTAATAATATAAATCTCTTCATAATGTTTGCGCTAGTTAAACCCACAACTCTATGCGGGTGTGGTTAGAAAACAGTTGTGCTCTATTTGCCCAACAACTTGCTAAGCATACCGCCCTCGGAACCACCCTGTGCAGGTGTTGCGCCACCCTTCTTTGCAGGGGCATCCGACGCAGACATCTGACGGAGATAGTCGTCGCCCGGGCTACGGAAATTAACATACTTTGCAGGGTAACCTGTAACGGTAATCGACTCGATTTTGCCATCGCCCGAGTACTTAATCTGCTTTTCGAGACCTACGAGAACATCGGCATTGCCATTTGCCATAAGAGCCTCTCTGATTGCAGAGTCAATAACATTCTGAGGACCTGCGGTAACAACAGTACCACTCGGAATGTAGAAGAAGGAAATCTTGTTAGGCGAAACATCGAGGTCAGCAAATACTGCAACCACAGGCTGGGTAACCTTGATCGGAGTATAGGTAGCGGTATTTGTGAGCTTCGATGGAGCCTTTGCCGGCGCCGAGAACATCGAACAACTAACGAACATAGCCGGAGCTACAACCAATAATAAAAGAAACTTTTTCATAACAATAATTTTTTTATTTGTTAAACAATATGTGAATTTAGCTCAACCTATAAACGCCAAACCGCTGAATATCACTGTTTTATATTCAGATACAATCTCTGTATGTAGTTTGCGTTTTACAAATTTAATCATTTTCTGTGAAAAAAGAAACTTTTTGCGATAAAAATGGGGTAAATATTTAGGGAATTTAGGGAATCTAGGGAATTTAGGGAATTTAGGAGATATAGGGATAATACTATCTCCCTAATCTCCCTAATCTCCCTAATCTTTCTAACGCCCCTAACACCACTAACACCACTAACACCACTAACACCCCTAACGCCTCTAACCCCTTCTAACCCCTTCTACCCCAAAAATTTTTAATTATTAATTTTTAATTTTTAATTATAATTTATACCTTTGCACCGCAAAACAGGGCTCGGATGGTGGAATAGGTAGACACGCCGGACTTAAAATCCTGTGGCCAGTAATGGCCGTGCGGGTTCGATTCCCGCTCCGAGTACAAAGATGCCCGACTTCTATGCGAAGTCGGGCTTATCTTTTTATCGTTCGCAGAAATCAGTCAGTCAGTGGCGTTTCGGGCGACTTGTCTGCGTTCGATTGTCATCTGCTTGCGCAGATATTCGTGTTTGCGCAACGACTGCGCTTAAAAACAAGTTTTAGCACATCGTTGCTCAACCCCGACAATCTTTGATTGCGACAACCTCACTGCGGTCACCTCTCAACTGCGGCGACCGTTCGATTCCCGCTCCGAGTACAAACAAAAAGAGTTCGCTTTATCGGCGAACTCTTTTGTTTTATCTATTTGCGCTTGTTTTTGCGTTGTTTGCGGTGGCTCTGCTTGCGAGATTTCATTATCTTACGACGGATGCCCAACACGAGCAATACACTGAATGTCACCACGATAATCATCAAGTTCCACAACGGCACATCATCGCCCTTTACGCGCGCCCACATCTCCAACATCTTCGGTGTGCGTGCGCCCGAGTCGTGCATCATTGCACAACGCTCGATAACCGACTTGTCCGGATATAATACAGGATTTAATTTGACATTCTCGGCTCCATCGCCAAAGAAATAGGAGGCATCAATGGTCGTTTCAAGTTCGTCATCGCTCTGTGCTTCAAGCACTTCTGGCGATGCAATAACGCTCACATAGCCAATCTCGTTCATATTGCGAATGGCAATATCGGGGCGGCATATAAAGTTGATAAAGTAGCGTGCAGCCTTGGTATTTACGGCATATTTCGGAATTACCCAGCCGTCAAACCATACATTACTACCCTCCTTCGGAACGGCATAGTCGAGCAGCACACCTACCTCGGCAGCCTCCTCGATGGCCCACACGGCATCGCCACTCCAAGTAAGGTTTATGTACGCCTTCTCCTTGGTCATCATCTCCTTGCCGAAGTCTGCCTCCCAGCCGGCAACCAACTTTTTCGCCTTTTTGAGGAACTTTTCGACATCGGCAATAGAGTTGTCGGTCGAGTCGTACATCAACTCGTCGAGTGTGGTCTTACCCTCTGCCAACTCCTTCTGACGCAGATAGATAAGAATTGTGCTATAGACATCTCGGAAGGCATCCTTCACAAAGATTTTCTTCTCGAACTTCTCGTTGTGCAGTGCGCCCCAAGTCGAAGCCTCCTCACGAGTCACATAACGAGTATTATAGAGCAAACCCGTAGTACCCCACATATAACCTACGGCGTAGTCGTTGGCATTCTTGCCCGAGCCGTCAATCTTGTTGAAGCAGTCGATGATATAAGGCGAGATATTTTGCAGATAGTTAGGCGTTTCGCCGAAGTCTTTGTCTATCGGCAAAAGCATATTGTTGCGCAACATTCGCTCGATGATATACTCCGAAGGGCAGACCACATCGAAGTCCTCCTTACCTCGCTCAATCTTCGCCAACATAATCTCGTTGATATCGAAGAGCTGCATGATAATCTCGACCTCCTCGCCCGTCTGCTCCTTGTACCACACCTTAAAATCGTCGAGTACCGATTCGTCAATATAGTCCGCCCAATTGTAGATTTTGAGCGTGTGGGCACGGTCGGCTGCACCCACCGAGAAGGCGGTGCAAAGAGCACAAAGTATTGTAATAAAAACTCTCTTCATATTCGATTACATTGCTTGTTTGCGCTTGGCATTGCGCTTGGCACGAACATTTATAATAATAAGTAGCAGCAGTACGACCACGAAAATAATGGTCGAAAGCGGTCGCAACTCCGGAGTCAGACCACCCTTTCGGGCATCGGCATAGATATATGTCGAGAGGGTTTCGAGACCCTCATTGCCCTTGGTAAAGAGCGTCACGGCGAAGTCGTCAATCGAGAGCGTGAAAGCGAGAATCATACCCGAAATCATACCCGGGCGAATCTCCGGAATAATAATCTTGCGGAGTGCCTGGAACGGTGTTGCGCCCAAGTCCAAAGCCGCCTCGTAGATATTCGGATTCATCTGTTGCAGGCGTGGCATAACACTCAACACCACATACGGCGTACAGAAGGCGGTATGCGACAACACAACCGTTGTATAGCCCTGCGAGATGCCCAGACTCACAAACAAGAGGAACAACGAGATACCCGTAATAATATCGGGATTGAGCATTGGAATATCGTTCAAGAAGTTGATAACCTGCTTCTTACGACCTCGCATATTGAAGATTCCGATTGCAGCGATTGTTCCCAAGATGGTCGATGCTACGGCTGCAATAACCGCAATGCTCAATGTGTTTTTGATAGCATCGAGCAGTGAGCTCTGCGCCCCACCGTTGAACAACGACGAATAGAGTTCGGTCGAGAAGCCTGTCCAATTGCCAAGCACCTTCGACTCGGTGAATGAGAATATGGCTATAATAAGTATTGGTGCATAGAGCAGCGCCAACAAGAGCCACAAATAGAGTTGTGCGAAAAATCTCTTCATCTTCTACCCTCCCTCGTTTAGATAAGACTCTCGCTGTCCGACTGCTCATCGCCATCCGAGAAGAGCGATGTTATGCCGATAATTACCAGCATAATGAGCGACAGGGCTGCGCCATAGTTCCACATTCCGTTATTTATATTCTCCTGAATGGTCGTACCAAACAGTTTCACATTGTTCATCGTGAGCAACTCGGCAATAGCAAAGGTCGAGATTGTCGGCATAAAGACCATCATTATGCCCGACATCACACCAGGCATAGACAACGGCACAGTAACCTTACGGAAAACCTCCGAAGGGGTTGCACCCAAATCCTCGGCAGCTTCGATAAGCGAGTGATCCATCTTCTGCAAAGTATTATATATAGGGTAGATCATAAACGGCAGGAAGTTATAGACCATACCGAATATGAGAGCTCCCTCGCCCAATGGCAACTTCACGAAGTCGAACAGAGCCACCGTAGCGAGAGTGCGGATAAGGATGTTTATCCACATCGGCAGGATAAACAGCACCACGGTAATCTCCGAGCGATTGAGTTTGCGGTTGCTCAAAATCCACGCTGCGGGATAGCCGAGCAAGATGCACAAAATGGTAGTAATCAGCGCAATACCTATCGAGTATATAAAGGTATTGACTGCCTCGGGTTGCTCGACAAAGCGTCGGAAATTCTCCAACGAGAATGCACCCTCGGCATCCTGAAAGGCATAGACCAAAATCAGCACCAGAGGCAACGCCACAAACAGAGCGAGGAATATGGCATACGGAATAGCCCAATTCGCTCGTTTGTTGAATATTTTAGACACAAAATTCATCTTTTCTCCTCGTCGTTAAACTCGTTTCGAAACATAGATATCACGCTTGTCGATGGAGATACCCACAACATCGAAGTTGTCCCATATATCGTTGGTATCCACATAGATAAAGTCGCCATCCTCGGTCTTTACGGTGAGGTGATAGTGGTCGCCCTTATAGAGGATAAAATGCACCGAGCCAATCAGTTTTCCGTCCTCCTTGTAGTCGTGCAACTCCACACGGTTGAATGCCACACGCACCGTTACATTGTCGCCCTCCTTCAAGCCCTGCTCTTTGCACTCGAACTCCGTGCCGAGCATCTCGACCGTCGTAGGCGAGGTCATCACGCCCTGGAAGGTGTTGCAGATGCGCTCTTTGCGCATAACATGGATATCCGAAGGCTTGATAAACATTCCCACGGTAGCACCCTCCTCGAAGGCGTTATAATCCTGAATCATAAGCTCGAAGCCCTTGTCGGTCTCGACAAACATCTCGTAGTGTACGCCCTTGAAGGTGCAGGACTTAACTACTCCCGTAAAGTCGGCATTCGCTACATTTCCAACGATGTATATATCCTCGGGGCGAATAACCACATCAACCGCCGTATTCTCGCCAAAACCGCTATCCACGCACTCGAATTTATGACCGATAAACTCCACCTCTTTATCCTTTATCATCGTACCGTTGAGGATGTTACTCTCGCCAATAAAGTCGGCAACGAATGAATTTACAGGTTCGTTGTAGATGTCGATTGGGGTGCCAATCTGCTGAATCTTACCCTCGCTCATAACTACGATAGTGTCGCTCAAAGTCAGCGCCTCCTCCTGGTCGTGAGTCACATATATAAAGGTGATACCGAGCGCCTCGTGCATCTGCTTCAACTCCATCTGCATATCCTTACGCATCTTCAAGTCGAGAGCAGCCAATGGCTCATCGAGAAGGAGCACATGTGGCTGATTTACGATTGCACGAGCAATCGCCACACGCTGCTGCTGACCTCCCGAGAGGGAATTTACATCACGATCCTCGTAGTCGGTCATCGACACCATCTTCAACGCCTTACGCACACGCTTGTCAATCTCCTTCGATGCCACCTTTTTGAGTTTCAGACCGAAGGCGATGTTCTCATAGACATTAAGATGTGGAAAGAGCGCATATCGCTGGAAAACCGTATTAAGCGGTCGTTGGTGCGGAGGCATGCTCAAAATATCCCTATCCTCCATCGTGATAACACCCCCTGCATCGGGCTGTGTAAATCCTGCCAACATACGAAGCAGAGTCGTCTTGCCGCAACCCGAAGGTCCGAGCAGTGTTACGAACTCACCACGCTTGATATCGAGGTTGATGTTGTCGAGAACAACCTTCTCGCCGAAAGATTTCGACAAGTTCTCGATCTTGATAATTGTTTCACTCTTTTTTGCCATCTCTATTTTTTACGATTTTTCAGAATGGTTTGGGTTAGATTAAAGTGATATGTTGCGCCGAACGATATCGACACGCTATTTGCAAATGAGTTGTATGCCGCTACGGCGTGCAAGCGCAAATCTCGGCTCTCACGCAGCGGGAAGTAGTGTACTCCGCCGCCCACATACCAATACTTTGGGCAGAGAGAGTTGTCGGTCGGGATAAACCACATATCGTCTTCGTAGCCGAAGAGGTCGCTGTTGTAGTTCTCGTAGCCGCCCTTTACGAATGCCTCGACCTTGTCGTTGTAGTTGTAGAGCAACTGTCCGCTGATGCTCCACTCCTGGTTGAAGAAGCGCTTAACAGACGATGCACGATTCATATAATCGACCTCGATAGTGAAATCGCCCACCGAGAACGAGTTACCGAGTGCGATGATATTCAGGAATTTACCACGCTCGTACTCCACGAAGTTAGTTGACCAGATTGGCGAGAAACAGCCATATTCGCCACTCCAATATAGCGAGTAGGTGAAAAGTTTTGCTGCGAAAGGTCGCTCGCCGAATGGCGACGAAGCGAATTGGAAGCGGAGCCAGGTGCTCTCGTCTTTCGAGGTGTAATTAACCTCGCCACCCCACTGATAGATTGCGGTTTTGTGCCAGAATGGCGACACGAGCGAGGTGTGAACATCGACATCGTAGTAGTCCAACTCCCAAGTGCCTATTGCCAACATATCTTTACCAACGGTAAAGCCAAACTGCCCCACCTGATACGATAAAGTGAGCCAATCGATAAAATCGACATCGTCAGAGCGAAAAGCATTCTCGTAGAGGGCTTTGCTCGATGCCCAATCGCTCGAAAGCCAATGACCTGCAAACGAGTAGGAAAAATCTCCTACCGAGCCATCGAGGAATGTGTAGAGTGATGAATTTCCGAAATCGAAACCGGAGTAGCCGCCCTTGATAGGTGCGTAAGGATTAACATCGAAACGGGGTGTTACGACAAAATCGGGGATGCGGCTATCTTCCTTAACCTCTTGTGCGTAGGTATAGAAGTAGCCCAGCGTTGCTACCAACAATACTAAAAGCTTCTTCATTTCCCATAAAACAATGCTAATGGTTCAGGGTACAAATATATATAAAAATTCAGAATTCAAAATGCAAAATGCAAAATTGTGTGGTAAAAATTAGAAATTTTTAGGGGAGCAAGAGAGAATTTAGGGGAATTAAAGAATTTAGAGAGTTTAATGATGCCCAAAATCAACACTCGCTAAACTCCCTAATTTCTCTAATTTCGCTAAAAGCCCAGCACGAACAGACCCCACCGGCTTTCAGCCACCTCCCCTAACTTAGGGGAGGAAATAAAACCACGACAATTTGTCCCCTCTAAGTTAGGGGGACGAGCGAAGCGGAGGGGGTATGTAAAAAGCCAATGGCTAATGGCCTCATGTAATTTTGCAAACTCCTACCCTTGTCACGGCGCAGTTTTTTTTAGAGGCGTTAGGGGCGTTAGAGGCATTAGGGGTGCGCTGAAAGTTTTTAGTTTTGCGGACTCCGACCCTTATCACGGCGCAGGTTTTTACTGGGGGTTACTGGGGGTTACTGGGGGCGCTCACTTTGTTCGCTTACTGGGGTGCGCTCTCTCAACTCTCAACTCTCAACTCTCAACTCACTCCTAACTCCTCACTCCTAACTCCTAACTAAATTAAAAGTTTTCCGCTTTCCGTTTTCCGTTTTCCGTTAAAACCTTGCGAAGAAACTTCGCCGTGTGGCTCTTTTTGCACTTGGCGACCTCGCTTGGGGTGCCGACTGCAACAATCTCGCCACCTGCCTCGCCACCTTCGGGACCGAGGTCGATGATGTGGTCGGCAACCTTTATAACATCGAGGTTGTGTTCGATGACGATAACCGTATTTCCCTTATCCACCAACTTGTTCAAAACGCCAATCAAACAGCGAATATCCTCGAAATGCAAGCCCATAGTCGGCTCGTCGAGAATATAGAGTGTGCGACCTGTCTCTCGCTTCGACAACTCTGCCGAGAGCTTTATGCGCTGACTCTCGCCACCCGACAAGGTAGTGCAAGGTTGTCCGAGCGTTAGGTAGCCCAAGCCGACATCCTGAATAGCTTTCAACTTCTGATGAATGGTCGGAATATGCTCGAAGAAATCGACCGCAATATTTACGGTCATATTGAGTATATCGTTGATACTCTTGCCTTTATAGCGTACCTCCAAGGTTTCCTTGTTGTAGCGGTTTCCGCCACACGCCTTACACTGCACATATACATCGGGCAGGAAGTTCATCTCGATAGTCTGCACGCCTGCGCCACGACACTCCTCGCAGCGACCACCCTTCACATTGAACGAGAAGCGACCCGCCTTGAAGCCTCGCACCTGTGCATCGGGCGTCGCCTCAAACAGCTTGCGGATATCGGCAAAGACATTCGAGTAAGTCGCTGGGTTTGAGCGTGGTGTGCGACCAATAGGCGATTGGTCGACAACTACCAACTTGTCGATATTTTCCAACCCCTCAATCGTATCGTAAGGGAGCGGCTGCGCATAGGAGCGATAGAGTTTATGCGAGAGAATAGGCACCAAAGTTCCATTTATGAGCGATGATTTACCGGAGCCACTCACACCCGTTACGCAGATAAGTTTTCCGAGTGGAAAATCAACATCTACGCCTTTGAGGTTGTTGCCCCGAGCGCCTACGATACGGAGCAATTCGCCACTACCCTTTCGCAGTTCTTGCGGAATCTCTATGGTGCGCCTACCTGTAAGATAATCAGCAGTATAGCCCTGCGCACCTAATATTTCGCTATAAGTGCCTGCTGCCACGATATGACCGCCCCTGCGACCAGCCTTTGGACCTATATCTACAATGTAGTCGGCAGCTCGCATCATATCCTCGTCGTGTTCCACCACAATCACCGAGTTGCCGGCATCTCGCAGAGCCTTCAAGGTGTTGATCAGTCGCTCGTTATCTCGCTGATGCAAGCCGATGCTCGGCTCATCGAGAATATACAAAACATTGACGAGTTTCGAGCCTATCTGAGTAGCAAGGCGTATGCGCTGACTCTCGCCACCCGAGAGGGTGCGGGATGCACGATTGAGCGACAAATAGCCCAAGCCGACATCGGTCAAAAAGCGCAATCGCTCACGAATCTCTTTGAGAATTTCTCGTGCAATCGTCAGCTCCTTATCGGTCATCTGCGCCTCTACACCCTCGAACCACTCACGCAGACGAGAGATTGACATTGCCGAGAGTTCGGCTATGTTTTTGCCTGCAACCTTGAAGTGCAACGCATTCTCTTTCAAGCGACTACCACCGCAGAGTGAGCATTTGTGGTACGCCACAAACTGCTCCTTCCACTTCTCGCCCTTGCGGGAGTTTTCATCTTCGGTTTTGGAGTTTATATACTCGGCAACACCCTCCCACGAACGCATCTGGCGACCTCGGCTCGAATACTCCGACACCTCGACCAGCATCGGCTCGTCATCGCCATAGAGAATGGCATTCAAACCCTCCTCCGAGATTGTCCCGAGTGGGTCATCGAGTGTGAAATCATAGCGTTTACCCAGCGCTTCGAGCGTTGCAAAGAGGATATTCTCACGCCCCTTACCGAGCGGTGCAACACCGCCCTCTCGGAGCGATAATCTATTGTCGGGGATAACCTTTTTAATATCGAATACCGCCTCCTCTCCAAGTCCGTTACAGCGAGGACAAGCGCCCTTTGGCGAGTTGAACGAGAAGGTAAACGGCTCGGGATCCTCGAAGGCGACACCCGTAGTCGGACACATCAAATGGCGTGAGTAGTGACGCATCTCGCCCGAGTCGTAGTCGTGAATTGCCATCTGCCCCTTGCCTTGGCGCATAGCCTCACGGAGCGAGGTCATTATGCGGTCACGAGCATCTGCTCGTGCGGTCATTCTATCCACCACCAACTCAATCGAGTGGGTCTTATAACGGTCCAACTGCTCGCCCGTCGTAAAATCACGAATTACGCCGTCGATGCGGGCATAGATATATCCTTTGCGGAGAAAAGAGTCGAACAATTCACGGTAGTGACCCTTTCGCTCACGCACAACAGGCGCAAGGAAGGCGACCTTTCGCCCCTCATAATCACGCAGTATCAAATCGGCAATCTGCTCATCGGAGTAGTGTGCCATCTCCTCGCCCGTAGCAGGAGAGTAGGCTCTCGAAGCCCTCGCAAAGAGAAGTCGCAGAAAATCAGCGATTTCGGTTACTGTACCTACGGTAGAACGAGGGTTGCGATTGGTGGTCTTCTGCTCGATAGCCACCACAGGTGACAAGCCCGAAATTTTATCCACATCGGGGCGCTCCATAGTGCCGATATATTGGCGTGCATACATCGAGAGGGTCTCCATATAGCGACGCTGACCCTCGGCATAGATGGTATCGAAAGCCAACGACGACTTTCCCGAGCCCGACAAACCCGTAATCACAACCAATGCGTTGCGAGGTATTTCGAGGCTTATATTTTTGAGGTTATGAACTCTTGCGCCCTCAATTTTGATCTTCTCTTCCATTGCACCTATTCTTTAATTGATAAGATAGAGTAGAAAAAATCGTGCAACGAGATAACTCCCACAAGGTCGCAGAAGCAGATGGCGACAATCACCGCCATAAAGATTTTTATGAAATTCTTGCCCCAATTCGCCATATAGTGCGATGCGAGGAAAGAGCCTATCATATTGCCTACACCGTGAATTATACCAAAGGTATAATCGACATTGCCCATAATCATAAATACCGCCAACGAGAAAGGTGTGGCAAGCAGAATTACGAAGCCCTTAATGGCATTTGCCGTAACCAAGTCCATTCGCATAAGCCACAACGCTATGGCGAGGATAAGGTAGCCGATACCGATATAGATGTAGCCTCCGTAGAAGCCGATAAGCAAAAACCAGAAGTAGTGTATTGGTTTGATTTCGAGTCTGTTACCTGCCTTCAACTTAATTCGTGTATCGAGCAGCAGATAGACCATTATGACGAGCAAAATCACACCGAAGCAGATTTTGAACACCCAATCGTTGATGTAAGACGCCACGAACGAGCCTGCGATATTTCCGATTATTACAGGAATTGAGAGTAGAAATCCGTGTTTGAGGTCGAAGGTCTTTTTGCGAATAAAAGTTATCGAAGCGGTGAGATTTTGCATCAAAACCGCTATTCGGTTTGTACCATTGGCAACATTTATGGGCAGACCGAACGCCATAAACATAGTCATCGTAATAATCGAGCCACCTCCTGCGAGGGTGTTGATTATTCCGACCAGCGTACCCGAAATGAGCAGTGCTACCGCTATGTGCCAATCTATCATCTTCCCAACTTTGCCTTATAGATTGGCAAAGATAGGAAAATAAACTGAAAACTGAAAACTGAAAACGGAAAAGTTTCAATTAGTTGAGAGTTGAGAGTTGAGAGTTGAGAGTTGGCGCAAGTTTCAATAAAGGTTGTTAAGGGTGATTAAGGGTAGTTAATGGTTATTAAAGTTTTTTATTGCATCAGCGCTCCCTTAATAACCTTTAATAGCCTTTAATAGCCTTTAACAACCCTTATCTCGCTGCGCCGTGATAACCGTCAGAGTCCCCAAGACCAACACCGTTACACCGTTACACGGTTACACGGCTACGCCCCCCCATGTAACTGTGTAACTGTGTAACTATGTAACAACTGCTTTGCTAAAATCTCGCTACGGGAGCAGCATCGAGGGTTGAAAACTCCTCGTTCATATATTTATAATATCCCGCTACGGCAATCATCGCTGCATTGTCGGTTGTGAAGCGGCGCTCAGGAATAAATGTGCGCCAACCACGCTTCTCTCCTTCGGCTGCAATGCGCTCTCGGAGGAGCGAATTTGCTGCTACTCCGCCACCTATGGCGATGTCCGAAATACGATAGTGCTTAGCAGCCTTAACCAAGCGCTCAGCCAATATATCTACCACTGTATGTAGTATGGCTGCGCATAGGTCACACTTGCGTTCCTCTATGAAATTAGGGTTTTTGGCTACTTCATCTCTAAGTGTATAGAGGAATGAAGTCTTCAAGCCAGAAAACGAGAAATCGAACTCTCCGATGCGAGGTTTAGCGAACTTGAAAGCATCGGGATTTCCCTCCTTTGCAAGGGCATCGATAACGGGTCCGCCGGGGTATGGCAAGCCCATAACCTTAGCACACTTATCGAGTGCTTCGCCTGCTGCATCGTCGATAGTCGAGCCGACAATCTCCATATCGAATGGAGAATTGACTTTAACTATCTGTGTATGACCACCACTAACTAACAGACATAGAAATGGAAAGTTAGGGTGTTCACACTCCTTATCGGGCATATCTACAAAGTGTGATAGGATATGTCCGTGAAGGTGATTTACCTCTACAAGAGGTATATTGTTTGCTATGGCTAAACCCTTTGCAAACGATGTACCTACCATAAGCGAGCCGAGCAAGCCAGGGCCACGAGTGAAGGCGATAGCGTCAATCTTGTCGGGCGTAATGCCTGCATCACGCAGTGCAGCATCCACTACGGGAACAATATTCTGTTGGTGGGCACGGGATGCGAGTTCGGGGATTACACCGCCATAGCGTTCGTGTACCGCTTGCGAAGCGATAACGCTCGACAACAGAGTTGTATTGCGCAAAACCGCTGCCGAGGTGTCGTCGCACGAGGACTCGATGCCGAGTATAATAATATCGTTATTCATATCTTGTATTTAACTATTGTTCTATATCGCTGTGCAGTTACATAGTTACATAGTTACATAGTTACATGGGCGTGTGCCACTGTAACCGTGTAACTCCGCCAACTTTTTTTTTGGCTTTTTGTTTGCACTTCTCGCAAATTATGACTACTTTTGTAAGTTATTTATAACTTACGAGGGCATAAAGTGCCGAAAATCAGTACAAAGCAGTGCGCAAAGTTACAAAAATATTGTTAAGAGTGTTATCCGCAATCGTATTATTGCTGATAATTTTTCCTCTTTTGCCCGCTTTGTTGCTTGCAATTCCTTCGGTGCAGAACCTCGCAATAGACCGTGCTGCCGAGTGGGCAAGCGAGAAACTCAACACCAAAGTCGAGGTAGGACACATCACCATAGGTCTGCTCAATCGTGTAGCGATGCGAGATTTCTATGTTGCCGATTGGGATGGCGACACACTGCTTTATGTCAAGCGTGCGGATGCCCACCTTGCATCGTTGGCTTCGCTTGCCAAGAAGAACCTCGTCATCAACCACGCAGAGGTCAAAGGCGGAAAATTCGTAGTAAAGGAGACCACCCGAGGCTCCTTCGGAGTAAAGGAGATTACCGACCAGCTCGTAAATCGAGAGAAAGAGAGCGATTTCAGGCTCGATATCCGCTCGATAGATGGCTCGGGCATAGATTTCAGCCTTATTCGCTTCGACGAGCCTACCGAAGCGGGTATCGACTTTGCCGATATGCATCTGCTCGGCATGAATACCCACATCGAAAATCTTTTGGTCAGGAGTGGAGGTTTTGTTTCGCTCGATGTGGAGTCGCTATCCTTTGTGGAGCGCACCGGATTTGAGTTGGATAATCTTTCGGGTAGCATACTTGTCGATAATGGCAAGATTGAGATTAACGAGGGTAATATCCAGACAGCATTGAGCAACATCAACCTCGATTACCTTCTGCTCAAAGGCGAAGATTGGCTCGAATACCGAGATTTCATCAATAAGATCCCTATCATCTGCAACATCAGTCGAAGCAATGTATCGTCGGAGGATGTGGGCTACTTTGCATCCGAGTTGTGGGGCTGGAAGACCTCGCTACGCAATGTTACCGCTTCGATGAACGGTCCGGTGGCAGACTTCAAGGGCAATATCGTAAATGCCACACTCGAAGATGGCGGAACACTGCAAGGCTCGGCACGAGTGCGAGGTCTCATAGATGTAGAGCGAACAAAGTTTGATATAAAGGTCAATAGATTGCGTGCTTCGACCGAGGAGGTAGCCTACCTTCTTCATAACATCGCCCACCTCTCCATTGGCGACACCGCATCGCAATATCTCGATCGCATAGGCGGTATCGACGCCTCGGGCGAGTTCAAGGGCACCATCCGTGAGTTCTCGGCAAAGGCAAACAGCCGATTGCGCAGCGGTGGCTCGGTGGCATTGGCTTGTACTATGCAAAATCCTGCCAATGGTCGCAAAGGGATAAATGCAACGGTAGGAGCCGAGGAGCTCGACCTCTCCGCACTTCTTGCGACATCGGTGGTAGGCAAGAGTTCGCTCAATGCAAAAGTTGAGGTGGAACTTGGTGACGACTCTCCACTTCTGTTGAAGGGCGGTGGCGAAGTTGCAAGCATAACTATAAATGGTTGCGAATACAACAATCTCACCCTCGTGGCAGACATAGAGGATAATCGTGTAGCGGGCTCGTTGGGCGTAAATGACGAGGCTCTAAAACTCGATGCACAGGCTATTTTGGACCTTGCCGAGCGAGGAATGCCACTCTACGATGCAGTGATGAGTGTAGAGCACGCCGACCTCCACGCAATGAACATCAACAAGCGTGACAGCATCTCGGTACTCAGTTGCGATGTGGGTTTGTCGGCTCGTGGAGCATCGCTCGATGAGTTAAACGGAGTTCTGCGCATTGCCGAAGCGGAGTACGAAACGGTAGGCAGAGGCTGTGAAGCCGATTTGGTGGAGCTTGCAATAAAGAGCGACGAGGATGCGAGAACGCTCACCCTCACATCTGACTTTGCCGATGCGGTATTCGAGAGCCGCACCCCATACAAGAATGTAATATACTACCTGAAAAATCTCTTGGCGCAATACGCTCCGCTCCTCTACGATAAGGAGGCACGAGAGAATATCGGCACCCACATTGCCGAGATTGGCAGCGAGGTGGCTATCCTCTCCGCCACTACCAAAGATATCGACCCTCTGCTCGGCTGTATAACCGATGGCTTGGAGATGGCCGAAGGCTCGAAGGTAGAGATGTTGGTGAGCCCATTGGACAACCGATTCCTTATGCATGCATCGTCGGAGTATCTGATGCACAACAACTACCTTGTCACCAACATTGATGTCAAGGCGGGCAATGCGAGCGACTCGTTGGCACTCTCGTTAAAGGCAGAGGACCTCTACGCCGGAGCATTCCACTTCTCGGGCGTGGGCGTTGAAGGTGGCGCAAAGGATAACGACATCCGCATAGATGCCATTTTTGCCGACTCGGTGCGTGACTTGCAAGGCGAGGTGTCGGCAAACGCAAAGATTACACGCAAGAACAACCGTCGCAACCTTGCAATATCGTTCAACCCATCCTCCATCGAGAGCGACGACATATCGTGGCAAATCACAAGTGACGGAATAGAGATGGACTCCTCTCGTGTGGCAATACACCGCTTTGCGGTGCGTAGCGACACGCAGGAGTTATATGTGGATGGTGTAGCATCCCGCAACAGCACCGATTCGGTATATATGAGCTTGCGCAACTTCTCGTTGGCGCCATTCACGCAGATAACCAGCCGGATTGGCTACGAGGTGAATGGTCGCACCAATGGATATGCAACGCTCCACTCGGCAATGCGAAATCCTCGTATCGATGCCCGCATCGAGATGGATAGCGTAACCGTGAGTGGCGTGGAGGTGCCGAACTTGCTCCTCACCTCGCAGTGGGACTTCGGTCGTAGTCGTGCTTCGCTCGATATCACCACACGCAGCGAGGGCAAGCGAGTTATTCAGGGTTACTTCGCACCATCGCAGATGCGCTACTATGCACGAATGCAGACCGAGGGTGTGAAGATGAATCTGCTCGATCCGCTGTTGGTGGATGTAATCACCGACACCGAGGGTGTTGCAACGGTCGATTTAACCATCAGTGGCGAACGCAGAGATGCAGAGTTGCGAGGCGAGATTTTGGTTGATAGCCTTGCTACGACTATCGCCTACACGCAGTGTCGCTACTCTGCTCCGAAGGCGGTGGTCAAGGTGCATAACAACCATTTGCAGACCGAGGGAGTACCTGTATTCGACAGGAATGGTCGTGAGGGTACATTGTCGATGGATGTGTCGTTGGCGCACCTCTCGAATATCGAATACAACATCGGTGTGCAGATCAACAATATGGAGGTGCTGAACACCACCGAGCGAGATAATCCGATGTTCTATGGCAATATCTTCGCTACGGGAACAGGCTCGGTACGAGGCGACAAGGCGGGTGTAAAGATGGACTTTGTGGCTCGTAGCGACGACTACACCAAGTTCTATATGCCTTTGACCGACAATAGCGATATATCGACTGCGGACTTTGTAACCTTCGCAACCAAGGAGAGCGATACAACATCCTACCTTGTTCGCAAGAAGATGATGTTCGAGAATAGGCAGAAGCGTCTTTCGTCGGGTGGCGATGCTATGGAGATTACAATGGCTCTCGATGTGCGACCAAATGCCGAGGTGCAGTTGGTAATCGACCCTACCGTAGGCGATATTATCAAGGCTACGGGCGAGGGTCAGCTCAATCTGCGCATCAACCCGCAGAGCGACATATTCGAGATGTATGGCGACTACACCATCAAGAAGGGAAGCTACCTCTTCACCTTGCAGAATATAGTAAATAAGTGGTTCGATATCGAGCCTGGTTCGACTATCCAATGGACAGGAGAGCCTCTCGATGCGTTGCTCAATATCGATGCCGTATATAAGTTGAAAGCGTCGTTGCAACCTCTGCTCGAAGGCTCGCTCACCGAGAGCAACCGCTCGACACGAGCCGTACCTGTGGAGTGCTTGATTCACCTCACAGACCGCTTGACACAGCCTACGGTAACCTTCGACATCGTAGTACCGAGTGCCGATTCGGAGGTACAGAGCCTTATTGCGAGTGCTTTGGCTACACCTGAGAGTAAATCACAGCAGTTCCTCTACCTGATAATTGCCAACAGCTTTATCTCGGAGTCGAATAATGCTATGTCCTCTTCGCTTGGAGCCTCTGCAACTGCCGCTACGGGCTTCGAGATGTTGTCAAATCAATTTAGCAACTGGCTCTCGAACGACGACTACAAGATTGTCTTGCGCTACCGCCCTCGTACCGAGCAGATGAGCGATGAGGTCGATTTCGGCTTCTCGAAGGGACTTATCGACAACCGTCTGCTGATTGAGGTGGAGGGTAACTACATAGTGGATAAGGCACAGGTGGTAAATGCAACCTCGAACTTCACGGGCGAGGCATACCTCACCTGGCTGATAGACCGAGCAGGCACACTTCGTTTGAAGGGCTTTACCCATACGATAGACCGCTTCGACGAGAACCAGGGTTTGCAGGAGACAGGTATCGGAATCTACTTTAAGGAGGATTTCAACAATGCAAAAGACCTGCGCCAGCGATTGAAGCACCGCTTCAAGCGAGAGAAGAAGAGCAAAGAAAATAACGAACAAACTAAATAAATTAAAACATTAAAGCATTATGATTAAATTGTTGCAGACAGCCGAGGCAGTGGTGGCAAATGCTACCGCAACGGCAGAGAACTTGTCCCTTTGGGAGATGTTTAACAAGGGTGGTTGGTTGATGTGGGTGCTCCTCTTGTTGGGAGGCGTTACCATCTTCATCTTCGTGGAGCGTTTTGTGGCTATTCAGCGAGCACAACGCCTCGATATGCACTTTATGAACCGCATCCGTGACTATGTTATGGATGGCAAGGTTAAGGAGGCTATCGCATTCTGCCACCACGAGAATACCCCTATCGCACGAATGATCGAGAAGGGCTTGGAGCGTTTGGGTCGCCCAATGAGCGATGTTCAGAGCGCAGTGGAGAATGTTGCTAACCTCGAAGTTTCGAAGTTGGAGAATGGCTTGCCAACCCTCGCAACTATCGCCGGTGGTGCTCCGATGATCGGTTTCTTGGGTACCGTACTCGGTATGGTGCGTACCTTTATGGATATGGCATCGGCTGGTGGTACTGTCGATATGGCACTCCTCTCGGGCGGTATGTATGTGGCAATGGTAACCACCGTAGGTGGTCTTATCGTGGGTATTCCTGCATACTTCGGCTACAACTACTTGGTAGCCCGCATCGAGAAGTTGGTGTTCCGCATGGAGGCAAACACCATCGCATTTATGGATATTTTGAATCAACCTGTTCAAAAATAGCAGACTATGGCAATTAAGAGAGGTTCGAAGGTCGATAAGTCGTTCTCGCAATCGGCAATGACCGACCTGATGTTCCTTCTCCTGATCTTTATGCTCATCGCAACTACGCTCATCAACCCAAATGCGTTGAAATTGGAGTTGCCGAAGAGTTCCAATCAGTTGAAGGACAAGGCTATAACCACCGTCAGCATCGAGCAGAAGGGCTCGGAGTACATCTACTATGTCGAGTTGGACAAGGTGCAGGGCATCGAGGGTATCGAGCGTGCATTGAAGGCTCGTTTGGATGGACAGGAGCAACCTACCGTATCGTTGCACTGCGATAAGAAGGTGGCGGTGGATGAGGTCGTTAAGGTGATGAATATCGCCAAGGATAACGGATACAGATTGATACTTGCTACGCAAGCAAAATAAAAGCTAATGGCTAATGGCCAATGGCTAATAGCCCATTAATTATGGAATCAAAACATTTTGCATATATCTTCACTGCGTTGTATGTGGTGTTGCTTGTAGTGGCGTTCCGATTTGGTGAGTTTGCAATTCGCCCAATCGAAAAACCGCAGAGCGATATCATCTACATCGAGTATGTGAAGCCCGAGCCACCACCAAAGCCGAAGCCAAAACCTGCACCAAAGGTGAAGGAGGCGCCTCGTCACGAGAATCTTGCGACGAAGGATAACTCCCAACAGGCGGCAGGCAAGGCGGAGGAGACTCGCACGGTAAATCAGCGTGCGTTGTTCAAGATGTCGAAAGATGGAGCAGACAAGCCTGCAAATGCCGGCAATCCGTATGCTCGCCAAGACACCGTGACCACCGCAGCAGGTACGGGTGGCGGATTAAACCCTATCGGCAACGAGTTTCTCGACGAGGGCTTGCAGGGCCGAGGATTGGTCGGTGCTTTGCCACAACCGCTCTACCCTGCGGGAAATAAGAGTGGAAAGGTTGTAGTCAAAGTGGTGGTCAATCAGGCAGGAGTCGTGACCGAGGCGTCATACGACCAGAAGGGCTCTACCACCAACGACAAGGCATTGGTGGATGCCGCAGTTGCTGCCGCACGCAAGGCTCGCTTCACCGAGGCGCAAGCCTTCAAGCAGGGCGGTAAAATAACCTATGTATTTAAGATGAAATAGAACTCAGAGAATGAAGTACCTATTCACGCTGTTATGCTGTATGGTGGCGATATTGCCACTGCACGCAGAGGAGAAGAAGGCGAACGAGGAGTTTCGAGGGGCACACATCCGCTTCGAGAAGAGCGAGTGCGACTTTGGCGACATCGAGCGCAAAGGCGAGGATAAAAAGTGCCTGTTCCGCTTTACGAACGATGGTAGCGAGCCATTGGTGGTATTCGCTGCAACCACAAGTTGCTCGTGTCTGAAAGCCGAATTCTCACGCAAGCCCATTGCCGTGGGCGAGAGTGGCGAGATACGCCTAACACTCGAATCGAAGAAGGTCGAGAAGGGCATCTTGCGACGCATTGTGCAGATTCGCTCCAATTCGGTTGGCGGAACCGAGATTTTAACGATTAAAGGCATTGCAAAAGATTAAAGAGAGCCAAGGGCTAATATTATGAATACAGTAATTCGTTTTTCGGGTGATTCGGGCGATGGTATGCAGATGGTGGGCAACCTCTTTTCGGAGAGTGCTGCATTTGCAGGCTACGGCGTATTCACCTTTCCCGACTATCCTGCCGAGGTGCGAGCACCACAAGGTACGGTAGCAGGTGTTTCGGGCTTTCAGGTTCATTTCTCGTCGCAAGCGGTAACGCACGAGGGCGACAAGTGCAATATTTTGGTGGCGATGAATCCTGCCGCATTGGTGGCGCATAGCAAATATGCCACCGCTACGGCTACGATATTGCTCGATAGCGACGGCTTTACAAAGGAGGCGGTTGCGAAGTTGGGCTACGACATCGAAACAATCGTAGAGCAGCTCGGTTTGCAGGAGTGCAACATTGTCGAAGCGCCTATTACGCAGATGACGCTCGATGCCGTTGCCGAGTGCGAACTCGACCGCAAGTCTGCGTTGAAGTGCCGCAATATGGTGGTGCTGGGTATTACGCTCGGAATGTACGACATCCCGACCGAGTATGCCGAGAAGTTTGTAGAGAAGAAATTTGGCAAGAAAAATCCACTCGTCAGCAAGGCGAATACTTTGGCGTTGCAGGCGGGCGAGAACTATGCAAAGAATACTCACCTCGTGGGCGAAAATCACACCGAGGAGCGAGTGAGCGCACTCGCAAAGGGCACTTATCGCTCGATAAATGGCAACCAGGCGGTGGCTTGGGGCTTTATCGCTGCGGCAGAGAAGAGTGGCAGACCGCTCTTCTGTGGCTCCTACCCTATTACCCCTGCTACGGGCATTTTGGAGGAGTTGGCAAAGCATAAGGCGTTGGGCGTAAAGAGCGTTCAGGCAGAGGATGAGATCGCCGGAATTTGTACCGCAATCGGTGCTTCGTTTGGCGGAGCGTTGGCAGTAACAACGACATCCGGCCCGGGCTTGGCATTGAAGAGCGAAGCTCTCGGCTTGGCGGTTATGGCGCAGATACCGCTTGTTGTGGTCGATGTTCAGCGTGGTGGTCCTTCTACGGGCTTGCCAACCAAGAGCGAGCAAGCCGACCTCTTGCAGGCGATGTATGGTCGCAATGGCGATAGTCCGCTTGTGGTGTTGGCGGCACACTCCCCTGCTGACTGCTTCGAGAAGGCGTACTTGGCGGCAAAAATTGCGTTGGAGCGAATGATGCCTGTGGTACTTTTGACCGATGCAAACTTGGCAAATGGCACCGAGCCTTGGCTCATAAAGCGAGTTGCCGATATGCCTTCGATTACTCCACCAATCATCACTCGTGAGGAGTTGGCGGAGAAGGCGGAGTGCTTCAACGAGCGAGGATTGTTCAATCCATACTCGGCAAATGAGAATTTGGCTCGTTATTGGGCAATTCCTGGCGCAGAGGGGTTGGAGCATCGCTTGGGTGGCTTGGAGAAGCAACCAAAGACGGGTGCAATATCCTACACCCCTGCCGACCACGCCTTGATGGGCGCACTGCGTGCCGAGCGAGTAGAGCGTGCAAAGGAGTTGATGCCTGCGGTGCAGATCGAGGGTGCAACGGAGGGCGAAATGGTCGTTTTGGCTTGGGGTAGCAATGTCGGCAAGGTGTCGGAAATTGTTGCCGAAGTTCGCAATGAGGGCGGAAATGTGGCATACGCTACCATTTCGCTGATTAACCCATTGCAGTCGGGCATTGCAGAGGCTATGTCACACTTCAAGCGTGTGTTGGTCTGCGAGAGCAATAGCGGACAACTCGCATCACACTTGCGCTCGATGACTTCGCACAAGGATATTCGCTCGTTGGCGGATATGGGAGCAAAACCATTTGCGGCAGAGGCTCTCAAAGCGGAGATTTTGAAAAACCTTAATGAGAATTAGTACTATGGCAAAGAGAGAATATACCGCAAACGATTTTCGCAATGGTAATGCCGTGAAGTGGTGTCCTGGTTGTGGCGACCACGCCGTATTTAATTCGGTGTTGAAGGCGTTGCCCGAGGTTGCCGAGCGATTGGATATCCCACGAGAGAACTTCGCATTTATCTCGGGTATCGGCTGTTCGTCACGCTTTGTCTACTATATGAATACCTACGGTTTCCACACCATTCACGGTCGTGCAGCCGCTATCTCTACGGGCTTGAAGACGGCTCGTCCCGACCTCTCGGTATGGGTTTGTTCGGGCGATGGCGACTCGCTGGCGATTGGTGGTAACCACTTTATCCACGCTTGCCGCAGAAATATCGACTTGAACCTGATTTTGTTCAACAACGAGATTTACGGCTTGACCAAAGGTCAATACTCCCCTACCTCGAAGTTGGGCAAAATAACTAAAACCTCGCCATTCGGTACTATCGAGGAGCCATTCTCGCCGGCGGTGTTGGCGATTGGTGCAAAGGCTTCATTTGTGGCTCGCACGATAGATATGGAGTTGGACTTGACCAAAGAGTTGCTTGTCGAGGGTGCTTGTCATAAGGGTATGTCGGTGATTGAAACGCTTGTTAATTGCGTGATTTTCAACCACAAAACCCACGCTGACTATGCTGATACGAAGGCTATCCGTGAGGAGCGCACCATCCGCCTTGTTCACGGTGAGAAGATGCTCTTTGGCGCAAATAGGGAGAAGGGCTTGGTGCTTGACGGCTTGCGCTTGAAGGTTGTAACCGTTGGCGAAGATGGCTATACGATAGACGATGTGCTGACGCACGATGCACACTCGGAGGATACCGCTTTGCACACGACGTTGGCTTCGATGCGCTACCCTGACTACCCTGTTGCGGTGGGCATTATTCGTGATGTGGCACGCCCTACCTACGACTCGGAGGTTGCACGCCAAATCGAGGAGCAACAAGCCGTAAAACCGAATATGAAGGCAGACGATTTGTTTTTCGGTGGAGAGACTTGGAAAGTCGAATAACTTTCCAAATTGAGAATTGAGAATTGAGAATTGAGAATTTTTTTGAATTACAATGAGAATTGGTGAAATACAAACCTTGCGTGTAGCGAGAGTGTCGGAGTTTGGTCTGTACTTGGCAGACGAGGAGGGCAACGAGGTGTTGCTCCCAAACCGCTATGTGTCGCTGACGCAGAAGGTTGATGATGAGGTCGAGGTGTTTGTCTATCACGACTCGGAGGATCGTATCGTGGCGACAACCGAAACGCCAAAAATTACGGCGGGCAAGTGCGCCTACCTCAAAGTTGTGGATAAGAATATCCACGGTGCATTTCTCGATTGGGGCATCACGGGTAAGGATTTATTCCTCCCAAACCGCAATCAGCAGGGCGGTGTCGTGGTCGGCTCGTATAAGACGGTATATCTCTATGTGGACAATATTACTGACCGCTGTGTGGCGACCTCGAAGTTGAAGCAATATGTTAATAATGAGGATATTATAACCCTATCGCCACGCCAGAAGGTCGAGGCGTTGATTGTGTCGGAGAGCGAGATTGGCTATCGTGCAATCGTCGAGAATCGCCATTGGGGAATGATTTATAAAAATCAGATTTTCCGTGATGTGAAGTTGGGTGATAAGGTCGAGGCGTATGTGAGCCGCATTACCGACGACAACCGCATTGACCTCTCGTTGCAACAGAAGGGCTTTGCACAGGTGAAGGACTCGGCAGAGGTTTTGTACGATGCTATCGTTGCGGCAGGTGGCTCCCTCACACTTACCGACAACAGTTCGCCCGAGGAGATTAAGGAGCGCCTCAATATGAGCAAAAAACTCTTCAAACGCTCGTTGGGAGTGCTTTTGAGCCACAATCGAGTTGTTTGCAATGAAAATGAAATAAAGGTTAAGGAGTAGCGGAATGTCAACAATCGCAACCGCAGAGCGTGTGTCGCTCGAAAAATCAGATAACTATGTCTTCCAGCGCTCGGTGCTGGCGTATCATCGTGCTGCCGAGTTGGTCGAGGGCGATATCCTCGAAATCGGTACCGGAATGGGCTATGGCGTGGAGGTCATCGCTCCGAAGGCTACACGCTACATCTCCATCGACAAGGAGTTACCGGCGCAGATAAATCAACTCGAAAATGTCGAGTATTACGATATGGAGGTGCCGCCAATCGACTTTGAGAACTGCTCGTTCGATGCGGTGGTGTCGTTTCAGGTTATCGAGCATATTGACGACGATATTGCTTGTGTGCGTGAGGTGGCACGAGTACTTCGCCCGGGCGGAAAGTTCGTTGTTTCGACTCCAAATGCCCCAATGTCGCTCACTCGCAATCCTTGGCATGTGCGAGAGTACAATGCCGACGAGTTGCGCAACCTGTTGGAGTGTCACTTCTCGAAGGTCGAGGCGTATGGCGTCATCGGCAACGAGAAGATTATGGAGTACTACCGCAAAAACCGCCAGAGCGTGCGCAAAATCACCCGTTTCGACATTCTCGACCTGCAACACCGCCTACCTCGCAAACTGTTGCAGATTCCTTACGATATGCTCAATCGCCTAAATCGCCGTTCGCTCCACAAGAAGAATACCGAGCTTACCGAGTCTATCGTGATGTCGGACTACTCTATCGTGCCGTATGAGGTGGGTATGGAGTGCTTCGACCTCTTCTTCGTGGCTACCAAATAGTGTTTTAGAATAACCCTCAATACTCAGTATATGAAGAAGATTTGTATTTTTATCTTGGTTGTAGCTTGCTCATTATCGGTTACAGCTCAAAAGTTTGAATGGAACAAGAACTGCGTAATTGCGCACCGTGGTGCTTGGAAGGAGAAGGGCTTTCCTCAGAACTCATTGGCATCGTGGCGTGAGGCGGTACGATTGGGAGTTCACGGCTCGGAGTGCGATGTACATATCACTGCCGACGATTCGTTGGTCGTATATCACAACCTCAAACACTGCGGTTTGCCTATCAAGGATACAAAGTATGCCGAGTTGATAAAATATCCGCTCAAAAATGGCGAGAAGATTCCCACCTTCCGTGAATACTTGACCGAGGTGATGAAGCAGAGAAAGACAAAGCTCATTGTAGATGTCAAGACGATGATCTCGGACGAGTACTCGCTCCGTCTTAGCAAGGAGATTATTCGAACCATCGAAGAGATGGGCGCTATGGAGTGGTGTGAGTTCCTCGGCTCGAACATCACTGCGGTAAAATACATTCAGGACAACACAGGTCGTCGTGCGCAGTACCTCGGCAAGTGGAAGCAGGAGCTTCCGAATATGCATCCCGACTCGATAAAGGCTATTGGCCTTAAGGCGGTAGATTATCAGAATATCTTCTATTTTGCACATCCGGAGTGGGTAAAGACCTTCAAGCGACGCAAGGTCTATCTCAATGCCTGGACAATCAACAAAGAGGAGGATATGGATTGGTTCCTCAAACATAAGTTTGACGCCATCACCACCGACTATCCTGCCAAGCTCTTGCAGAAGATAGAATCCCAAAAGTAATAAGGTATATAATAGTACAAAAAATCAGCGGTCACCTCTTTCGAGATGACCGCTTCGTGACTCCGACAGGATTCAAACCTGTAACCGCTTGATCCGTAGTCAAGTACTCTATTCAGTTGAGCTACGGAGCCGAATTGCGAGTGCAAATATAGGGGCTTTTTTCGGAATGTGCAAATATTTTGAAGAAAATTTTTAATAATTTTTACGAATTATTTCTATGCTATTGAGAATTAGAGCATTACAATCCAATCGGAAAATTATCGCAAAAAAACAACATTGCAAATCTATTATATCGAATAATTATTTATACATTTGTATTTAGAAGATAATCACAATAAAAATTTACTACCATGAAAAGAGTTCTGCTTATGGCGGCAACCATCGCATTTCTTTTTGGTTGTCAGAAGATTAACAACGCTATTTCCGACCTCGACAAGCGTGTCAGCCAATTGGAAGGCACCAGAATTTCGACAATCGAGCAACAAATCGAGAGCATGAAAATTTCAATCTCCGATTTGAAAGAGGTGAGTAATACCCTGAAAGAGCAAATTGCCGCACTCGAAAACCAAGAGATACCTACGACCGAGGATCTCGCAAATCTCAAAGCAAAGGATATAGAGATAGAGCAAGCGATAGCCACACTACGGGAGTATGTCGATTCGCTAAATCAAGGCACTATCGATTGGATTAGCGCAACATTTGCCACGCTCGAACAGTACAAAAGTTTATCCGCAACATTAGCCGGCTTACAATCACAGCTCGATAACATTAAAAGTGAGAACTTGACGCAGATATCAAACGCCATATCGGCACTCGAAGAGTCGATGAAGTCGTGGATAAACGAGCAACTATCAGGCTACTACACCATTGCGCAAATTGACTCCAAGATAGCCGAACTCGAATCGCAGATAGAGAACTGCACAGATGAGAGCCTGGCAAATGAGCTTATAGAGATTAAGGGTAACCTGCAAAGTCTGCAAACAGAACTCACCGAGGCGTATAAAAAAGCTATTTCCGAGGCGATAACCGAGAATAACGGAGTAATCGATGCAAAGATAGCAGCCGCAGTAGCCGAGATAAACAACAAAATTGAGAGCGAAATTGCAAAGATAAACGTAAAGATCACAAGTATAGAACTCCGACTTAACGAACTTGAAGAGAAGATTAATGAGATTAACAACCGCAAACTCGACATCGTATTTGAGGTTGAGAATGAAGGCGTTGTTATAGCCGGAGGCTCCTGCAAGGTTACATACACAGTCACAAGTTCTTGCGAAGAGATACATATCGCCACTATCGCCCAAGAGGGTTGGCACGCCTCCGTAACCGAACTCTCCGAGAAGGAGGGTTACATCACCGTCACTGCGCCCGAGAGTTGGACGGATAGCCCTATAATTGTCCTCGTAAGCGATGCTAACACCACTATTATGCGTACGCTGACATTCGAGAGCAGTGTGGTGATAATCGAGAACGACAACATCGAGATAACGAATGACGCCTCGACATTGGATATTAGGGTAAAGCTGAATACAAAGAGGTACAAGGTGGTGATTCCTGCAATAGCCAACTGGATTACGCTACAGGAGGAGTCGACACGTGCCGCTATGTACGACGAGGTGATAAGGCTCAACATCGAGCAGAACCGCACCACAGAGAGCCGTTCAGCCACCATACAACTGCTCTGCGATGATGTCGTCGCAGGTAGCTTCACCATACACCAAGAGGGCATAACCATCGCCAACAATATGATAATCTACACCTCGGCCAACGGTCAGATAATCAACCCTTATGCCTCGGATAAGCTACTCACCTTCGGAGCAAATATCGTGTCGAATAGTTACGAAGATGGTGTAGGAATCATAACATTCGAC
>JAFVVS010000012.1 GCA_017502025.1 Alistipes sp. | reverse complement strand
GGATCTGGTGCTGTGAGGCGTGTAGGTTCGAGTCCTATCCTGGGCACAAGCGATTGTCATTCGGCAATCGCTTTTTTTTTGTGCCCGGATAGGACTCGTTCAGCTTGTTGCGCCTCGGCAGACTTGTCTGCGCTGTGGTATGAGCGTAGGCGAATTGCTACGCAATTATAAGTCTTGTGCGTATAGTCGAAAAAGTAAATAAATTTACTTTTCGCCTATCCACCCAACACTTACAACTTCGTTGTCCGCCTCCGCTCCTCTCTCTGCTTGGTCTGCTCTCGGCTTCTGCCGCCGTTCGAATCCAGTGGGGAAAAGAGGGTGATAGAGGAGGTTAGGGGTTGTTAGGGGAATATAGGGAGTTTAGGGATTGTTGCTTATTGCATATTATCCTCTCTAAATTCCCTAAATTCTCTAAACTCACTAAGTTCTCTTTGTTCTTTGCTCTCAACTCTCAACTTTCAACTCTCAACTCCGAAGGTGGTCAAGGCGCAACAAATTAAGGGTTATTAAGGGCTAGTAAAGGCTATTAAGGGGGCGCTTATGCTTGCTACGCTGAACGCTGTTCCTCCCGCGGGATTCGAACGGCGGCAGAAACCGAGAGAAGACCGAGAAGAGAGGAGGTGGTGCAAGACCAGAGGTCTGATGTAAAGAGCCGATACTGACGAGGAAATTTATTTACTTGGCGGTATCGGCTATTTGCATCGTAATCGCAAAGCGATGCACCACCGATACACCACGAAGACAAGTCTTCCGAGGCGCAACAAGCTGACCGAATCCTGGTAGCCCAACACAAAAAAAGACGACTTGAAAAAGTCGTCTTCGTGTTGGGCTACCAGGATTCGAACCTAGAATGACAGGACCAGAATCTGTAGTGTTACCATTACACCATAGCCCAATTGTGTTTTGCGAGTGCAAAAGTATGATTTATTTTTTGTTTTAGCAAAGATTTTTCGAAAAATTTTATAATTTTGTTGTGAAAAAGGTGGCTGTGGCACCAAAATCGGAGAATTAACACAAAAAATAGAACTTAAAACACTATGAAAAACATCAAATTTCGTCTTATCGTGATGAACTTCCTGCAATATGCAGTTTGGGGTTCGTGGTTGATTTCGTTGGGTGCATACCTCGGTGGCACGCTCAAATTCTCGGGCGGTGAGATTGGTAGTTTCTTCGCTACTATGGGTATCGCTTCGCTCTTTATGCCTGCAATTATGGGTGTGATTGCCGACCGTTGGGTTCCGGCACAGCGTCTCTTGGGTATCTCGCACCTCCTCGCTGCGGCATTTATGGTGGCAGCATCTATGCAGGATAGCTACCAGACACTCTATCCGTTGGTTTTGTGCAGCGTGATGTTCTATATGCCGACCATCGCTTTGAGCAATACTGTTGCATACAACGCCCTCAACAAGGCGGGTCTTGATACCGTAAAGGCGTTCCCTCCAATTCGTGTTTGGGGAACAGTGGGCTTCATCTGCGCAATGTGGGCAGTCGATTTATTGGGCTTCGGTCTTTCGTCGGCACAGATGCTTCTCTCGGCAGGCTTGGGCATAGTTTTGGGTCTTTACTGCTTCTCGCTCCCTTCGTGCGAGGTAAATCGCAATGTGGAGTCGAAGTCGTGGATCGACACCCTCGGCTTGCGTGCCTTCGCCCTCTTCAAGGAGTATAAGATGGCGGTATTCTTCCTCTTCTCGATGATGCTCGGTATGTCGTTGCAGATTACCAACGCCTTTGCTGATGGTTATATCAAGAGCTTTGGCGATGTTGCAGTTCATGGCGATAAGTACCTCGGCACTTTCGGCGTTGAGCACTCGACAATATTGATTTCGTTGTCGCAGATCTCCGAGACATTGTGCATCCTCCTCATTCCGTTCTGCTTGAAGAAGTTCGGCATCAAGAATGTGATGCTCATCTCGATGTTTGCGTGGGTATTGCGCTTCGGTCTGCTTGGCGCAGGTAACCCTGGCGCAGGCGTTTGGATGTTTATCCTCTCGATGATTGTCTATGGCGTAGCGTTCGACTTCTTCAATATCTCGGGCTCGCTCTATGTTGAGAAGGAGACTGCTCCTGAGATTCGTGCGAGTGCGCAGGGCGTATTTATGATTATGACCAACGGCTTCGGCGCATTCATTGGCTCGTATGTGGCAGGTTGGGTAGTCGATAAGTGGGGCTGGCCTCTCTCGTGGTATATCTTCGCAGGTTATGCACTCGTTGTGGCTGTGCTTTTTGCTTTGGTTTTCAAATATAAGCACAACCCTGACGCAGAAGTTGAGGTTAAGCACTAATAAAAAATACAATCTCCTAAAAAATTTAAGCACCTCTTTGAGGTGCTTTTTTATTTTCTGTGAAAAATTTTTCGAAAATTATTTGGAAAATGAAATTTTTTGCATTTACTTTGTGATATCAAAATGATACTATTTTAGTTGAGAGTGGAGAGTTGAAAGTTGAGAGATTAAAAACACTAATAGCCTCTAACGACTCTAACGCCCCTAACGACGCTTTTAATTTATAAACCTTTAATACTTTATTATTATGGAGAAGAATCAGAACAAACTCTATTCGGGTTGGAAGATGAACGGATTTGCGATGTTGTTCATCGTGTTGTTGTCGTGGGTTGGTGGCCCGGCGCTTGCAATCTATGGCGGTGTTAATTTCGCTGCACCTTACGATGCTATCGCAGTTGTTGCAGGTGCAATCATCCTCTTGTGGGCGATTATCGCATCGTGCGGTTTTATGTTGTTGGAGCCTAACGAGGCGAGAGTGTTGCTCTTCTTCGGCGAGTATCGTGGCAACTTCGTGCAGACCGGTTATTGGTGGGTCAATCCATTTATGACCAAGAAGAATATTTCGCTTCGTGCCCGCAACCTCAACGCAGAGCCTATCAAGGTGAATGATAAGCAGGGTAACCCAATTATTATCGGTTCGGTTTTGGTTTGGCGTATTCGTGAGAACGAGATTTACAAGGCAGTATTCGATATCGACACCCCTGTTGCTACGGGCGAGGTTACCGTAACTGCAAATGGTCGTATGAAGGCTCTCGAAAACTTCGTTGCCGTGCAGAGCGATGCAGCATTGCGCCAGGTGGCAGGTCTTTACGCCTACGATAACAACACCGCAACAAACGAGGAGCTTACCCTTCGCTCGAATGCCGACGAGATTAACGAGCAGCTCGAAACACGCCTTAACGAGCGCCTTGCAATGGCAGGTATCGAGGTTGTCGAGGCTCGTATCAACTACCTCGCATACGCTCCCGAGATTGCAGCCGTAATGTTGCGCCGTCAGCAGGCAGATGCTATTATCTCGGCTCGTGAGAAGATTGTCGAGGGTGCAGTTTCGATGGTAAAAATGGCTATCGACAAGCTCTCGGAGGATGAGGTTGTAGAGCTCGACGAGGAGCGCAAGGCTGCAATGGTGAGCAACCTACTCGTAGTGTTGTGTGGTGATGAGTCGGCGCAGCCCGTAGTAAATACCGGTACCTTGCACCACTAGACGAGAGATGGGCGTGAGACAAAGATAGCGGCGCCAACAAGTTGGCTTTATGGCGGCGAAGGCAAAGCCTTCTTTGTGGCGGTGCAGTCTGAATCGACTGCTTTATGGCGCATGCCATAGAGGGCATTTATGCCCGACGCCATAGAACACCGAAGGTGTGACGCCATAGAGGGCAAAGCCCGACGCTACAAATTGCTTGCGCCACCAAAATAGACTAAAAAGCTAATAAGTTATGGCTAAGGAGGCTACAAAAAGTTTTGTACTTCGTATAGATGCCGAGATGATGGAGGCGATCGAAAGGTGGGCGGAAGATGAATTCCGCTCCACCAACGGTCAGCTGCAATATATTATTGCTGAGGCTCTGCGCAAGAGCGGACGCATTAAGAAACGGAAAACGGAAAACGGAAAACGGAAAACTGATGGAAGCAACTAATTTAATACAGAAACTGCGCAAGATTAACCGTGGGGTGTCGTTCAATATCTGGCGTGTGCGCATTGGTGGCTTGGAGATGGCTCTATTCTTTCTCTTTGCTATCGGCGAGAAGCTCATCAGCAAGTTCGTTCCTATGGAGCCCACAACGGCACATATCGTAAGCGAAACTTTGAGTTGTATCTCGGTCTTGATTCTCGGTGAGGCGATTATGCGTTCGCTGTTCAAGCTACTTCCACGCTATTGCTGGGCTACGCTCTTGGCAATGATTGGAGGTGTTATCGGAGGTCTGCTTATCACGATTGTGATGGATGGCGTCGATAGCGAGGTTGCAGTCGATAAGAACGACTTTATCGCTTTGGGTGTTTGCGCCGTATTGTTTGGTGGAGCATACCTGATGTGGAGATATAGCATCAATCAGGCGAAGCAGCTGAAACTCGAACGAGATAATCGAATCCGCAGACGCATCCGCCGAGGATACTAAAATCGTTCTGAACGGTAAATTTTGCACGAATCTGCTGACTCTGAAATGCTCACATAGCTCTACTATGCTGCGCTTTCGTCGCCTAGCTTCGCACAAAATTTCCTCGTTCATTGACGATTTTGAGAACATCGAATTGAAAATTACGACTAGTCTAAAAAATCTAAAACTATGAGAACAAATTCCGAAATCAGACAGGAATCCCTCGCCCAAATGAAGGGTAATTGGGGCAAGGCCGTAGGTGTAACACTCGTATTTATGTTGTTGGTGTATGCTTGCTCGTTGGTTGCTACAACAATAGGAATGTTTGTCGGAACGCCAATAGGCGACGACGAGGGCTTGTTAATTCAGGCATTCAATATGCTCGCATCTATTTTGTTGATATTCCCGCTGTCGTACTCTTTTATTATGCTCTTCTTGGGCTTTCAGCGTGGCGCAGAGACTCTCAAAGTGAAAGGGCTATTCACTGCCTTCAACAAACCTTACTATGGCAAGTCGATTGGTCTGTATCTGTTGACTGCGATATTTACTGCACTTTGGACTCTGCTCCTTATCGTTCCGGGTATCATCAAGAGCTTGTCGTATGCTATGGCGCCATATATCTTGGCAGATAACCCGGAACTCACTGCAAACGAGGCTATCAATCGCAGTATGGAGATGATGAAGGGTCACAAGATGGATCTCTTCCTTATGTGGTTGGGATACATAGGCTTCGCTTTGCTCTCAATCTTGGCATTGGGTATTCCGCTCCTTTGGCTCTATCCTTACTACCAGGTGGTACTTGCGAAGTTCTACGAGGAGGTGAAGGTTACTACTGTGTAATGGCAGGGGCAATAGCAAAGAAAAATGGGGCAACCGCCCCATTCTTTCTTTACTCCTTAAGGAGTAGCTGTACATTTACGGCTTGTTCGCCTTTATCTCCGCTGCCGATTTCGTAGGTTACGAGCTGACCCTCGTTCAGAGCCTTGAAACCCTCCTTTACGATACCGGTGTAGTGTACAAAAATCTCCTTGCCATCCTCGGCAATAATAAATCCGTATCCCTTCTTAGGGTCGAACCATTTAACTTTTCCGTTCATATTATAGTTTTAGGTTATTAAGTTGTGTAGCACAAATATAACAAAAGTTTTTCTCATTGCCCAACAAAAAGGAAATTATTTTCTCTTTTTTCGATAAATCGACAAGGCGCAATAGGGAGAGAGCAGTAAACGAATCCTGCTACCACGACAAAAAAAAGAGAGATGAATTCTCATCTCTCTCTGTCGGGATACCAGGATTCGAACCTGGGACCCTCTGGTCCCAAACCAGATGCGCTAACCGGACTGCGCTACATCCCGTTGTTGTATTGCGAGTGCAAAGGTAAAGCAAAAATTTTAATCTGCAAACTTTTTCTCAAAAAAAAATTAAAAAAATTGAAAATAGTCGCCTTTACCCCCCCCGATTACCTCTATAATATATAGTAATCTACAATTTTATCTTGAAGTATGCTGCTTCACTCGCCTTGGTAGCTGCTAAACCGACCTCGGAATCCTCGAAGATGAGCGTTTCGGCAGGTGTTACGCCCTCAATCGCCATAGCTTTCAG
>JAFVVS010000110.1 GCA_017502025.1 Alistipes sp. | reverse complement strand
TTCTCCGCCTTGCTCGACCTTCTCAATGGCTGGGCAAAGAGAAGAAGCCTGGGGAAAAGAAAAACGATTCAAAGAAGGGCAAAAACTTCAAACGCTCGACGACCTCCCCTTCGCTCTTATAGAGACGGTTGCAAAACTCCGTCCGAAGGTGGTTATTATCGAGAATGTAGAAGGTCTCCTTCTTGGAAACGCTTGGGATTATGTGAAGAAAATACATACTCAACTCCGAAATCTCGGATATACTGTTCGCCACGAACTTCTCAAAGGAGAAGATATGGGCGTTCCTCAAAAGAGACATCGTGTATTCTTCATCGCAACAAGACTCGACTTTGACCTTCAAAGTATAGACCTTCGATTCTTCTATCAACCGGTGCCGTATGGCGCTTTCAAAGACAATCGAGGCGAAAAGGTTGAAGGAAGAATGGGAGCAGCGCTCGCCCAGGCTATCGAAACGGACAGAGACTTCTCGGATATTTACAAGCGAATCGAAGGGAAAGACAAAGGATTCGGACATAGGCTCGTTCATAACAACGAAATTATGCCGACCGTCCTTGCCGGTCATAGAGACCTCTACGACTTCGAGAACAGAACGAGAGTATCAACGAGCGATATTATATGCGCTCAAACCTTCCCCCAAGACTACGACTTCGGAGAGAAGAAGTATTCGACGGTGGAATATCTATGCGGAATGTCCGTTCCTCCGCTTATGATAAAACGGATAGTAACAAGGCTCATTGAGAGCGGAATTTTTGAAAAGGAGAAATAAAATGGATAGAGTAAAATCAATAGCCGAAAGGCTTAACGGAATTGAATATCGAGACGATATTCCGAGAGAAATCATCGAAGAAGCGAAGGCGAATAGAATCGTTATCGTGTTTGGTAGGTCGGACGACTTAATGGAGTTTGAAGGCGCTATCTACGACGAGGTTGGCTGCTATGAAGGCGGAAGTTGCGTCGTAAACCACGAAGGCAAAATCGGAGCGAAAGGCGGAAAGACAATTCGAGCGCTCTGGTGCGATAAGAAATCGGACTTCACTTGGTCTTATAAAACCAAAATCCCTCACGAGACTTTCGATATGTTCGACGAGGACGAAAAGTATTGTCGAGGAATCGTTTTCTCGCTTGATTCGTTGAAAGAAGATACGCCGGAAGATATTGTCAAGAAAACACTCGACTACATAGAAGAAGAGTTAAAGGATTGTCGCAAGCGTCTCAACGAAGAAGTTGAGGACGAAGCCTATATCCAAGCGGTAACGGCGAGAGAAATCGCCTTGGAGGAAGTAAAGAGGGTTCTCGGAGGTGGAAGATAATGCCGAAGTGTAAAGGCTGCCAAGCCGAGATAATATGGATAAAGACGGTAAACGGAAAGAATATGCCGTGTAACGCCGAAAAGACAACTATCGTAACCGAGAGCGGCGAGACTGTTGTGGGTCATATCCCTCATTGGTCTACTTGCCCTCAATTCAAAAACTTTAAGAGAGGGAGCGATTTAGTTCCCGGAGGAGAGCGAGATGAAGCAAAGAGATGACTTGAAACGCTCAATCGACGAGTTCGCCGCTTTGTTTCCTAACTCGTTTGTAAACGAAATCGGAGAGTTGATTCTCGTTCCGAAAACAAACCTCTACTTCAAGGTGGAAGGAATCACTTCTATCGAGGAGTTGCTTTGTAAAATCGTCGAATGGTGTAGCCGAGACGCTTGCAAGAGCGAGCCTTTCTATCATTCTTGGAGAAACAAACAATATCAACAGAAAGTTCGAGACAACATCAACGAGTTTCTTGGCGTGGATTTTTCCGAAGAAGAGTGGTTGCTCGTATACGAATATCTTGGAAATAACAACAATCGCCCTCTTTGCGAAGAGTTTGTAAGAAGCGATTTTGACCTCAATATCATCAAAAAATACAAGGGGAAAAAATATGAGAAAGTTTAGATTTTGTGTAATCTACATCGAGGACGGAAAAATCAAGCATAAACAGATTAACGCCTTCTCCGCTCCTTGCGCTATCGAAGATTTTAAGTTGTTAAAGCCGAACTCGATAGTGTTGGAGGCTGGCTTGGGTTGCGTGAGCAAAGAGTATTGGAAGGCACTCAAAGAAAAAGAAGCGGAAATCATAGCGG
>JAFVVS010000011.1 GCA_017502025.1 Alistipes sp. | reverse complement strand
GGCGAAACAACCATCTACGAGGATGATGGCAAGTCGAAGGAGTACTCTACTGCATACGCCACAACAAAGGTGTCGAAGCGTACCGAGGGTAACAAGGTCGTTATCACAATCGCTCCTCGCAAGGGTGCGTTCGAGGGCGCAACTGCAACAACATCATACGAGTTGCGTATGCCTGCCAACTACCCTCCAAAGGCGGTGCGTGTAGATGGCAAGGAGATTAAATATAGCCGCTATGCCGAGGCTGGCGAGTGGGGCTATGATGGCTACACGCTTGCACCTTATATCCTCCTTGGCGAAATTGACAACAAGAATGGTTGCACCGTTGAGGTAGAGTTTGCTGAGAGCGATTTGGCAAAGCTGGATAAACTGTATGGTATGCAGGGTATCGTAAATCGTTGTGTGGCACTTACGGCAGAGTTTAAGGAGGCGTATGCCAAGTATGTCGATTCGAGCGCAATGCTGCCTGACTTCTATATGAACGTGTCGCAGGCTCCAAATTTCATTACGGAGTTCCCGCATAATATCCACAAGTGTGTTGAGGAGTATTATAAAGCCCATTCGGAGTGCTTGGTGGAGATTGCAAAGATGGATAAGTTCCCTGTGGAGTTCCGTCAGCGAGTAAAAGCGTTGCTTACAAAACAATAAAAAGATATGCTTAAAAATATAGTTTTCGACCTCGGAGGTGTGGTTGTAGCGCACAATGAGGAGGGTTTCAGAGAGAAGCTCGGAAAGTTCTTCGACTTTGTGTTTGGGCCCGATATGAAGTGTGTTCCGTCATTTTGGTGTGATTACGACTTGGGGCTTCTCACGATTGACGAAACGGCTGCCGAGGTGGCTAAATTCCGTGATTGCGACGCTGCAACTGCCAAGGCGCATATGTTGCAGGCAATCTCATTGCAAGAGGAGGTTGAGCCAACCGTGGAACTTATCAAGGAGTTGAAGGCAAAGGGATATAAGTTGTATGTGCTCTCGAATATGTCGAAGGAGTATATCGAGTATCTGCGCAAATTGCCTGTGTTTGAATATTTCGACTATCAGGCGGTGTCGTGCGAGCAGCATCTCGGAAAACCTGACCACAAATTCTACGAATATTTGTTGTCGCATTGCAACCTTGTGCCGTCAGAAACGATATTTATCGACGACCGCAAGGATAATGTTGAGGCTGCTGCCGAATTGGGCATTGTGCCTTTCCACTTCGACCGCCGTAATCCCGAAAAGGCGTGCGAGGAGTTGCGAAAAGTGATTTATAACGAATAGAAGATAGTTGCGAAATGAAGAGATTTGCAATTGGTGCATTTGCGGCACTCTTGTCGTTGATGGCTATGGCACAGAGCGTGCGCAACGAGGTGCAGTTGGCAGAGGGCTGGCGTTTCTCGCTCGAAAGTGAGCAGATGAAGACCGAAGGAACAAAGGTGGCCGCCGAGAACTACAACGATGCCTCGTGGGAGGTTGTTGCCGTGCCGCACGATTGGGCAATCAAAGGCCCATTCGACGAGAAGCACGATAGCCAGGTGGTAATGGTTGTCGAGGATGGCGACAAGGTGAAGAAACTCCGTACAGGTCGCACCGGAGCATTGCCGTTTATCGGAGCCGGTTGGTATCGTGTAAAGTTCTCGGTGCCCGAGGCTTGCGAGCGTGCAATATTGACCTTTGGTGGTGTGTTTGGTGAGCCTGTGGTCTATGTGAATGGTCATTGGGCCGGCGAGTGGAAACACCCTTACAACTCGTTCAATGTCGATGTTACTCCATACATCTATCGTGACGGAAGAGAGAATGTTTTGGCCGTTCGTGCCGAAAATTTGAACGAGACAAGCCGTTGGTATCCGGGTGGCGGTATCTTCCGCCCTGTATTCCTCACCACCACATCGGTTACCGCAATCGACTGCTGGGGCTTGAATATGGTTACCCTCTCGCTCAACGATAAGGGCGATGTTACTGCATCGTTCGAGGCGAAGGTTACGGGCTACGAGGGCAAAAATCTTGTTGCTCGTTGGAGCGTAGCAGGCGAGGAGTTCGAGCAGGCGGTAGATGGCAATGGCAAGGCATTTACTGCCCACACCTTTGCAGGTATCACTCCGTGGTCGCCCGAGGAACCAAAACTCTACGATATGAAGGTCGATGTGTTGGCAGTGGCAGCAGATGGCTCTCGTCGAGTTGTCGATAGTAAGGTGGAGCGCATTGGCTTCCGTACCGTTCGTGTGTCGCCCGAGAAGGGCTTTGAGTTGAATGGCAAGAGCCGCAAGATTAAGGGTGTATGTATGCACCACGACCTCGGAATGTTGGGCGCAGCCGAGAATAAGGCGGCTATTCGCCGACAGCTCGAATTGTTGCGCTCGATGGGTTGCGACGGTATTCGTACATCGCACAATATGCCGTCGAAGTGGCAGATGGACCTCTGCGATGAGCTCGGATTCCTGGTTATGGCGGAGAGCTTCGACGAGTGGGTCGATGGAAAGATGCAGAATGGCTACAACCGCTTCTTCTACGATTGGTACAAGCGTGACTTGGCAAACTTGGTTAATAACCACAAGTTGCACCCTTCGATTGTGATGTGGAGTGCAGGCAATGAGTTGCGAGAGTTGTGGTACAGACCAAAACCCGAAAATAAGAGCAAGAACCCTGGCGCAACAATCGCAAATATGCTGGTCAAGGAGTTTCATCGCTTGGACCCTTCTCGCCCTGTGACAGCAGGAATGAATCAGGCGTTGCTCGATATCGAGATGGGTGCAGCACAGGTCTTCGATATCTTGGGTATCAACTACCATGTAAATCAGTACGACAAAACCTATGCTCGTTCGGGACACGGCTTTGTGCTTGGTGCCGAGACCGCATCGACCGTGTCGTCACGAGGTGTTTATCACTTCCCTGTGGTAAATACTTGCCTTGTGGGCAGAGATAAGGAGACTCGTGATTCGTTGAAGAAGGCAGGTATCTGCTACGCTGACTATCACAACACCAGCTACGACACCGAGGTCGTGTCGTGGGGCAACTTGCCCGACTATGATTGGGTGGAGCAGGAGAAGCCTTGGGTTATTGGCGAGTTTGTTTGGACAGGTTTCGACTATCTGGGCGAGCCTACTCCGTACAACGATGTTTGGCCTTCACGCAGTAGCTACTTCGGAATTCTCGACTTGGCCGGTCTGCCAAAGGATCGCTACTACCTCTATCGCTCTCGTTGGAATACCTCGCAGCCTACAATTCACCTGCTTCCGCATTGGAATTGGGAGGGTCGTGAAGGCGAGATTACCCCTGTATATTGCTACACCAACTACCCTACTGCGGAGCTCTTCGTAAATGGCAAGAGCCAGGGCAAGCGCACAAAGACAACGAGTGGCGACATTCTCGACCGCTATCGTTTGCGCTGGAACGAGGTGAAGTACGAGCCGGGAGAGGTGAAGGTTGTCGTATATGACAAGAATGGATTGAAGGTTGGCGAGAAGACAGTTAAGACCGCAGGTGCGCCACATCACATCGAACTCTGTGCTGACCGTGGCACGGGCGCAAGGGAGCGTCGCTATGCCGATATGTATAACTCGTGCAACCCTTCGCAGTTCTCGTTGGGAGGCTATTTGAAGGCTGATGGCGAGGATATGTCGTTCGTGTCGGTGCGAGTTGTCGATAAGGATGGCAATCTCTGCCCGAAGGCGTCGCACCAACTTGTTATGAAGGTTACGGGCGAGGGTAAGTTCCGTGGCGTTTGCAATGGCGACCAAACCTCGGTAGAGGTCTTTACAAACCCTACAATGAAACTCTTCAACGGAGAGTTGGTCGTAGGCGTGCAGACTACCAAAACCGCAGGAGATATGGTGTTGAAGGTGTCGGGCAAGGGCGTTGGCTCGGCATCGATAACCCTTAAATCGAAATAGTGTATTTAATAAAAAGCCAATGGCTAATAGCTAATGGCTAATAGCTTGAAAATAATAAATGGAAGAAATTTTGGAAATGGAGATGTCGCACCCACATTACGATGTAGTGGTTATTGGTGGCGGTGCGGCAGGATTGATGGCGGCAGGAACGGCAGCGAAGGTTGGCAATAAAGTCTTGTTGCTCGAAAAGATGGAGAAGCCCGCACGAAAGGTGCGTATTACGGGTAAGGGTCGTTGTAACTTGACCAATGCCCGCCCTGTCGAGGAGTTTGGCGAGAATGTGCGCACAAATGCCGAGTGGCTGAATGTGGCAATGTCGGAATTTACCAACCGCTCGACAATGCGCTTCTTCGAGCGTATGGGCGTAAAACTCGTTACCGAGCGTGGCGAGCGTGTGTTCCCTGCAAGCGGTAAGGCGGCAGATATTGCCAATGCGTTGGAGTTCTACTGTCGTGACTACGATGTGGAGATTCAGTGCAACAGCCGTGTGACCGAGATTTTGGTGGCAGATGGTAAGGTCTATGGCTTGAAGTATATGAATAAGCGTGGCTTCGTGCGCAAGATTGAGGTGGCAAATGTGATTATCGCTACGGGTGGAGTATCCTACCCTGCCACAGGCTCTACGGGCGATGGTTACACCTTTGCCGACCGTGTGGGTCACAAGATTGAGGATGTGCGCCCTTCGCTTACACCGCTTGTGTCGAATCATCCGCAGATTGAGTATATCAAGGATGTTTGGCTCAAAAATATCAACGCACGCCTATTTGTGGCTGGCGAGATGGTGCGTGAGGAGTTTGGCGAGATGTCATTCTCGGATCGTGGCTTGGAGGGTGCAGTAATTCTCCGATTGAGCCGTGATGCAGTGGATGCGCTGCTCGAAGAGAAGAGCGTCAAAATCGAGCTCGACTTGAAGCCTGCCCTGACCGAGGATATCCTGCGTGAGCGTATCAAGCGAGAGGTTGCCGAGATGCGTCCTGAGGATTTCTTTGCCGAGTTGGTGCGTCGTTTGGTGCCAAAGCCGTTGGTGGTGCCTATCTGCAAGGAGTTGGATGTTCATTCACGCCTCTACATATCGAAGGTGTCGGATAAGGAGTTCGAGCGACTCATCAAGGTATTGAAGGGTTGGTCGTTCCCAATCTCGGACTACGCTCCATTCCAATATGCTGTTGTTACAGCGGGTGGTGTAAGTTGCTCGGAGGTGAACGAATATACAATGGAGTCGTTGAAAATTAAGGGTATGTATTTTGCCGGTGAAGTGCTCGATGTCGATGCTAATACAGGTGGATACAACCTCCAAATCGCATTCTCGACAGGTCACTTGGCGGGATTGCTCAAAAAATAGATAAAGGTATGAAAAATAGTGGTCGTAGCCTGAAACACCGCTTGATGATGCTCGGTAATAGGCTCTCACGCATCAAACATCGCAAAGGTCACGGCGTACATTCGCCATTTGTATATGGCTTTGTGCGCAAGGTGCTTATGACAAAGACGATTTGTAAGGAGATGGGTACAGCACTCTATGACTCCCTTGTTGCAAACGGTGTAGCCGAAAAACGAGCCAGAGAGTTGCACAATACTCTGTGTTATATCGAGGGGCAGAGCTACTCTGTAAACGAGGTGGAGTGCGACCTATCCATTCTCTTGGCGGAATACCCTACTGAAAAGTTGCGTGAGGCATACGAGGTGGCAAAGTGTAAGGGTGTAACGCTTGCAATTTGTCAGCCCTACCTCAATCGTGAGCGTCAAAATGAGGTCAAGGCATTGATCGACGAGCATCGTTCGACCACGATAGATAATCGTGCCTACATCCTATTTTTCAACAACCGCTTGCCAAAACAACACTATCGTCTATAAATAATACTATTGTCTATTATTGTCTATGAAACTATATACAAAAGGTGGAGATAAGGGTCGTACCTCGCTTATCGGTGGTGAGCGAGTGTGCAAGACCGATGTTCGTGTCGAGGCGTATGGCACAGCCGATGAGTTGCAGGCAAATATCGCCTACTTGGCGGATAAGATGGCGCACGAGGAGTCGCTCTTGCCCTATGTCGAGGATTGTCGCAAGATTTGCTCATTGCTGATGACCACCTGCTCGCTGTTGGCGATTGGTTGTGGTGGTAAGGGCAAAGTGCCGAGCCTTACCGAGGAGAATATCGCTTGGTTGGAGGGGCGTATAGATGCCTTGCAAGCGGAGTTGAAGCCTGTCGAGTATTTCACTATCCCGGGCGGTTGCGAACTCTCATCGTTCTGCCACATCTGCCGTACAGTGTGCCGTAGAGCCGAGCGCAGAGCAATCGAAGCAGCCGAAAATTACGAGATCGACCATTCGCTATTGGTCTTCTTAAATCGCCTTTCGGACTATCTCTACGCCTTGTGTCGCACCATTACCGAGCGACTTGGTGCAGAGGAGGTTTTGTGGCAACCATAAATTTATTTGAATAAATAGTTGTATATTCAATATTTTTTATACTTTTGCACTCGCTTTTGCGGAAAATAACTAATAATTAAAAAGATAAGACTATGTATTGGACACTTGAACTTGCATCGAAATTGGAGGATGCACCATGGCCAGCAACCAAAGAGGAGTTGATCGACTATGCAACTCGCTCGGGCGCACCACTCGAAGTAATTGAAAATCTCCAAGAGATTGAGGACGACGGCGAGTCGTATGAGAGCATGGAGGAGATTTGGCCAGATTATCCATCGAAAGAAGATTTTCTGTTCAATGAAGATGAGTATTAAAAGCTGTATAATTCGGTGATTTCGGCGTTACGCTTGTACTCGAAATCCTCACATACGCTAAGTATGCTGCGGTTTCTCGCACTTCGCAAGCCTTGAAATCCCTCGAATTATACAACTTTTGTGCTTATGACAAATAGTAACGAAAACCGAGCTATTGTTTTTAGTAGTCTCGGTTTTTGTCTATCATGAACCTTTAACTTTTAACTCACAATGGCTTATACACCCTCACTTAAACCCAACACACGAATAGATGTTGCCGATATTTTGCGTGGTATTGCAATCGGCGGTATCGTGTTGATTCACTTTATCGAACAACTCAACTTCTACAAGTTTCCACCTGCATCGTGCGAGTTTATGGCTTCGCTCAACCAGACTGTATGGGACAGCCTCTTCTTTATGCTTGCGAGCAAGATGTACGCCATCTTCTCGATGCTCTTTGGTCTGAGTTTCTTCATTCAGCACGACAACCAAGCGCAGCAGGGCAAAGATTTCCGCCCACGATTTTTGTGGCGTATGGTTTTGCTCTTTATGTGGGGCTTGTTCGACCTCCTGTTCTACAATGGCGACATTCTCACCGTCTATGCCGTGTGTGGTGTGCTTGTAGTGCCGTTTATCCGTGCGAATAACAAGGTGTTGATTGCTGCAACAATCTTCTTTGCATTGCAGCCAATCGAACTGTTCTATGTTGTAAAGGGCTTGATTGACCCTGCAACGCAGTCGCTTAACCTCGGTTCGAGCGAGTTGTTCAAGGCGATTATCCCTGCGCAGTCGGAGGGCTCGATTATCGATGTGGCGGTAGCAGGTATCAAGTATGGATTCCCTGTGAACTTCACCTGGGCTATCGAGCACGGCCGTATGACGCAGACCATATTCCTCTTCTTGCTCGGCATCTACCTCGGTCGCAAGCGATTGTTCTACGATGAGGGCAACAATGTGGAGATTTGGAAGAAGATTCTTATCGCTTCGTTGTGCGCATTTGTGGTGTTGTTCCCAATCTACGATGCTGTGCACGACATCGTTAGGGCAATTCCGAAGGCGGAGAGAACTTGTGTGCAGAAGAGTTTGGATACGATGCTCAATATGTGGAAAAACCTCTCGATGATGTTTACCTATGTATCGACCATCGTGCTACTCTACTATCGCACCTCGGCTCGCAACTTCCTTATCAAGATTGCCCCATACGGCAAGATGAGCCTTACCAACTACCTCTCGCAGTCGATTATCGGAGGCTTCGTCTTCTACAATTGGGGACTCGGAATGTTCCGCTACTCTGGTCACGCATCGAGCCTTCTCTTGGGTGTAGTTTGCGTAATTTTGCAGTATATGTTCTGCCGTTGGTGGTTGAAGAGCCATTCGCACGGACCATTCGAGATGGTGTGGCGCAAGCTAACCTGGATCGGTAAAAAATAGTTTTTAAGCAGCGTTTGCTGCGTTACGCTCAATCCCCAAGACAGGAAAATACGCCGAGTATTCCCCAGCCTTGGGGATTTTCGCAAGCCTTGCAACCATCTGCTTAAATTCCTATTTTCGGGTAAAACAAAACAGCCAAGCACAACTGCTTGGCTGTTTTGTTTTACTTGCTGCTCGCTACTCTTTCGCTACGGGGTCACAGGTTAGACCTATGCCCAACTTCTTGAATATCTTGTGATCCACCTCGCTCAACATTACGGTGCAATGCACCTGACAACCATCGAGCTTTGGAAGTTGTTCGAGAGCCTTGCGGCAATTCTCGTCGGTGATACTCAACATCGACAATGCAACCAAAACCTCGTCGGTGTGGAGTCGAGGGTTTCCTCCGTGCAATAATCCCACCTTGGTCGTCTGAATTGGCTCGATCATCTGCTTAGGAATCAGCTTTATGTCGTGCGGAATGCCTGCCAAATGCTTGGCTGCATTGAGCAAAAGGGCTGCACTTGGACCAAGAAGCGAACTTGTGCTTGCGGTGATGATTGTTCCGTCTTGTAACTCGATAGCCGAGCAAGGCACGCCGTCACGCTCCTTGCGCTCGTTGGCAGCAACTGTGGTGCGACGGTCGGCAGTAGTGAGTTTTGCCTGCTTCATAATAAGCGAGAGCTTATTCACCTCATTCTCGTTCTCGCCCTTTTGTGCGAGGTTGCAGAGTGCGTAGTAGTAGCGACGGATAACCTCATCTTTTGCCGCTTTGCAACACACCTCCTCGTCGTCGAAGCAGAAGCCAATCATATTTACACCCATATCGGTAGGCGATTTGTATGGGCTCTCGCCATATATAGCCTCGAAAAGGGTGTTCAATACAGGGAAAATCTCTATGTCACGATTGTAGCTCGATGCCACCTTCCCGTATGCTTCGAGGTGGAACGGGTCAATCATATTTACATCGTTTAGGTCGGCAGTAGCCGCCTCGTAAGCGATATTTACGGGGTGCTTCAATGGCAAGTTCCAAACAGGGAAGGTCTCGAACTTGGCATATCCCGCCTTGATATTGCGCTTGTTCTCGTGGTAGAGCTGGCTCAAACATACCGCCATCTTGCCACTACCTGGACCTGGTGCAGTGACGAAAACAAGCGGGCGCGAGGTCTCGACATAGTCGTTCTTGCCAAAGCCCTCGTCGGAGTCAATCAACGCCACATTGTGAGGATAGCCCTCGATGGTGTAGTGGTAATAGACCTTGATACCCTGTCTTTCGAGTCGTTTGCGGTAGGTGTCGGCACTTGCTTGACCATTGTAGTGGGTAATGACTACTCCACTCACACACAAGCCCAACCCCTCGAAAATACCTCGCAGACGCAAGACATCCTCGTTGTAGGTGATGCCCAAATCGCCACGCATCTTGTTCTTCTCGATGTCCAATGCGCTGATTACGAGAATCATCTCTGCCTCATCCTTCAACTGCAAGAGCATCTGCAATTTGCTGTCGGGCTGAAAGCCAGGCAAGACACGGCTGGCGTGGTGGTCGTCGAACAGCTTGCCACCAAACTCCAAGTAGAGTTTGTCGCCAAATTGAGCAATACGCTTTTTAATCTGCTCCGATTGAATTTTGAGATATTTCTCGTTGTCAAATCCCTGTTTCATAACACAGTGTATATTTGTTATGCTTCGATGTTCGTATTTTTGTCCTCCTCCTGCTCGTTGAGAGCCTGTTTGAGGAGCGAATTGAGCTTCTGAGGGTCAATCTTCGACTTAATCTTTCCGCCCTTGACAATGCTTATTGCGCCTGTCTCCTCCGATACGACCAAAACCACAGCATCGGTCATTTCGCTTAGACCGATTGCTGCACGGTGGCGAGTGCCATAGCTCTTCGGCACATTGCTCTGCGTAACCGGAAGAATACACTTTGCTGCTACGATACGGTTATTGTCAATCACTACCGCACCATCGTGCAATGGCGCATTCTTGAAGAAGATGTTCTTGATGAGCGACATTGTGATGTTGGCATCGAGTGCAATACCGCCTTCGATTACAAATTGCAAGTCATCCTTGCGACGGAATACAATCAGCGCACCAATCCTATTTTCGCTCATATCCATACAAGCCGAGACGATTGGTGAGGTGTTGGTGTTGCTATGCTTGCGGTTTAGCGAGAAGAAGCGGGTTACGAAGTCCAACTCCTTCTGGCGCATACCGAGTGTGAAGAGAAAACGACGCAATTCGGGCTGGAAGATTACGAGCAGGGCGATAACTCCCACGCTGATAATCTGTCCGAGGATGGTCGAGAGCAACTCCATATTGAGCGCCTTGACAATTACCCAACCGAGATAGACCATAACAATGCCCACCAAGATGTAGGGGGCATTGGTACCCTTCATCGCCTTGTAAACAATGAAAAGCAATCCTGCAACGAGCAGAATGTCGATAAGGTCTATAAATGTGAATGGAATAAAACCCATAATCGATTGCGCTTTTTTCTCCGTTTTGGATGGTTGCCGAACTAACTATTTCTTCTTTGCGCTCTCCTTCTCGGCAGCGTAGAGCTCATTTACCTTTGCGAGAACTGCCTCCGAGATGTTGAGCGACTCGTCTGCATCCAACAAAGAGGTAGCCTGCAAAATCATCTTGTACTTCTTATCGGCGTTGATATCCTGGATAGCACGCATAATCAAATCGTTAAGGCGATTTTGGAATACGATATTCTCCTCTTCCAACTCCTTGCCCTCCTTCTGGGCTGCACTCTGCAACGATGCTGCACGCTTCTGTAACGCCTGCTCCTTCTCCTGTGCGTTGCGAGTAGTGATCAAACCCTTCTGATACTTCTCGGCAAGCTGCTGCATCTCGTTTTGGAGGTTCTGCTCCTTCTTCATCCACTTCTGCTGAGCCTTCTCGGTCTTGTCACGAAGTGCGATGCCTTCGCTCTTGAAGATGTTGCTCTCGGTCAATACATAATCGATATTTACGAATGCCAAGTCGCCCTGTGCAACAACCTCTGTTGCGGTCTGCTCAACCTCTGCACCCTTCTTGTTCTCCTTGCAGCCAGCGAATGCCAAAACTGCCAATGCTACGATAAAAATTCTTTTCATAATTATAAATTGTTTTTTGTTAATTCACGATATCGCACAAAGATAGTGATTTTTTGTAAAAATCATTTTATTTGCGAAAACTTTTTACTAACTTGCAACAACAATTTATCACTACTATGGATATTTGTAAAAGATACTTTTGGGCATTAGGTCTGCTTGCCCTTGTTGTCGGTTGTACGGGCGGTGAGCCGAGTTACGATAAGACGATAGATTCCGACGAGGAGTATTTGCGTATAAATCTTGTCGGAGGTTGTGGTCACAATGCTGCATCCGACGATGCAGAATTGACACGAGCGGTATGGGAGGATGCACTCGGAAGTGGCAATCTGTTGCTCAAATGGGAGCAGGGCGATGAACTTGCATTCATTGTGTCGGATGGCGAAAAGCCTATCGTCGGTAGAGTGTCGCCCGAGTCGAATACGACTGCCTCGTATGGTGCGCTTACGGCTACTCCGCAGGAGGGGGATGCCTATCACGCCTACTTCGAGAGTTCGCTCTACTACAACTCGGAGGAGTTGCAGAGTGCAAAATATTGCTATGCGGTAGCGGGTAATACGGAGGTCGAGGAGCGAGCAAGCGAGGGCTTGCATATTTGCCATTTCGGGATGCCGTCGGCATTTACGCAGAGTGCTTCGCAAGAGCCCGATTTCCTTCGTGAGAATATGCTTATGTATGCCGTATCGACATACAAAGGCGGAAATACTACGCTGAATTTCAACCATATACCTGCGACTTTCCGCTTTGTTGTGAGCAACTCTACGACGCACGATATTACGGTTGAACAACTCTTGGTAAGCGTTGCATCCGAGGGTAAAGTGGCATCGAAATCGGCTGGCATAGAGCTCGATTGGAAGAGAGGATCGGCAGAGGTTTTGTTTGGTAAGGGCGGTTACGATAAGGTGGCGGTAAATATCTCGAATGGTGCAGTGTCAGCCGGTAAAAACTATACGGCATACGCTCTGGCATTGCCTCTGTCGGAGGAGAATGCACTGAAAGGTAAAACCCTGAATTTCAATATAAAGTGCGATGGCGAGGAGCAGGTAGCGTTGCAGTTGGATGCCGAGCGATTGGCGGAGTTGAACGGCAACAATCGCTACAATTGGGTTAGCGGAAAGTCCTATACCATCCGTATCGTAATTCGTGAGGATAAAAAGGCAACGGGCGAAATTCTCGACGATAATACTATTGCTGTGACCCCTGTCGAGCCGGGTATCTATACCCTATTCTACGAGGGCGAAGATGGCAAACCATTGGCAGACTATGCCGAAATTTGTACCCTTACCGCAAGGGATATCGCCTGCTACGAGGACTTTATTGGCGAGAATGTGCCACCTCGTGAGGCGGCGGTTATCGGCATCTATAACTCGGCTGGCGAGCGTCAAGGCTCGATAGCCTTCTCTGCGGTGCGACCCGATGTTCCTGAGCAGAGGTTGTTGTATAGTTTCGGCTTGTTGTCGGATGTTCATATTGGTCGTGCCGAGATTAACCCCGAGTCCGATTTCGAGAGGGCATTGACATTCTTTAATACGAAGGGCGTTGCCCATACCTGTATCTGTGGCGATATTACCCAAAATGGCAAGGAGGCGGAGTATCAGAGTTGGGCTGCGGTGGCAGCATTGGCAGATGCACCTATATATACAGTTACGGGCAACCACGACGCTACAAGTAAGGGTATTAACCCCGAACTTTGGACTAAATATACCGATTTGCCACTCGTCTTTGAGCGTTCGGTGGAGTGCGACGGCAAGACCGACCACTTCCTCTTCCTCGGTATGGAGCGTTGGAACTTCTCGGCGGCATACCTCGACTATCATCTTGCGTGGTTGGAGTCGAAGCTCGAAGAGTATCGCAACGAACGTTGCTTTGTCGTTACTCACCTCTTTTTCCCTGACCGTGCGGGCAATCTGAATGGTATATATCCGTCGGGTAATTGGCTGAAAGGCGAGCAGTTAGAGCAACTCGAAGCTATGTGCGACCGCTATGTGAATAGCATTTGGTTTAGCGGCCATTCGCATTGGGAGTGGTGGCTCCAAAAGTTCCAGGATAGAGCCAACCTCTATCGCACCTACAACGCTCCCCTACAACCGACCTCGGGTTGGTGTGTGCATGTGCCGTCGTGCGGTGCACCAATAACCTCGAATGGCTCGTCGAGAGAGGATAACACCGCAGGCTCGGAGGGCGCAATTGTCAACGTCTATGAGGACTATGTCGAGATCAGAGGAATAGACTTCATTTCGGGCAAGTATCTGCCTATAGCAACCTATCGCCTCGATACTACCCCACAGACCGTGTCGGCGAGTGCAACCACCCTCCCAAGCTACTATATCTCCGCTTCGAACTTCACCGAAAACCCAAAGAAGAAGGGCGCAATGGTAAAGGATACGGAGGGAATGCCTAACTATGTGGATGTCACCTTTACCGCCAAGAGTCAGGGCTTCTATATCTCGAACGACACATTTACGAGCAGTATCACCAAGGCGAGTATTACGGTGGAGGATGTGCAGGCATTCTCGAATGGCGTGGCGGTGGATGTGCCTGTGGGCGTAGGATTCTATGGCACAAGCGGTTACTATCTGGTTAGCACCAATTCGGCGGAGGTTAAGCCCGACACATACACAGGCGTGCAGTTCCAAACCTCGGGCTCGAAGTATGGCGATGGCCCACTACCGCTCACCCTGCGTATGAAGGTGCAGATGAAGTTCTACTAATGACAGCTACATATACAAAATAAGAAGATGTCCGAAGGGATAGGTCTTTTAATTTTTAACTGATTGATTTTCAGTGTTAGTTTTTACGAAAATTGCGAAATCCTACATAGAAGACTACATGGAGGTCGTAATCAAGCCCAAAAACTACGAATGCAAAGGTAAATAAAACTTTTGAAAG
>JAFVVS010000109.1 GCA_017502025.1 Alistipes sp. | reverse complement strand
TGGTACATGCCGGCAAAGGGCAGGTTGGTCAGCAGCATACCGAATGCAATGGGCATCAGCAGCAGCGGCTCGTACTTCTTGACGATGGCCAGATACAGCAGCACGCAGGCTACAGCGATCATGATCAGCGCCTTTGGATCCTGAAACAGGCCGTACAGACCGGAATCCGTGCAAAGCTTCAGAAGGCTTTCGCCGATATTAAAACTCATGCTTCACAGCTCGCTTTCTACATCGTTCAATGCGCCACCCTCGTGGGGTTTTGCGAGTGCAAAGGTAGTGTAAATTTTCTATTCTGCAAACTTTTTCTTAAAAAATCTTAAAAATTTACGAATTATTTTTGGACCTATCCGATATAGAGATCGGAATATCGTCTCTCTTTCAGAAATTTATATTAACTTTGCGCTTGGATTTTGTGGGGCAAGATCGTTAATTTTTTTCGGCAGTATTTATATATGTTTATACAATTTGTATTTGTACTTGTAGCCATTATCGTAGGAGCAAAGCTCGGAGGCATAGGTCTTGGCGTAATGGGAGGTTTAGGTTTGGCTATTCTGACATTTATATTCGGATTGCAGCCCACAGCACCGCCAATCGATGTGATGTTGATGATTGCGGCTGTAATATCCGCTGCATCGTGCATGCAGGCAGCCGGCGGTCTTGACTATTTAGTAAAGCTTGCCGAGCGAATACTGCGTCGCAACCCCGCACACATCACCATTCTTGCACCACTCGTAACCTACACTTTCACCTTCTTGGCAGGCACAGGTCACATTGCATACTCACTTCTTCCCGTGATTTCGGAGGTGGCATTAGAGACCAAAATTCGCCCAGAGCGCCCACTTGCTATTGCCACAATAGCCTCGCAACAAGGCATTACGGCAAGCCCTATCTCTGCTGCCACGGTCGCACTATTGGGAATGTTGTCCGGGTTCGGAGTGACTCTCTTCGATATATTAAAAATATGTATTCCTGCCACCATAATCGGTATCTTGGCAGGAGCATTCTATTCGATGCATGTAGGTAAAGAGCTGTCCGACGATCCTGAATACATCAAGCGTCTGAATGCCGGTCTTTTGAACGACAAGAAAGCAGCAGTATTGAGCGATGTCAAGAACCTCACAAAGGCTCGAATTTCAGTAGCAATCTTTATCATCACTACTCTGCTCATCGTACTTTTCGGCTCTATTCCGTCGCTTCGACCAACCTTTGGCGACAAGACTCTCGATATGCCGTTACTGATTGAAATTCTGATGCTTACGGCAGCAGCGCTCATCATGTTGGTTACCCGTACAAATGGCATCGAAGCAGCAAAGGGCAGCGTCTTTTCGGCCGGTATGCAGGCCGTAATCGCCATTTTTGGAATTGCGTGGATGGGCGACACTTTCATCAACGGAAATATCGCAGAGTTAAAGGGCGCAATCGAGGGAATAATCACACAGATGCCGTGGTTGTTCGGTCTTGCTCTGTTCGTTATGTCGATTTTGTTGTATAGTCAGGCTGCAACAATCAGAGCCATTGCTCCACTGGGTATTGCACTCGGCATCTCGCCAATGATGTTGATTGCATTGTTCCCGGCCGTCAATGGATACTTCTTTATTCCGAACTACCCTACCATTATCGCCGCCATCAACTTCGACCAGACAGGCTCGACACGCATCGGAAAGTGGATACTCAACCACTCTTTTATGATGCCGGGACTTATCACTACCGCCGTGTCGCTTGGCGTGGGACTACTCTTGATACAGATATTCTAATCGTAGAGAATGCAACAAAGAAGGAGGTATTTCGATGTGAAATGCCTCCTTCTGTTTCTGATTACTTTTGGCTTTTGGCCGCCTTATCTCTAAAATAGTCAAGCGCAGGAGGTGCATCCCCTACCAGACTTTCATACTTATAATCTTTACCTTGCACCTGCTCCCACTCCTGGCGTATCTTTTGCAACTCCTTCGGTTTTTGGTACAGCTCTATAAATGTGAGGCAGATAGTCTTTGCGGCATTCAACATCGACTTGGTAGCGATAGAAGTTCCTGCTATTGACGAGAAGTGCCAAGTGTGAATATTGCCAGGTCCTACGCAGGTCTCAACTCGGCAAAGAGGTAGAATCTGCGAAACATCGCCCGTGTCGTCAGAGCTACCGCCTACGCTTGTAATCTCCTCCTGGAAAGGCTGAACCTTCTCGAATTTCGAAAGGTCGAGAGCAGGGAGTCCTGCATTGCGATTTAGCTCCTCGATATAGGCCTTCTCGGCATCGGTAAGTTTCACTCCGCCAACCTTTTCAAGGTTGCGTTGCGCCATACGACCGAGGTGGGTATTGCATAATATCGAATATGTTCCGGAGACAAAACTATATTTAACGGTTGTGCCGGTACCCATAGCAGCACCCTTTGCGGCAGCAATAGTGCGTTTTAACAGATCTTTCGCCACTTCCGAATTTGGATGACGAAGATAGTAATAGACCTGAGCCTTATCAGGTACTATATTCGGAGCCTCTCCACCGTTGGTTATAACATAGTGTATCTTGCTATTCGGGTGGAAGTGCTCACGGTTCATATTCATCATCATATTGAACGCCTCGACACCATCGAGCGCCGAACGACCGTGGTGCGGAGCGCCTCCTGCGTGCGATGATACACCCTCGAAGTCGAAGATTATGCCAATTTTCGCAGACCAAGTGTCACGAAGTATCTGATTGTCTGTTTTAGGGTGATACGAGATAGCGCAATCCACATCGTCGAAGAGTCCTTCTCGCACCATATATGTCTTGCCTCCGCCACCCTCCTCGGCAGGGCAACCATACAATCGTATTGTGCCTTGATGTCCCTCTGCAAGCCACTTCGACACCGCCACAGCAGCCGATAATGCCGCCGTACCGATGAGGTTATGACCGCAACCGTGTCCGTAGCCGCCCTCGACAATAGGGTTGTTCTTAGGTGTAGTGTCTTGCGAAAGACCCGGCAGTGCATCGTACTCGGCAAGTACAGCCAGAACGGGCTTACCCGAGCCAAAAGTTGCCACAAAAGCTGTCGGCATACCAGCAACACCTCGCTCTACCTTGAAACCATTCTCTTCGAGGTGCTCTATAAATAGTTCGGAGCTTTTGTACTCCATATAGCCAGGCTCGGCATACTCGTGAATCTGCTTCTGAATTTTGTCGTATGTATCAAATTTCGATGTCAGCCAATCAAGACCGATATTCGACACCAATAACACCGACGCAAGTAGAGTTTTTATCATATTCTATTTTTCGAATTTGTAAATTTACTTTTGAATTGCCTCCTCGGCAAAATATCGCCAGAGCGGAGCGGCGTGCATAGCCTGAACTATCTCGCCCTGCTTCAACAATTCTCGCACCTCAGCCTTAGTGAAGAGGTGCACATCCAAATCCTCGCTCTCCTCGGGATGGCGTTCGGTAACGAGCTCGACATCCTCCGCCAGGAAGGTATAGTTCAGATTGTTATGGTTCGACGGATTTGCCGACGAGGTCATATAGAGCGACCAGCGACCTCCGCCATAGCCTGTCTCCTCCTCCAACTCTCGCTTGGCACCCTCCATAGGCGACAGGTCGGTCGGATCGACCATACCTGCACAGAGTTCGTAGTTGGTCTGTCCAAGTCCGTGACGATATTGGCTCACCAAGATCATCTTGCCCTCCTTGGTCACGGCAATAATATTCGCCCAGCTCGGAAATTCGAAGACATACCACTCGGGGATAATCGTACCATTGGGGAGTTGCACCTTATCACGACGCACCGTGCACCACGCACCCTCACGGAGCAGATATTCGCTCGACAGCACGCCCCATTTGCGATTTTTCAGAGGTCTCACCATAATTTTTGCTATTTCGACGGCGCAAAATTAGTGAAAATTTGTATCTTTGTAGCAAATAACGCATTTTTAACCTTAAAAAATTAGAGATTATGAAACGATTTCTTTTGATTGTGGCATTCATATTGGTGGCTTTTGCATTCAACTCCTGCGAGGAAGATCGTTGGGGCTGGGATAACAAAGTTGTATTCTCGGCAGCCGGTGGCGATGAGGACGTAGATGGCGACGACCCTATTCACACCCTCTCGATAGGTGACGGCAGAGGCGACGAGAAGCAAGCAGTAGAGATAGGCGGTATTATGACCGTAACCTACGATTGGCTTACAGCAACCACCGTAAAGGGTGGCGACGAAATTCACCTCGTTGCACAACCCAACAAAACAGGCGAAAAGCGCAAGCTCTATGTTTTCGGTATGGTGGGCAACCGCACTATGGATATCACAATTGTACAGAATAAATAATAAATAGGTATTATGGAGATTAGAAGCACATTCGACCATTTGAATATAAATGTGACCGACTTGGAGCGCAGCATCGCCTTCTACGAGAAGGCGCTCGGCTTGAAGGAGGCAAAGCGCAAGGTGGCAGCCGACGGCTCGTTCATCCTCGTCTATTTGGGCGACGATAGCGGACACTTTCTCTTGGAACTCACCTGGTTGCGAGATAAGGAGGGTGCATACGAGTTGGGTGACAACGAGACCCACCTCTGCTTGCGAGTAGAGGGCGACTACGACAAGGTGCGAGAGTATCACCGTGAGATGGGTTGCATCTGCTACGAGAACTTCGATATGGGCTTGTACTTCATCAACGACCCAGACGACTATTGGATCGAAATCTTGCCTAAAAAGCACTAAGCGATGGATAGAGAGATTGGTTTGGCAATAGAGGTACTGCGCAAGGGCGGTATTATACTCTACCCTACGGATACGGTTTGGGGCATCGGTTGCGACGCAACAAACGAGGAGGCTGTGGCAAAGATTTACGCCTTGAAGCGCAGCGAGGATAAGCACGCAATGTTGGTTTTGTGCCGTGATGCCGATATGGTAGTTCGCTATGTCGATAAGGCCCCGGGCATCGCCTTCGAGGTTATGGAGATGGCAACAAAGCCGCTCACGCTCATTCTTCCGGGTGCTACGGGTTTGGCAAAGAACCTCATTCCCGAGGCTAAGACGCTGGGCGTAAGAGTTCCCGACCACGAATTCTGCCACAAGTTGCTCCGCAAGTTCGGACGACCTATCGTCTCGACCTCGGCGAATATCTCGGGTGAGCCTACACCTCGCAGTGTGCGAGATATCTCGAAGGAGATTATCGAGGGTGTCGATTTTATGGTAAATCCTCGTTTCCAGGGTCGCCCTACGGGACAACCGAGCTCGATTATCGCCTTTGGCGAGGATAACGAGTTTAAGATTATCCGTGAGTAATTTCTCGGCGTGGCGTAGAGAGAATTACGCACAACATACCCAAGAATATAAGTACCGCACCGACGATGTTGGTGCGGTCTATTATTGTCTGCCCCCTCGATACTGCGACAATGGTAGCGACAATGGGTTGAATATAGCGATATATGGCGTTGTGCATAGCGGTAAGATGCTCCGAACTTTTGTAGAGTAGATACATCGGCAGCGCCGAGCCAAAGAGTAGGATATAGCCCATCTCCGCCAACTGCGAATGCGTGAAATCGGATATACTTATCGTTGGCAATTCCGCCACGATTAAAGGCATCGAAAGCACTGTACCTATAAGGTAGTACCACCCCATTACAACCACCGTACCGCATCGACGCAGCACCGGTGTAATCAGTACCGTATTTACCGCTATCGCCACCACTGCGCACAGTACAAGAGCATTGCCATACGCCTCGCCAACCTCGCCGAGCAGCATCCTGCCTCTATCGACAAGAATAGCCACCACGCCCACTATGGCAACGATTATTCCCAATATCTCACCCTTAGTTGCACGGCGAGATTGAACGATAAACGAGGTCATCAGCGTAAATATAGGCCCAATGGTCGCAATGGTCGAAGCGTCTATCGGATTGGTGTAGGATGCCCCCTTCATTAGCAGATACCACCAGCCAAAGACCACCAACAGAGCAACGATAAATATCGAGCCGAAGTCGTCGAGCGAAAGGCGAAAGAAACCTCGATGCGACATCGCCAAAGGCGTAAAAATGAACATAGGAAACAGGAGTTGCAGAACAAAGAGTTGCGACTGCGAAATCACCCCCTGCAAAAGCGACACATAGACCGAAAACGAGATACCAAAGAGGATATTCGACACAGCAAGTGCGATATGATGACGCAGAACTCCCATAGTCACTTAGTTCATACAAAACGCAAGCCAAATATGGCAAGCACGAAGAGCAGAGAGTCATTTTTAATTCTTAATTTTTAATTCTTAATTTTTTTGCATTATCTTTGCGTCGCATTACTTGCAAAAACTACCAAAAATCGGGGGTGACCGGTTTTGACAGCAGGTAGAGTTTGATCGTAAGCACGCCGAGCATTGTGTGGGCGCTCGTAAATCTGCAACACTCAAACTACAAATGGCAATAATAGCTATGCACTCGCTGCCTAATTTTCCAGGAAAATTGGCTTAATTGAAGGACACAAGGCTTGTCCATCAACGAGTATCCCGAAGGGTTGTTCCGCTTCATAATGACCTTTCATATGGGGTATCAATCATTTGAAGATAGTGCGATAT
>JAFVVS010000108.1 GCA_017502025.1 Alistipes sp. | reverse complement strand
GTGCAGGTGCAGGTGCTGGTGCCTCTGGCGCAACCTCTGCCTGTGGGCAAGCCTGAGGGCAAGCCTTTGGGCACTCAGCCTTCTTCTCGCACTCTACGCACTCGGTCTTTGGCTGGCAGCAAGGCTCACCACAAGCGCCCTGCTTCTGCTTTGGCTGTCCACAACACGAAACCATAGCTACTGATGCGAGGGCGATAATCGCCAATGTCATAATCTTCTTCATAGTCGTAAAAATTTTAAGGTTAAAAAATCTGTTCATCGAACATTTGCTCACAACAAATATAGAAAAATCTTTGCGTAAAAACAAATTTTTATCCCCTAAAAGCCGATAAATAGTGGTGAAACACCTCTTTTATCGGGTGAATTCGCCTATTTCGATGCTCTCTCGCATAATAAACGCCTTAGGAAATGAGCCACGCAGACGACCGAGCAGTATCATCGCCTCCTCCTGCGAGGTGCAGTTACCTACCGCCACTTTGAAGTATGGATTTTCGTAGGAGAGATAGGAGTGCTCCTGCGGAAAGAGCTGGGCGAAGTTCTCCTGCGCAGCCACAGCATCTCGGCGTGCGCTCTGGGTGTTGCTCATAAATATCACTATGCGATAGCCATTTATGGCCTTCGATTCCGCCTTCAAATTCTTCTCGACAATGGTTGCTGCATCGCCCTGCTCGACAATCTGCACGGTCTGATGAATGGTGGTCAGCGAGTCGCACTTTACGGGCGAGGAGAGGTGCTCCTTAATCTCTTTGCGAGGTGCTGCATCTTGCGGTGCAATCGCTTGTGGCACAATGTCTTGTGCCGACGCTGCGAACGAAAGGAGTAGAGCAAAAAGTGTGAAAAGTATCTTCATAGATTCTATTGTTTGAGTCCGAAATTAAACTGCTTGGCGAGTTGTTCGAGCGACACATTCTCCTGCTCGAAGGTGCGGGTCGAAGCGAGAGCTTTGACGCTGATGCTGTAATCGACCGCTACGCCCGAAAAGTCGCCTTTGCGCACCTTGTTGAGCAACGAAAATGCGGCAATAGGGTTCGATAGAGTTATGCGCAACGGTACCTCCACCTGCGAGCAACGACGGCGTGGTAATAGCACCTCGCCATCGAGTACCACACGGCCTATCTTGCGGTTGTTGTGGCGGATGTAGGCGGCAGCATTGGTGATGCGCATATTCGAGGCGGTGTTGTTGGCTACGGTAAGGGTTATCTTCCACCCCTCGCCGATAGAGCCATTGACCTTGTCGAGCGATACAACCTGAAATTTCTCTTTGCGCTGGCGTGGTTGCCCCTGGTTTGCACAACCCGACAAGCCTAGCGAGGCAACAACGATAAGTGCTAAAAGCGTATATTTTGCAAATCGTTTCATTTTCGGTTTTATGCTTTGTGTGCGATGTAGATATGGGCTATGCCCATCGACTGCGACTTGCGCTCGATGCGATCGAAGCCTACCTCTTTTAGCAGAGCTGCGAACTGCTCTGGCGAGGCGAACTTATCAATCGAGTCGGGCAGGTAGGTGTAGGCTGTGGCGTGCTTCGATACCAAGCGACCCACTGCCGGCAGAATGTAGTGCGAGTAGAGTCGGTAGAACCAACGCACAATGGCGCACTTAGGGTTCGAGAACTCCAAGACGATGAGGTGACCGCCCTTTTTGATGGTGCGCATCATCTCGGTTAGAGCCTCCTTCTGGTGCTCGAAGTTGCGCACTCCGAATGCCACCGTAGCGGCATCGACCGCCTCGTCGGCAAGCGGAATATCCTCGGCATTGCACTCCGTCAAAGAGATGCGCTCCGAGAGTCCGAGTTGCTCGATTTTCTGCTTCGCCACGGCAAGCATCTCACTCGAAAAATCGGCTCCGTAGATTGTTGAGCCCTCGATTTTGCGTGCCATAGCGATAGCCAAATCGCCCGTGCCTGTCGCCATATCCATAATATGTTTTGCTCCGAGCTTACGCACTATGCGCACCACTCGCTTGCGCCACAACTTATCGATATCGAGCGAAAGAATATGGTTTAGTTTGTCGTATGTAGGTGCAATGTCGTTGAACATTCCTCGCACCATTTCGCCTTTACTTTTTAAGTTGTCAGTCATCAGTTTTCCGTTTTTTCGTTTTCCGTTTTCTCTCGTCTTTCGTCTTTCGTCTTTCGTCTTTCGTCTTTCGTCTAGTTGTACTTTATCGCTTCGGCAACCTTTATGCGCCCTACGATTGAGGTTGCAAGGTGCGTTGCCACAAGAATTATCGCTACAAAAACTATATTTATTGCCACTATCCAGCCCACTCCGAGTGCCACAGGTACCTCCGAGAGGAAGTAGCCCGACTCGTCTAACTTTATGAGGTGCAGATCTCTTTGCAAAAGAAGCAATCCCACCGCCACTGCGTTGCCTATGGCTGTGCCTACGGCGATGATGCGGAGGGCACGGAGGGTGAAGATTTGGCGTATGGTGCTGTTCTGCATCCCCATAGATTTCAGAATGCCGACCATTCGGGTGCGCTCCAAAACCAAAATCAGCAACGCCGTAACCATATTGAATATCGCCACAACGAGCATAATGACGATGATGACCGTCGCATTCACATCGTGCGTTTCGAGCCATCCGAAGATTACAGGGAACTGCTCCTCGGCACTTCTGGCGTAGAGGCTATCCTCGCCTTCGTACTCGTGCATAAGTCGCAGATTTACGATGTCGGCGCTCTGGCTTGCGAGGTCGGTATCGACAACTCGGCAGGCGTAGCCCGAGATTTGCGACGGCTCCCAGCCGTTCAACTTCTGCACATTGCGGATGTCGGTGAGTGCCAACTCTGCCCCCGTTTCGCCCAATGCCGAGCGGTATATGCCACACACCTTAAATACCTCTCTGCGAGGGGTGTCGCCATCCAAAAGGAGGAGTTCGACACGGCTATTTGTCGATGCTCCAATCTTCTCGGCGATAGTTTGGGAGAGGAGAATCTCTTTGCGGCGCATCTCCTCCATACGGGGCAGAGCTCCGCTCTCCAATCGCTCGGCGATAAGGTCGATATTCGCCTCTGCATCAACGCCTTTCAGCGCAATGCCACTTGCCCCATTCTCACCTCGCACCACCACACTGCGCAGCGCATATCGCTCCGTGTGGGCGATATTTCGGGTCGAAACAAGAATATCTCGCAACGCCTCGTTGTCGCTGATAGGGTGCAATTCGGGCTGGCGGTTGGCATAGGGACTTGTGATTGTGATATCTGCCACCGTACCCGAAACAAGGGTCGAAATCTGCTCCTTAAAACCGAAAATCACCGACAAACTCACCACCACAACGGCAATGCTTACCGCTACGGCTGCCGTAGCGATATGCACCATCACATTTTTTGACGATGTACCACGCAGTGCAATATGTCGGGCTATGGTATTCAAATTTAAGTCAGTTGGTCTTGTATTGTAAATCGTTCCGATTGGCTCTTTTTGCACTGCTCTTCGGATAACGAAATGCTCACATACGCATTAGTATGCTGCGCTTTCGTTCCCTCGTTTAGCACAAAAATAGCTCAATCGCCTCCGATTTTCCCTCTTGGGAATTGCTGTTGTGCCGTAAATCGTTTCGATTTTATTTCGGTAATTATAATTTTTTTATTTCAATTCTCAATTCTCAATTCTCAATTCTCAATTTAATTGAGTACTAGTACTCAATCTTGTCCTCCTTCTCGGTCCAGGCACGGAAGCCTGCAAGAGCCTCCTCACGCATAAGGTTTTGGCACGGTATGGCTCGCAAGGCGTAAGGCTTGGCAATCTCGTCGTAGATGAACGAGTCGTCGAAGTTTATAGCCTTGGCATCATCCTTGGTGTTGCCATAGACGATGCGCTCCACACCCGCCCAATAGAGCGCCGAAAGACACATCGGACAAGGCTCGCACGAGGTGTAGCAGGTGCAACCCTCCAACTTGAAGCTCTGCTCCTTGGCGCAAGCCGAGCGAATGGCACTCACCTCGGCGTGAGCCGTAGGGTCGTTGTTGGCAGTTACTCGATTGGTACCCGTCGATAGCACCTCGCCATTGCGTACAATGACTGCTCCGAATGGACCTCCTCCGTTAGCTACATTCTCGATAGAGAGGTCGATAGCCATCTGCATAAAATGTCTATCTTCGATAGTGAATTTGTGATCTTTCATATTCGACGACTCTCATTTTTGGCAAAATTAACAATTTTTTCTATTTTTGTGCGTATTATTAACGAAGAAATATACAAAAGTCGTACATAAAATGTTTTTGAATTTATTGCAAGCCTCGGTGGAGGGACAGAGTCAGTTCCTCTCGAACCTCACTACGAGCGAGGCATTTTTTATGGTGATAGTTGTCGGCCTTGCCGGAATGGTTGTGCAGTGGCGTCTGCGCTCGGTGGTTGCGAAGTATTCGCAAGTGCCTATGCCTACGGGCTTGACAGGTGCCGAAATTGCCGAGAAGATGTTGCGCTATAACGGCGTGAATGATGTGCGCATAACCCATACAGGCGGCTATCTGACCGACCACTACAACCCTGCAACAAAGACCGTAAATCTCTCGGATGAGGTCTATCACGGTCGCTCGATTACCGCTGCTGCAATCGCTTGCCACGAGTGTGGTCACGCTCTGCAACACGCCAATGGATATGCTCCGTTGAAGCTGCGCTCGGCACTTGTGCCGCTCGTGCAGTTCTCCTCAACGGCAGCCACCTGGATAATCATCATAGGTCTGATTATGACCGCATCGTCGGGCAGCCAGACTCTGTGCTGGATAGGTGTCGGTCTGATGTGTATGTCGGCACTCTTCTCGATTATCACACTTCCGGTCGAGTATAACGCCTCGAATCGTGCATTGAAGTGGTTGGAGCAGAGCGGTCTGCTCTTTGGCGAGGAGTTGGATGGTGCAAAGATCTCGCTCCG
>JAFVVS010000107.1 GCA_017502025.1 Alistipes sp. | reverse complement strand
GAGCTTTGGGAGTCCGACTGCTGCACGCTCCTTCTTGTGGAAAATCTTGTTGCGCAAGAACGGAATCTTTGGCACCGACGGATCGACCACATAAATCGGTACATCGTTGTTCTTGACCCAGCCCACCAACGAAGCGGCAGGGTAGACTGCCAACGAGGTGCCCACAATAATCAGCATATCTGCCTCTTTGACGATATCTCTCGCCTTGTCGAACATCGGCACCGCCTCGCCAAAGAATACGATGTGCGGGCGCAACAACGAGCCATCGGGAGCGGTTTCATCGAGTGTCTGCTCACGCACGCCGATATCGACAATGTAGTCGCTCGAATCGTTGCGCAGCTTCGTGAGTTCGCCGTGCAAGTGGGTGATTTTGGTCGAACCGGCCAACTCGTGCAGATTGTCAATATTCTGTGTAATAATCTCTACATCAAAGTATTTCTCCAACTCTGCCAACGCCTTATGACCTGCATTGGGTTGTTTGCCAGCCATCTCCTTGCGGCGCATATTGTAGAAGTTGATAACCTTCGCTCTATCACGCTCCAACGCTTCGGGAGTGCAGACCTCCTCAATCTTATAATTCGCCCACAGTCCGTCGCTGCTGCGGTAGGTCGGAATGCCACTGTCAGCCGAGATGCCAGCACCTGTAAGAACTACAATCTTTAACATATAATTCTCAATTCTTAATTCTCAATTCTCAATTTGGCATTTATTTCTTGAAATAAATGTCTAAAAGTTCTTTTGCCGCTATAAACGAACTCAACTTGGCATCGAGAACTCGCTGCTCGACATCGGCTATGCGTGCCTCGATCTCCGGGTTGAGGTAGAAACGGCTTTTGAGAGTTTCGTTTATGCTCTCGTACATCCAATACTTATTCTGCTCGTTGCGGTGGTGCTGGAAGTAGCCGTTTGCCTTGATATGCTCGACATACTCCTCGACACCCTTCCAAATCTCCTCCAAACCGACACCTTCGAGCGAAGAACAGGTGTAAACCTTTGCCTTCCAATCGCTTGCAGGGGTAGGGAAGAGGTGGAGAGCATTCTGGAATTGACGGCGTGCAACCTCGGCCTTGACCTTGTTTTCGCCGTCAGCCTTGGTGATGACCATCAGGTCCGCCATCTCCATAATGCCTCGCTTGATACCCTGCAACTCGTCGCCTGCGCCCGAAATTTGCAAGAGGAGGAACATATCGACCATCGAATGTACGGCAGTTTCCGACTGACCTACACCTACCGTTTCGATAAAGATAACATCGAAGCCTGCCGCCTCGCACAATACCACCGTTTCACGGGTCTTGCGTGCCACGCCACCAAGCGAGCCTGCCGATGGCGAAGGGCGGATAAAGATGTCGGGGTTGTGACAGATGGTCTCCATACGGGTCTTATCGCCCAAAATCGAGCCACCACTGCGCTCCGACGATGGGTCGATAGCCAATACTGCCAACTTGTGGTGCATCGAGGTGACCATATTTCCGACCGCCTCAATCCAAGTCGATTTTCCTGCGCCAGGAACGCCCGTGATGCCGATGCGCACCGACTTGCCGGCATACGGCAAGCAACGCTCGATAATCTCCTGTGCCTGGGCGTAGTGGTCGGGGTTGTTGCTCTCAATCAGCGTGATAGCCTGCGAGAGAATGGTTATATTACCCGCCAAAATACCCTCCACAAACTCGTCGGTTGTGAGGTGACGACGACGCTTCTTTACGAAGTAGGGATTTACAATCGGCTGGTCGGCAACGCCATCTGCAACCGAGAGTGCGCTGTCGTGGTGGGTATCTCGGTACTCACCGCTTTCGTAGTGGTCTATTTTTGTGAATGACATAATTTATAAAATTCAGAATGCAAAATTCAGAATGCAAAATTAAATTCAAAATTAGTTTTCCGTTAACTTCTCAATCGTGGTGCGATTGAGAAGTTGTGGGTTGCCAAACCAAATTGCTCGGCGTTTGTGGTCGAGAATTACGGCATAAGGGGCATAATTCACACCAAACGAAGTGCGTATGCGCTCATCATCCACAATAACGCCCGATTTTGGGTCTATGTGCTCGGTTACCCAAGGGTCGATAATGCTTGCATCCTGATGCGAGATAAGCACAAAGGCTATATTGCCGAACTCGTTGACAATCTTGTGAATACGCTCTGCCGAACTACGGCACGGAGCACTTGCCGAGTGGATAAATTCGATGTAGGTAAAGTCGCACTTTTGCGGTATGTTGCCATTGAGCCACTTCGCCTTCTTTACACGAGGTGTGCGCTCGCCAAGAGCAATGGTTTGTGCCTCGGCACTCGATGCCGACAACAGCAAGCAGAGTGTTGCAAGTATGTAATAAAATCTACTCATATTCGACAGAAATTTTGTATGGAACGCCATTCAATACACCGATGCGACCACGGTAGTATGTGCCATATTTGCCCACCAATGGGGTGACGGCTGTTTCGCACAACACCGATACATACCACTTACCGGCCTTCGGCTTCTCGATGGTAAGGCTCTTCTTAAAACCTCTTGCTACCGATTTTAATAGTGTGTTGTCGTGAAATGCCAATTCGCCACGCTTGGCGCAGAGTGTCAGGTCGTAGCGCTTTTCGCCCTTGTAGCCATCCAACTTTACTATTACCCTCTTGCATTTGCGAGGCACATCTATCTCGAAATGGTGGTATTGCCTATCGCCAATGCAGGTATATGCAGGGTCGTTATCTTCGGTGCGCTTGTTCATCTCTCGCACCTCGCCTTCTCGCAATACGCCTTTGATTTGAGGTGCAGGATTGCCGTCCATAGCATAGAGCATCATTGCCGACATAAATTCCAATCGCTCCCCCTCGGCAATACTTTCGGGATGCGAACCGCAGAGTACTACACGACCACTTTGCTCATTTGCCTTGTATCCCCAAACGCTGATTTTGCCGTCAATCTGCACCTTCTCTGTGTTGTCGAATATGTAGCGTGCCAATACCTCGGTGCCCTCGGGTAGTTTTGCAATCTTTCCTTCGTATGCCGAGCAACCTCCGTTATGGCGTATATTTGCAACCTCCCTGTCGCCACCGAAGTCGAAGTAGCGCAATAATGGACTCCTCTTTGGCAGACTCATCGTCGTGAAACTCTTGCTCAGTCGTGTGCCTTGCGCATATCCGGGCCAAAGACCCCAATATAGATCGGTAAATGAAACTCCGCCACTCCGTCTTACGGAGCCTTTTGTTGCGATATATGCACCTGCGCAAGTGCCAACATACGAGCCACCTGCGGCGATATACTCCTGTATGCGTTGGCGACCCTCCTCGCCCAACGAACGAGCGTGTGCTCCCGACTTTCCGCCATTAACATATATCATACGATAGCGTGGCGCTCCGTCGGGGTATAACAGCCAGCCATTTGTGTCATCTTTGCTGCCGCAGATGATGTTGTTTTGTCTTAATGTGTCCTGCTTGGTAAGTTTATTGTTCGGTGCCGATGCGAAATAGTCCATCTTCACGCCCAAAAATCGTGTAGCAGGGAGGAAGTATCGAGATGTAAGGCTTATGCCGCCATCCATTAAAACCTCCTTGTAGAACCCTTTGTTGCGAGAGAGCACCTCGGCTCGGGCCTGAGCCTGCTTTTTTGACTCTGCCATTGCCGGCGTAGCCAACAAAATGGATATGACTGCAAGTAAAAAGATTCTCATAGCTATTTTGAGATTTTTGGTACAAAGTATCTATTGCTTATTACGGGGTAGTACTCCTTGCCCGAGCGCTTGATTGCCATTCGGGTGATGTACATACAACGAGGATGAACCTTCTCGCTACTGTTGTGGGCGTGGAATACATAGTGCATATCCCCCTTTTTGTCGTAGAAAGGAGCTCCGTGTCCTACGCCTACCAATCTGCCGGGTAGTTGGAGAATTGGGTTTTCGGGCAGCTTACGCCAAGGGCCTCGGATATTGCGGGCTATGGCGCAACCGATGCCGTAGTTTTGGCTTGTGTAGCCGTTACCCGAGTAGAACATAAAGTACAGGCCGTCGTGCTTGACGATGCTCGGGCCCTCATTTACCTTGCCCTCAACCTGCTCCCAGCGCTGCTTTGGCTTTATGCAGTGGGTTATGGTGTTCTGCTTTATGGTCATATAATCACGCTCCAACTCCGCCACTTTGATGTGGAAACCGTGCTTGATATGGACATAAAAGAGATATGGCGTGCCGTCATCGTCGATGAAAAGCGTATTGTCTATGGCGTGCTCATTGGGCAACATCGAAACCTTTTCTACCTGCTTGAACGGACCCGTCGGCGAGTCGGCTGTTGCTACGCAGATGCGATTCTCGGCGGTGTAGTACATATAGAATTTACCCTCTATGAGATATACTTCAGGCGCCCAAAACCACTTTGTGCCGTAGGAGTTATCCTTGTGGAGAGCGATACCTCCGTAGTGCCACTTTCGAAGGTCGTTAGAGGTGTAGTATTCGATGCCGTTGCGGTTGTGAGTGCCATAGGCATAGTAGGTGCCGTCGTGCAAGAGAATAAACGGATCGGCAAGTTGCACTCGCTGCTCGGGTGCCACCCTCTCCGCTCTTGCCGACGATAGTGCCAACAATGCAAATATCGTAATAACTATACTTCTAAACATATTTATATCCCCGCTTTTGGGCCGAATCAACTACAAATATACAAAAAAAACGCAAGAGTGCGATGCTTTTGCCGGTTATTTCACAAAAGAAAAAAGATTTTGCAAAAGTGTTGTTTATTTCCGTAGGAAATGGTATCTTTGCAGAGATTGTGCGGGCGTATGCTCCGAAACAGGACAAAAATAACAAATTTTCTTTAACCAAATAAAAACTAAAACTATGAAAGTATCTCACATTGAGCATCTCGGCATCGCAGTTAAGAGCCTTGATGAGGCGATTCCTTATTGGGAGGGCGCACTTGGATTGAAGTGTTACAAGATTGAGGAGGTTGCAGACCAGAAGGTTCGCACCGCATTCTTTATGCTTGGTCAGACCAAGATCGAGCTTTTGGAGGCTACTTCGGAGGATTCGACTATCGCTAAGTTTATCGAGAATAAGGGTATCGGTATCCACCATATGGCACTCGCTGTTGAGGGTATCGAGGAGCAGTTGGCTGACGCCGAGGCTCAGGGTATCCGTCTTATCGACAAGACTCCACGCAAGGGTGCTGACGATATGACTATCGCATTCCTCCACCCAAAGAGCACACAGGGTATTTTGACTGAACTTTGTGAAAAGAAATAATCTTAAAAAAACAATAAATAGCTATGAGCGAAATTCAAAACAAAATCAACAAGCTCATCGAGAACCGTGAGACGGCTCGTATGGGTGGTGGCGAGAAGGCTATCGCAAAGCAGCACGAGAAGGGTAAGTACACCGCTCGTGAGCGTATTCAGATGTTGCTCGACGAGGGTAGCTTCGAGGAGTTTGATATGTTCGTAACTCACCGTTGCTACGACTTCGGTATGGAGAAGAAGCACACCTTTGGTGATGGTGTAGTAACAGGTTATGGTACTATCGATGGTCGCCTCGTTTATGTATTTGCACAGGACTTCACCGTAACAGCAGGTTCGTTGTCGTTGGCTTTGGCAGACAAGATTTGCAAGGTTATGGATATGGCAATGCGCAACGGTGCACCTTGCATCGGCTTGAACGACTCGGGTGGTGCTCGTATCCAGGAGGGTGTAAATGCTTTGGCAGGTTATGCTAACATCTTCCAGCGTAATGTTATGTCGTCGGGTGTTATTCCGCAGATTTCGGCTATCTTCGGCCCTTGCGCAGGTGGTGCAGTTTATTCGCCAGCCTTGACTGACTTCATCATTATGAAGAAGAATACTTCGAATATGTTCTTGACCGGTCCTAAGGTTGTTAAGACCGTAACCGGTGAGGATGTAACCCAGGAGCAGTTGGGTGGCGCAGTAGTTCACACCACAAAGTCGGGTGTTGCACAGTTCGCAGTTGACACCGAGGAGGAGGGTATCGCTTTGATCCGCAACCTCATCTCGTATATGCCACAGAACAATATGGAGGATGCTCCATTGGCAATGTGCACCGATCCTATCGCTCGCTTGGAGGATTCGCTCAACGAGATTATCCCTGACAACCCTAACCAGGCTTACGATATGTACGATGTTATCAAGGCTATCGTTGATAATGGCGACTATTTGGAGTCGGCTGCTTCGTATGCCAAGAATATCATCACTTGCTTCGCTCGTTTCAATGGTCAGTCGGTAGGTATCATCGCAAACCAGCCTAAGTTTATGGCAGGTGTGCTCGATATCAACGCTTCTCGCAAGGCGGCTCGTTTTGTTCGTTTCTGCGACGCATTCAACATTCCACTCGTAACCCTCGTTGATGTTCCAGGCTTCTTGCCAGGTACAACTCAGGAGTATGGTGGCGTTATCTGCCACGGTGCTAAGTTGCTCTTCGCATACTGCGAGGCTACTGTACCAAAGGTAACTGTTACATTGCGTAAGGCTTATGGTGGTGCTTACATCGTTATGTCGTCGAAGCACATCCGTGGCGATATCAACTACGCTTGGCCATCGGCAGAGATCGCTGTTATGGGTGCATCGGGCGCAGTTGAGGTGTTGCACGCAAAGGCTTTGGCAGAGTTCACCGACCCAGAGGCTAAGGCTAAGTTCGTTGCAGAGAAGGAGCAGGAGTACAAGGATTTGTTCTCGAACCCTTACAACGCAGCTCGCTATGGCTACATCGACGATGTAATCGAGCCACGCAACACTCGTTTCCGTATTATCCGTGCTTTGCAGTCGTTGGCAACCAAGCGTTTGCAGAACCCTGCTCGTAAGCACTCGAACATTCCATTGTAGTCCAAACCACAAAACAAATTTGAACTATGGATAAATTTGCAAATGTAGGCTGGATAGAGATGCTCTTGATGACACTCATTGGCTTTGGTGTGGTATTCTGTGTGCTCGTACTCCTCATTTTTGTTATGAAGGGTATGGGAACAATCTTTACTCGCCAGAAGAAGGCTGAGAAGGCAGCAAAGGCAGCAGCTGCTGGCGTTGCGGTTGCCGAAGAGGATCATCACGAGGCTATCAGCGACCAGGAGATTGCCGCTGCAATCATCACTGCGTTGAAACTCTACAAGAGCAATTTGCACGACCAGGAGTCGGAGATGATTACCATCCACCGTATTGCTCGTGCATACTCGCCTTGGAGCTCTAAAATTCACGGATTGACTCAGTTGCCTGAGCGTAAATAATTAAGATTTAAGAAGGAAATGAAAAAGTATTCATTGAAAATCAACGGTAACCCATACGAGGTTAAGATTGAGGATATTAACGAGTCGTCGACTATGGCTCGTGTGACCGTTAACGGCACAAAATACGATGTTGAGATTGAGGGTGGCAAGGCTTCGGTAGTTAAGAAGCCGCAGGTTGCTGCTGTTCCGCAGGCTGCTACCAGCATCTCGGTAACTCCGCAGACTCCTATCGCAACCAAGCCAGCTGCTGCACCGGCTGCTGCTTCGGGCTTGAAGGTTACTTGCCCACTTCCAGGTACAGTGCTCTCTATCAATGTTAAGGAGGGTGACACCGTGGCTGCTGGTCAGACCGTAGTAGTTTTGGAGGCTATGAAGATGGAGAACAACATCGACGCAGAGCGTGGTGGTGTTGTTAAGCAGGTGCTTGTTTCGGCAGGTGCAACTGTAATGGAGGGTGATGTTTTACTTGTTATTGAGTAACGATTATGATTACACTCTTGCAGTCTAACTTTATTCTCGACTCGCTCAACGACTTCGTGAGCCAGTCGGGAATCGGACTCTTCTTCGCTCCGGGCGGTTGGAAGATGGCAGTGATGATTGGTCTTGCCTGCTTCCTCCTCTGGCTCGCTATCAAGAAGCAGTTCGAGCCGCTTTTGTTGCTTCCTATCGCATTCGGTATGTTGCTTACCAACCTTCCGGGTGCCGAGATGTTCCACTCGGAGTTCTTCGCAGGTGGTCATGTTCATTGGGAGCATTTTGCTCACGGCGAGGCAGGTCTTTTGGATATCCTCTACCTCGGAGTTAAGCTCGGTATCTACCCTTGCTTGATCTTTATCGGTGTAGGTGCAATGACCGACTTCGGTCCGCTTATCGCTAACCCTAAGAGCTTCCTTTTGGGTGCTGCTGCACAGTTGGGAATTTTTGCGACATTTATTGGTGCATACGCTTTGGGCTTCGCTCCGAACGAGTGCGGTTCGATTGGTATTATCGGTGGTGCCGATGGCCCTACCTCAATCTTCCTCACCGCTCGTCTTGCTCCTGAGTTGCTCGGCCCTATCGCTATCGCAGCATACTCGTATATGGCTCTCGTACCGGTTATTCAGCCGCCAATTATGCGTGCTTTGACCACCGAGAAGGAGCGTGTCATCAAGATGAAGCAGTTGCGTCAGGTGTCGAAGACAGAGAAGATTCTCTTCCCTGTTATCATCACCATCGTTATTGCTCTCCTCCTCCCATCGGCAGCACCACTCGTAGGTTGCTTGATGCTCGGTAACTTGATGAAGGAGTGTGGTGTTGTTGATCGTCTTGCAAAGACCGTTCAGAACGAGTTGATGAATATCGTGGTTATCTTCCTCGGTATCTCGGTTGGTGCTACCGCTACCGGCGATTCGTTCCTCAACATCAAGACTATCTTTATCCTCTGCCTTGGTATCCTCGCATTTAGCTGTGGCTCGGCAGGCGGTGTTCTCCTTGCGAAGTTGATGAACCTCTTTGCTAAGGAGGGTAACAAGATCAACCCACTTATCGGTTCGGCAGGTGTATCGGCAGTGCCAATGGCAGCCCGTGTATCGCAGACCGTAGGTCAGGAGTACGACCACTCTAACTTCCTCCTTATGCACGCTATGGGACCTAATGTAGCGGGTGTGGTAGGTTCGGCAGTGGCAGCAGGTATTCTTCTTGCCTTCCTCGGATAAAAATTGTTTTAAGGGGCATTTGCTTCCTTATCTTCAAAAAATGAGATGGTTACATACGCCTTAGTATGCGCCCATCTCATTTTTCTTTGATAGCGTTGCAACTACCTCCTTAAAAGCAATTTTAGGTTGAGGGTTATTTTTTTAGTGAGTTTAGAGAATTTAGTGAATTTAGTGAACTATCTCTAAACTCCCTATTTTCATTAAACTCCCTAATAAAAAAGCCTTGTTTTTCTTGCATATATCGGATTTTTTGCATAAATTTGGTTTATGAAAGCAAACCTAAAACTTCACTACTACACCCACGAGGGTGCCAAGTTGCAGATTGTGCCCGCAGAGGGCAAGCCCGTAGATATGCACAACGAGGGCAATGGCGTTTGGAGTACCACTATCGAGTTGCACTCCGACCGCCCCTATCGCTACTCCTATCAGGTTGTCGAAGGTCGTAAGCTCCTCCGCAAGGAGTGGGGCAAGGGTCACTCGCTGACCGAGATTGCAGGCGTTCCTGCTGTCGAGGTGGCAGACCATTGGTGCGATGCTCCGCAGAATAAGAAACCTCTCTACTCGTCGATGTTCCGTCAGCGTCTATTCTCTCGCACGGTGCAACCTGCGCCGACGATGGTTGGTGCTACCCACTATATCGAGGTCGAGGCGGCTCTTCCATTGACCGAGCGACTCGCCATTCTCGGCTCCTCGAAGGAGTTGGGCGAGTGGCAGGAGCAGAAGGCGTTGCCGATGGTCTATCTTGGCAACTATCGCTGGTGTATAGCCTTGCGCACACACGCACACACGGAGTATAAATTTGTAGTGACGACTGCCGAGGGCGACTTCTTGCGCTGGGAGCGTGGCGGTAACCGAATTCTGCCTACGACCGACAAACCTCACCTTACACTCGGCTTGCGTCTGCGTGACGAGGTGCAGTGGCGAGGCGCAGGCGTTGCCGTTCCGGTCTTCTCGTTGCGCTCGGAGCATAGCTTTGGCGTGGGCGAGTTTGCCGACCTGCAACTCTTGGGCGATTGGTGTGCCGAGACGGGTCAGCGCATAATACAGATTTTGCCTATCAACGACACCTCGATGTCGATGACCTGGGCGGACTCCTATCCATACAATACCGTATCGTCGTTTGCTTTGCATCCGCTCTATCTCCGTTTGAGCGATGTGGGCTATCTGCGTGACGAGGCGGATAGAGCCGAGATGGAGGCTCTGCAAGCCGAGCTGAATGCACTGCCCGAGATGGACTACGAGCGTGTTGTGACGGCGAAGATAAAGTATCTGCGCAAGATGTACGAGCTGCTGGGTGCTCGTTGTATGGAGAGTAAATCGTATCGTGACTTCGAGAAGCAGAATCGCTCGTGGCTGATGCCGTATGCGGTATTCTCGGTGTTGCGAGATAAGTATAAGACGGCAGATTTTACCAAGTGGGCAACCTTCTCGAAGTTTATCGAAAAACGATGCGCAGCCTTTGCCGAGCGCAACGAGAAGGAGATTGGCTTCTACTACTATATGCAGTACCACCTCGACCGTCAGCTGCGCAAGGTGCGTGACTATCTCCACTCGAAGGGGGTGGTGTTGAAGGGTGATATTCCGATTGGTGTATCTCGCACGAGCGTAGATGTTTGGCAAAATCCTGACCTCTTTGTTACGACCTCGTCGGCAGGTGCTCCGCCTGATGACTTCTCGGCAGAGGGTCAGAATTGGGGCTTCCCAATCTACAATTGGGATAAGATGGCGGAGGATAACTACGCTTGGTGGCGTGCTCGCTTTGCCAAGATGGCGGACTACTTCGATGCCTACCGCATAGACCATATTCTCGGTTTCTTCCGCATCTGGGCGGTGCCTGAGGGTGCGAAGAATGCTCTGCTCGGTGCTTTTGCTCCGTCGTTGCCATACTCGGCTTCGGAGATTCGCTGCGAGGGCTTTGCCTTCGACGAGAAGGAGGATGTCGCAACCGATTTAAGCGATGACAATGCGCTTTGGTTGGCGTATGGAGAGGGCTTTGTGCCGAGAATTTCGCCATTTACGACCGAGAAGTTCAAGGCTCTGCCGAAGTCGCAACAGGAGGCTTTTGTGCGTCTGCACGACAACTTCTACTACCGTCGTCACAACGCTTTGTGGGGTATGACGGGAGCCGAGCGATTGGCTAAATTGACCACTTCGACCTCGATGTTGGCGTGTGGCGAGGATTTGGGTATGATACCTGCTTGCGTGCCACAGGTTATGGGCGAGGAGCAGATTCTCTCACTCGAAATCGAGCGTATGCCGAAGGAGTATGGCGTGGCGTATGGCGACACTTTGCGTTATCCATATCTCTCGGTTTGCTCGACCTCTACGCACGATATGGCACCACTCCGCTTGTGGTGGCGTGACGAGGCAAAGCACGATACCTATTATAAAGATGTTCTCGGCTTGGAGGGCGATGCACCCGAGGAGGCAACGGCGGAGTTGTGCGAGAAGATTGTTGCACGACACCTCGCTTCGCCTTCGATGTTGGCGATACTTCCGTTGCAGGATTGGTTGTCGCTCTCGGAGGAGTTGCGTGCGGAGGATATCGAGCGTGAGCGCATCAATATCCCTGCCGTAGCGCACCACTATTGGTGTTACCGTATGCACCTTTCGCTCGAAGAGTTGCTCTCTGCAAGCGACTATAATGAGAGGGTAGCGAAATTGATAAAGGAGGGCAATAGATAAAAACGGAAAACTGACAATTAAATTAGAAGCGATGATAACTCATCGCTTCTAATTGTTATAGTATTAATAATTGTCAATTATCAACTGTCAATTGTCAATTAGAAAATTAGATATTCTCTTGCGTGTCGTGGGGTTTTATGAACTCTCCGACACGCTTTACTATGTCGTCACGCTCCTCGCACGAGATATAATATTTGCCACCGTCAATGTCGGTAATCTCCACGAATTTGCCCCAGCGTGAGGCGTAGATATGCACGAACTCCATAGTGCGGAGATTTAAGAAACGACCATAGTGACCGAAGAAGCCCACCGCTCCGAAAATCGGCAGACAGGCGTTCATCTCTCGCTTTTCGACCTTGCGAATCGTTGCGATATCCTCGTAGGCGAGGGTAGTATCTTCGGCGATACACTGAATCTCGATACCCTCCTCATCGACCACTACACGGCGAGGAATGGAGAGTGCCATCAGTGCCAACACCGCTAAAATCAGCGATATAAACCACGCCGAGATATATCCGCCCTCATATACGAAGGCGAGCAATACGCTCAAACCGGCAACGAGCAATATATATAGTACGGAACTATATATAACACGCTTTCCGAGTCGGTATTTATAGATTTTCTCCACAGTTTTCAGTTTTTAACTCTCAACTCTCAACTCTCAACTCTCAACTGTTGTTGCTATCGCTTCGGCAATGCGCTCGCCATCGAGGGCAGCCGAGATAATTCCTCCCGCAAAACCTGCACCTTCGCCCGTAGGGTAGAGCCCTGCCACCTCGGGGTGTTGCAACGACTCCCTATCACGAGGAATACGCACAGGTGTCGAGGTGCGTGACTCCACACCCACAACCACTGCCTCATTTGTCAGATAACCCTTCATTCGCTTGTCGAATACCGATATCGCCTCACGCAAGCGTGACGACATAAACTTCGGCATCCACTCATCCAATCTCGACTCCACAATGCCGGGAACATACGAACACTTAGGCAACGATGTCGAACGACGACCCGCCACAAAGTCGGCCACTCGCTGTGCCGGAGCGGTCTGATTTTCGGGTGCTTGTGCTCGTGCTGCCTGCTCCAACTGCTGTTGGAATACAAGGCCTGCCAAGGCTCCATACTGCTCCGAAAGGTGGGCAAAATCCTCCTCTCTAATCTCGGTTACGAAACCCGAATTGGCGTATGGCGAGTTGCGATGCGATGGCGACATACCATTCACCACCGACTCACTCTCGTCGGTAAGTGCCGGCACGATAAAACCTCCCGGGCACATACAGAACGAATATACACCTCTGCCACCCACCTGCGCCACAAGCGAGTAGGATGCCGACGGCAGATACTCCATCTCGGGCGAACGGTGGTATTGGATATTGTTGATGAGTTGTTGCGGATGCTCGATGCGCACACCCATAGCATACGCCTTCGCTTCGAGGCGCACACCACTGCGGTGCAACATATAGTAGATATCTCGTGCCGAGTGCCCCGTAGCGATAACCACCGCCTGGGCTTCGACCCTATCGCCACCTGCGATAACGCCCTCGACCCGACCATTGCGAACAATCAGCTCCTCGACTCTTCGCTCGAAATGCACCTCGCCACCTGCCGCACTGATTGCATCACGCATATTGGCGATAATGCGTGGCAGACGATCAGAGCCGATATGAGGATGTGCCTCGTAGAGAACCTCGGGCGATGCACCGTGGAAAACAAGGCGTTGCAATGCACGGTTGTAGTCGCCACGCTTCTTGCTGCGGGTAAAGAGCTTACCATCCGAGAATGTGCCTGCGCCACCCTCGCCAAAGGCGTAGTTCGAGTCGGGATTAACACCCTGGTTGCGCTGAATCTTGGCGATATCCTTGCCTCGCTCGACAACCTCCTTGCCACGCTCGAAGAGAATCGGTTTATAGCCCAACTCTATGAGTCGCAAGGCGCAATACAAGCCCGCAGGGCCTGCGCCCACAATGATAATCTCAGGTTTGCCAACCACCGAAGGGTAGTCGAAGTGAAGTGGAGCGGGTTGCTCCTCCTTGTCGATGTAGGCTTCGAGCGAAAGATTGACCTTCAATGCCCCTCGTCTTGCATCGACCGAGCGTTTTACGATGCGCAACAATGCAATGTCGCTCTCCTTGATGCGCAACTCACGAGCCACCAATGGAGTGTAGAACTTCGCATCGGAGGCCTGCTTGGGCGAGAGGGTAAGGGTTATAATCTTCGGCATACTCTTTGGTTTAGAATGTGCAAATTTAGCACTTTTCTTCGAAAAATCTTCAAAAAAGAGGTGCCGAGATTGCGAATTGCGAAAAAATGGTTACCTTTGCACTCGCACTAAGGCCCAGGTGGTGTAATTGGTAGCCACGCCAGACTTAGGATCTGGTGCTGTGAGGCGTGTAGGTTCGAGTCCTATCCTGGGCACAAGCGATTGTCATTCGGCAATCGCTTTTTTTTGTGCCCGGATAGGACTCGTTCAGCTTGTTGCGCCTCGGCAGACTTGTCTGCGCAGTGGTATGAGTATGCGAGATAGTCATTGTTGCTACGCAACTACGATAATAAATTAAATATCATCATCTCAAATAAATTTGGCTGCTGCCATTTAATTTCTTCTCTAAAACCTTTGGTTTTAATGCCTATCTCT
>JAFVVS010000106.1 GCA_017502025.1 Alistipes sp. | reverse complement strand
TAACTTTTAATTTTTAATTTTTAATTGAAAAGTCCCCGACTTTTTGTTATCTTTGCCGATTGACTGTGCGTATATGCGTGCGCATACGCTCGGGAGCGAGCGGGGCGAGCGAGTTAAAGTATTAGGGTCGTTAGAGGCGTTAAGGTCGTTAGAGGCGTTAGAGAACTTAGGGAGTTTAGGGAATTTAGAGAATCTCCCAAGAGGTGGAATCGAAACGATTTACAGCACAACAAGCGAATTCCCAAAGGGGAAAATCGGAGGCGATTGAGGAAATGCAAAATGCAGAATGCAAAATGCAGAATTAACAATTTTTTCCCAGAGGGGGAAATCGGAGGCGATTGAGGAAATTTTGTGCGTTGCGCAGTGGCGGAAAGCGGAGCATACTTGGCGTATGTGAGCATTTGCGACGCAAGTAAGGTGCAAAATTTACCAATCGAAACGATTTACAGTACAATAAGCAACGAGATAACAAAAACAATATAAGAATATGGAGTACAATTTTAAGGAGATTGAACAAAAATGGCAGAAAGAGTGGAAGGAGAGGGGCATCTACAAGGTGGATGTGGATAACTCCCGTCCGAAGTTCTATGTTTTGGATATGTTCCCATATCCATCGGGAGCGGGTTTGCATGTAGGACACCCACTCGGATATATCGCATCGGATATCTACTCTCGCTACAAGAGATTGTGCGGATTCAATGTGTTGCACCCAATGGGTTACGACGCATTCGGTTTGCCGGCAGAGCAGTATGCTATTCAGACAGGTCAGCACCCTGCCGTAACAACAGAGCAGAATATCGCTCGCTACCGTGAGCAGTTGGACAAGATTGGTTTCTCTTACGATTGGAGCCGTGAGGTGCGCACTTGCGAGCCCGAGTACTACAAGTGGACACAGTGGGCATTTTTGAAAATGTTCGCTCACTACTACAATACCGCAACCGAGAAGGCAGAGCCAATTGCCGACCTCGTAGCACACTTCGAGCAGAAGGGAACAGAGGGTATCTCGGCAGCTTGCTCGACCGAGCTTTCGTTCTCGGCTGAGGAGTGGAACGCCAAGAGCGAAGCAGAGAAGGAGCAGGTGTTGCAGAACTATCGCCTTGCATTCCGTGCCGACACTATGGTGAATTGGTGCCCGGCACTCGGCACCGTACTCGCAAACGACGAGGTAAAGGATGGTTTGTCGGTGCGTGGCGGTCACCCTGTGGAGCAGAAGCGAATGAAGCAGTGGTTGTTGCGTGTTACCGCTTACGCACAGCGTATGCTTGATGGCTTGGATAGCCTTGAATGGAGCGAGTCGCTCAAAGAGATTCAGCGCAACTGGATTGGTCGCTCGGAGGGTGCGCAGGTATTCTTCGATGCAGAGATGGCAAATGGCGAAACTCGCAAGTTGGAGATCTTCACCACTCGCCCTGACACTATTTTCGGTGTAACATTTATGGTTGTTGCACCAGAGCACGAGTGGATTGCAGATATGACAACTGCCGAGCAGAAGGAGGCTGTCGAGGCGTACATCGAGCAGACCAAGAAGCGCTCGGAGCGTGAGCGTATTGCCGAGACCAAGCGTGTGAGCGGTGTATTCACAGGCTCGTATGCTACAAACCCATTCACAGGCAAGCGTATTCCAATCTACGCATCGGACTATGTGTTGGCAGGCTACGGAACAGGTGCTATTATGGCCGTTCCTGCGCACGACTCTCGTGACTACGCCTTTGCTCGTCACTTCGGCTTGGATATCGTGCCTGTTGTCGAGGGTGGCAACTTGGAGGAGTCATCTTACGATGCAAAGGAGGGTTGCCTTATCAACTCAGACTTCCTCAATGGCAAGGATGTTAAGGTTGCAATAGTTGAGATGTTCGCCGAGGTTGAGAAGCGTGGTCTTGGAAAGAAGCTCGTAAACTACCGCTTGCGTGATGCTATCTTCTCACGCCAGCGCTATTGGGGTGAGCCATTCCCAATCCGTTACAAGGGCGATGTTGCACTCCCTCTCGACGAGAGCGAGTTGCCATTGACATTGCCACCAATCGAGAACTTCGGCCCAACCGAGCAGGGCGAGCCACCATTGGCACGAGTTGAGGGTTGGGAGTACGAACTCTCGACAATGCCTGGCTTTGCAGGTTCGTCGGCATACTACCTCCGCTATATGGATCCTCACAACTCGGAGGCTCTCGTGTCGAAGGAGGCAAACGACTATTGGCGCAGTGTCGATTTGTATATCGGTGGTATCGAGCACGCAACAGGCCACTTGATGTACTCTCGTTTCTGGAATATGTTCCTCTACGACTTGGGCTATGTTTGCGAGAGCGAGCCATTCCGCAAATTGGTTAATCAGGGTATGATTCAGGGTCGCTCGAACTTTGTCTATCGTGTTGTTGGCACAAACAAGTTCGTATCGCTCAACCTTCGCAAGGAATACGAGACACAGGAGATTCATGTGGATGTAAATATTGTTAAGAACGATATTCTCGACCTCGACGCCTTCCGTGCTTGGCGACCAGAGTTCAAGGATGCGGAGTTTATCCTCGAAGATGGTCAGTACATCTGCGGTTGGGCAGTCGAGAAGATGTCGAAGTCGATGTTCAATGTCGTAAACCCTGACTACATCGTAGAGCAGTATGGCGCAGACACCTTGCGTATGTACGAGATGTTCCTCGGACCATTGGAGCAGTCGAAGCCTTGGGATACCAACGGTATCGACGGTGTTCACAAGTTCTTGCGCAAGTATTGGCGATTGTTCCACACCCGCACGGGCGAGTGGGCAGTAACCGATGAGAAGGCAACCGACAAGGAGCTCAAAACCTTGCACAAGACCATCAAGAAGATTCGTGAGGATATCGAGAACTTCTCGTTCAACACCTCGGTTGCTGCGTTTATGATCTGCGTAAACGAGTTGGGCGAGTGCCACAAGCGAGAGATTTTGGAGCCACTCACCATCCTCCTCAACCCATTTGCTCCGCACATCACAGAGCAGTTGTGGTCGATGCTCGGTCACGAGGATAGCGCTTGCAATGCTTCGTACCCTGTATGCGAGGAGAAGTATCTCGTTGAAAACTCGTTCGAGTACCCTGTAATGATCAACGGTAAGCTCCGCTTCAAGCAGGAGTACCCACTCACAACCTCGCCAGCCGATATTCAGAAGGATATCGTGACGAAGGAGGAGGCTCAGAAGTGGTTGGAGGGCGTAGCTCCGAAGAAGATTATCGTTGTTCCGGGCAAGATTATCAACATTGTAAAATAACCTACTCCGTTATGAAGAGAATTTTAGTTGCTGTTTTTGCCCTCGCTTTGGCGTTTGGGTCGTCGGCACAAAAGACATTGTCGTTGCAGAGCGCAGACGAGGTTGCTCGCTTGTGGGATAACTCGACTGCCCAATACTCAAATCACGAACATCGTGACGAAAAGTGGCACAAAAAGGAGTGTCTTTGCCAAACCTCCTCTTGCGAGTTGTTTATATTCAAAGCAAGAGGCAAAAATACGGGCGCAGCAGTAGCGATATTTCCCGGTGGCTCATACACCAGATTGCACCTCGGTGTGTCGTTTGCTCGTTGGTTGGCTTCGCAGGGCATCACCGCTGCGATTGTGAAGTATCGCCTTCCGAACTATGGTCGCCACAACGCAACGATAGAGGATGCAGAGGGGGCAGTGCGCTATCTTCGTACACGTACCGACCTCGGCATCAACCCCGCAAAGGTGGGTGTTAGTGGCTCGTCGGCAGGCGGACACCTCTCTTCGTGGGTATCGAACTCTATGCCCGATGGAGAGAAACCTGCATTTGCCATTCTGCACTACCCTTGGATAGACCTTGCAAATGGGCGTTCGACTGCCGAGGCTAACGCACTTCGCCAACTGCTCGGAAAACAATACACCATCAACGATGCGCTCGAATTGTCTACGCACACTATGGTTACATCGACCACCCCACCAACGCTCTTGTTCTTGTGTCACGACGACTCAACCGTACTCTCCACGAGTTCGACCAAGTACTATAAGGCGTTAATTCAGCACGGAGTGAAGGCCTCGTTGCACATCTACCCGAGTGGTGGCCACAGCCTCAACAAACACACATCGGAGCATCGGTCGGCGATTATCGATTGGCTTAAATGGCTCAAAATTATCGAAAAACAATAAAAACAATATACTATGAGGAGATATCTTATCACGCTATCTTTGGTGATTACTCTTGCACTCTCGGCATCGGCACAAAAGAGCATATCGTGGGAGGGTGCAGACGAGACCGTACGCTTGTGGGATAACTCAACCGCCAAGCACTCGAATCACCAAACAAAGGATGAGCAGTGGCGTAGCAACACAAAGCGAACAATGATAAATACCTCGTCGTGCGAGTTGTATATATTCAAGGCTGCACCCGAGAAGAACAAAGGTGTTGCCGTTGTGTTCTACCCGGGTGGTGGCTTTACAAATGTTAGTTTTGGTCGTGGCTCGATAGCGAAGTGGCTCGCTTCGGAGGGTATCACCGCAGCGATTGTAAAGTATCGCCTTCCGAACTACGGGCACAACGAGGCTACACTCGAAGACGCTATGGGCGCAGTGCGCTATATGCGTACCCGCACCGACCTCGGCATAAACCCCGCAAAGGTGGGCGTTTGTGGCACATCGGCAGGTGGTCATATCACGGCGTGGGTGTCGAATGCTATGCCTGACGAGGAGAAACCTGCATTTGCAATTCCTCTCTATCCGTCAATCACTCGCACCGAGTTCTACTCTACACAAAACTGCAACAAGGCTCTGCTTGGCAAGCGTTTCTGCTATCAGGATGCAGTGGAGATGTCGGTGCAGAATATGGTTACACCGCAGACTCCGCCAACGCTGTTGCTCCTCTGCGACGACGACAAAGTTGTGCCGTCGCACAGTTCTATCGCCTACTATAAGGCGTTGCTTCAACACGGCGTGAAGGCCTCGATGCACATATTTCCATCGGGCGGACACAGTATGAACAAAAATATCGACGAGTTCCACTCGGCAGTGCTCGATTGGCTCGATTGGCTCGGAATAACTAAAAACAACAAATAACTATGAAGAAGTTTCTAATTTTACTCATTTCGGTAGGCTTTGCACTCTCCGCCTCGGCACAAAAGGTGTTTGTGGATATTCCGTGCAAGGCAGATAAGATTGTCAAGCATTGGAACAACAAGAAGGCTCCGCACTCGAACGAGATTACGAAAGACGAAACCCGCAGCAAGGCTGGCCATATCGCCAATGTTTCGCAGACCGTGTTCTACCTTTACAAGGCGGATGCCGAGAAGGCCACAGGTCAGGCAGTCGTGGTGCTTCCGGGCGGAGGTTACAGAAATGTCTGCATCGAACGCGAAGGCTTTGCCTTGGCAGAGTACTTCCAGAGCATCGGCGTTACCGCTTTGGTCGTAAAGTACCGACTTCCAAACCTCGGACACAAAGAGGTACCACTCGAAGATGCACAAGCGGGCTTGGCATATTTGCGCAAGAACGCCAAGAAGTTGGGCGTAGATGCTACGAAGGTGGGTATCTGTGGCTCGTCGGCTGGCGGACACCTCGCAGCTTACACCTCGACATTTACGGAGGATGCCCAGAAGCCGGCATTCACAGTGCTGTTCTACCCCGTTATTTCGGGTGCAAGTTGTATGACGCATCAGGGTACATTCGTCAATCTTTTGGGCAAGGATCACTCGCCTGCTATGCGTGAGCACTACTCGTTGGAGAACCGAGTTACGGCAACTACACCGCCAACGCTCCTTTTGTTGAGCAACAACGACGGCACTGTACCGCCAATCAGCTCGGTACTCTACTACGAGGCGTTGAAGCATCACGGTGTGAAGGCTGCAATGCACATCTATCCCGAGGGTGGCCACGGCTGGGTTTGCCGAGAAAATTTCCGTTACGGCAAAGATTGGCAGCATCAACTCAGACGATGGATGGAACAGTTAAACAACAAATAATATACAATATGAAACGACTTTTTATACTAACCGCAATGTTGGCAACAATGGTTGCAACAGCACAGCAGAAGAGCGAAATGAAGCGTACAACAGATTACTTCCAGGACGAGAAGATTGTTCTTTGGAACAACGACAAAGCTCCACACTCAAACGGTTTGACAGGCGAGGCATACGAAGCTTCTAAACATCGCCTTGTGAACACCACAGAGGCGGTAATGTATATCTACCACGCCGATAAAGCGAAGGCTACGGGACAGTCGGTGGTAATCTGCCCGGGTGGCGGCTACGGCAAGCTCTCGATGGATCAGGAGGGCTACCTTATGGCGCAGTGGCTCGCAAAGAATGGCATAACGGGTATCGTTCTCGAATACCGCTTGCCAAATGGTCACAAAGAGGTGCCACTCGAAGATGCGGTTGAGGCTATTCGTATCGTGCGTAAAAAGGCGAAAAAGTGGGGTTTGGACCCTGCAAAGGTGGGTATTATGGGCTTCTCGGCAGGAGGACACCTCGCTGCGAGCGCATCGAACATTCCGGCAGTTGAGGATAGACCTAACTACTCGATTTTGTTCTATCCGGTATTGACAGCTGGCGACTTCAATACTCACCGTGGCTCGTTCCGCAATCTGCTCGGCAAGAAGCACACCGAAGCCGAAGCAGACGAGTGGGCAATGGATAAGATTGCAAGCGAGCAGACACCTCCGACAATTCTGTTGTTGAGCGACGACGACACCACCGTACCTGCGGCAGGCTCGGCACTGTACTACGCAGCATTGCGCTATCATGGCGTCAAGGCGGCGATGTATGTTTTCCCTGAGGGCGGACACGGCTGGGGCAACTACGACAAATTCTCCTACCAGAAGGAGTGGCAACACCTGTTGCTCCGCTGGTTGAGCGAGTTGAAATAGTATGATTCACTAAATTCACAAATTATATTTATGGCAGAAAGTTCAATTTTGATGCGACTTGATGGTTTGAAAATCAAGTACGAGGAGTTGGGACAGAAACTTACCGACCCCGAGGTGATTGCAGATGTCAAGTCGTTTGTACAGTACAACAAAGAGTATAAGGAGTTGGAGCCTATCATCGAGACTTCGGAGCGTTTCCGCAAGGCTATTCAGGCGCTGGCCGATGCAAAGGATATCCTCGCAAACGAGAAGGATGAGGAGTTCCGTGAGATGGCCCGTATGGAGATCTCGGAGTTGGAGCCTGCAATCGAGCAGATGGAGGAGGAGATTAAGTTGCTCCTTATCCCGAAGGATCCACAGGATGGCAAGAATGCTGTGCTCGAAATTCGTGGTGGTACAGGCGGCGACGAGGCGGCACTCTTTGCGGGCGACTTGTTCCGTATGTACACCAAGTATATCGAGTCGAAGGGTTGGCGTTACGAGGTAACTTCCTTCTCGGAGGGCGTTGTTGGTGGTTACAAGGAGGTTATCCTCAAAGTTACGGGCGACAGCGTATATGGCACTTTGAAGTATGAGTCGGGCGTGCATCGTGTGCAGCGTGTGCCACAGACCGAGACACAGGGTCGTGTTCACACCTCGGCAGCTTCGGTGGCAGTATTGCCCGAGGCAGACGAGTTCGACTGCGAGGTTTCGTGGAACGATATTCGCAAGGATATCTTCTGTGCTTCGGGCCCTGGTGGTCAGTCGGTAAATACCACCTACTCGGCTATCCGACTCACTCACATTCCGACAGGTATCGTCGTGCAGTGTCAGGACCAGAAGTCGCAGATTAAGAATACCGAGAAGGCGTTTGAGGAGTTGCGTACCCGAATCTTCAACTTGGAGTACCAGAAGTACCTCGACGAGATTGCTTCGAAGCGTAAGACACTCGTATCGACAGGTGACCGTTCGGCAAAGATTCGTACCTACAACTATCCGCAGGGACGAATTACCGACCACCGCATCAACTATACGATTTACAACTTGTCGGCATTTATGGACGGCGATATTCAGGACTGCATCGACCACCTCATCGTTGCCGAGAATGCGGAGCGACTCAAAGAGCAAGAATTGGGATAAACGTTGTTTATCTAATTGAGAATTAAGAATTGAGAATTAAGAATTATTTTTTAATTCTGCATTTTGCATTTTGCATTCTGCATTTTGTGTCTGCCTCGGCGCAGACACAAACTCCGTTGTACATCGTAAATGGTGTGGAGATGGAGAGTGTGAAGCATATCGAGGAGTCGAATATCGAGCATATCGACCACCTTGTGGCTGATGAGGCTACCGTGGCGAAGTATGGCGAGAGGGCGAACAATGGCGTTATCATCATCTCGCTACGCTACGACAAGGAGGCTCAATTTACGGGCGGCAAGTCGCTTGCCGACTACGTTTCGGAGCGAGTGAAGTGGGATGATAATTGGGGCGTGGCGAGGTTTGTCGCACGCTACACGATTGGCGCAGATGGCTCGTTTCGCTTGGGTAGCGAGCTCGAATCGACCGACCACCAACTCCGCAAACGAGTATTGCGAGTGTTGCAGTCGCTCCCTGCGTGGCAACCCGCCACCAAACAGGGCAAAGCGGTCGAGAGCGAATATATCCTCTCGGTACAACTCCCACGAGGAAAGGCGATGCCGAAAGAGCCGTATATCGTGATACGATAAACGGAAAGCGGAAAACTAAAAATAGCAGTGATAGAAGGTGTTAAACATATCACTCTGGCACAGCTGCAAGGGCGAATATCAATCGCTCTGGCGGACGCTTTGCCGTTGCCGGTGTGGGTGAGTGCGGAGGTTGCCGATATTAAAATCAACGCTTCGGGGCACTGCTACATCGAGCTTATAGAGAAGAACGAGAAGACAGGGGCTACCGAGGCGCAAGCGAGGGCGACAATTTGGCGTTCGCAGGTGATGAGCACCGTAGGTCGCTTCGAACAGGAGAGCGGACAACGCCTTGCCAAGGGTATGAAGATTCTCTTTCGGGCGACTGTTCAGCACCACGCTGTATATGGTATGTCGTTGCAGATTCAGCAGATTGATGCACTGCACACCATAGGCGATATGGAGCGTCGCAAGCAGCAGACCATCGAGCAACTCCAAAAGGAGGGCGTGTGGGAGCAAAATCGCTCGTTGCCAATGCCTTTGGTGGCACAACGAGTGGCGGTTATTTCGAGCGCAACGGCGGCCGGCTACCAGGACTTTATGAAGGAGTTGGGCAGGAGTGCTTACCGCATTGAAACCGAGTTGTTCGAGGCTACAATGCAGGGAGAGAGGTGCGATGAGAGCATCGTGGCGGCACTCTACGCCATAGCCGAGCGCTCGGAGGAGTTCGATGCCGTGGCGATCATCCGTGGTGGTGGCTCGACCAGCG
>JAFVVS010000105.1 GCA_017502025.1 Alistipes sp. | reverse complement strand
CATAACCAGAGGCATCGTTTTTGCGTAGTTAGGGAATGTTTGAGCCACCTCCTCAAACGACATAGCTTTCCATTCGTCGCTCTGAACATCTTTACTTTGAAGTCGATTTGGCTCGTTCGGAAAAAGACGCTTATGGGCGGCCAACTCCTCCTTGTTGAAGAGTTCAAAGTACCACAATGGACGAATTAGGCGGCTACCCCACACCAATACGTGTCCATGAGCACGAATACCCTTTTGCTCGCAGAACTCTACAAGCTGGTCGGTTGATGGGCGACGCCAATGTGGCTGCTCATATGGATCCTTGCAGTTGTTCCAGAACTCCTCCGTATCGCGATACTCGGTTGCAAAACGGTATTTTCCTCGCTCCAACTCGAACTCTCTCCAATAGAAAGGCACGGTTGCCGAGTTGAATAACTCACCATAACTGCGCTTGTAGCGCTCGTTCCACTCGGTTTTGCCGAGCTGGTTGAAGTTGAAGATATGCGCACCGAAGATAAACTCGTGCGACACCTGCTCAATCTTTACATCACGCTTGCGGCCGATGTTTTCGAGCACAATCTCTCCATCAGCCTTGCGATACTTCTCAATGTCGGCATCGATACGAGCCTGCTCCTCCTCGTTCCAAATGTTCCAATACGCCTCACTCATATACCCTTTGGTATCCTCGGCGTGTGAGCGAGGAAATGTCATTTGCGCCTCTGCGCTCACTGCTGCAACGGCAAATACCGCCGCTAAAAACATCTTCCTCATATTAGTAGTATTAATAGTTGACAACTTTCAACACCTCGCCATTATCCTCCGCAACGGCTCTCTTCCACTTCTCCGAGTAGCCCGACTGCTTAATCTTGTCGGGGATATTCTTGCCGTTGCCGTTATCGATAAATCCCTTCTTGTCTTCGGCTTTCTCGTTGCCGTCGATATACTTGATAAGCAGGTACTTATCGAGCGAATCCCACTTCTCGAATAACGCCTGTGCAGTCACTGTCGAGTAGTCGGTAAGGAGCTTTTGAGCCTTCTTTGCCGAGAGCGTAGCAACCTTTGCATCCACCTTTGCAACCTCTGCCAACTTTTCGTTCTCCCACTTATCAACCTCCTCACGCACACGCTTGCCGATGACATTGTAGCGCAAATATGCGAAGTTGGCGATGCGGTTTGTAACCCAGAACATAGAGGTTGGCGAGTAGTGTAGCATCGAGCCATTCTCCTCCGAGAGGCACCAAGGCACCTCGGTAGTGTTGCAATATATAGGTGTCAAAGGCGATGTAGCAGCATCGTCGGTACCAAACCAGAGAATGCCCGCCTTGCCCTCACGAGCCTGACCGCAGAGCCAGAAACCTGTCTGCTGTGTTGCGGTAGCACGCTCGTTGCAGTACTCCACGCCATCCACCTTGAAGTACATTGGTCGCCAGCGATATGGACACTCATTACCACCTGCACCAATGTCGGTGGTCATATCCATCGGAGTACCCTCGTAGTGGTCACGCATAGCATCGAACACCTGCTTTGGCGAGACCTTCTGCGTAGGCTTAACCCACAATGGCATACGGTTCTTTGGGTTGTGCCCCATTGCGTAGTCGGTGTATTTATCCATACCCTCTGCCACGGTGCGGAAGAAAGCCCAAACACGAGCCTCACAACCACGCAACGCACCAAAGTCGGCAGGAGCGTAGGCATCGCAGAACGAGAACTCCTCGTCTTTGCCGTTGAAGTAGCCCATCTCACGAGCAAACGAGATTACATCCTCCGAGTAGAGGCAGTTCTCCTTGTCGTTGAGAGGGAAGGTGGTGATACGGGCCTGGTTTGCGTGTCCCGAAACATATCCGTCAGGAATACGGCGTGCAACCCATACGATACCCTTGCGGAGGTTATTGCCCTTTTCGTCGAGCTTCGAGCCCTTACCGATAAGCTCCATAATCCACGCCTCGTTCTTGTCGGCAATCGAGAACGACTCGCCCGAAGATGCGTAGCCATACTTGTTTGCCAACTCTGCAATTACGGCAATCGCCTCACGAGCCGTCTTGGCACGCTGCAATGCAATGTAAATCAACGAGCCGTAGTCCATAATACCCTTCTCATCGAACAACTCGTGGCGACCACCATAGGTTGTCTCGGTGATGATGAGCGAGTGCTCGTTCATATTGCCCACCGTCGAATAAGTGGTTGGAATCTGCTCGATAAGACCGAGATAACGACCTGTATCCCACTCGTTTACCGCAAGCATCTTCGCCTTCTGCTTGCCTCCGTTGTGCTTGTATAGCGCACCATAGAGCTGGTGCGAGTCGGCAGCGTAGGTAACCATAACCGAGCCATCGGTCGAAGCCCCCTTCGTAACGATAAAGTTTGTGCAGGCAAATGCCGTAGCCGTACCTGCCAAAAGTGCAAATGTCAAAAGAAATCTCTTCATATTAAATAGTGTTTAGTAAATTCTATCTCCAAATATCGACGAGCCGATGCGCACCATCGTAGAGCCGCAATCAATAGCCAATTTGTAGTCATCGGACATACCCATCGAAAGGGTGTCAAACGCCTCACCGAAGAGGGGTTTTAACTCGTTGTAGTGCTTTGCAAGTTGCTCGAAGTCGGCACGAACAATCTGCTCATCGTCGGTGTTGGTTGCCATACCCATAACGCCACGCACACGAATATTTTTCAGGCGTTTGAACTCCTCGCTCTGCAAAAATGTTATGAGTTCGTCGTATTTCCAGCCCGTTTTGCTCTCCTCCTGCGCAACATGTATTTCGAGCAGGATATCTACCACCCTGCCAATGCGCTCCGCCTCACGATTTATGCACTCGGCAAGGCGCACGCTATCGACCGACTGAACGAGCGAGATGAATGGCACAATCTGGCGCACCTTGTTGGTCTGCAAGTGACCAATCATCTGCCACTCAATATCTTTCGGCAAGGTTTCGTGCTTTGTGAGTAACTCCTGCACACGGCTCTCGCCAAAGATGCGTTGCCCTGCATCGTATGCCTCTTTCAGGGCCTCTACGGGGTGGAATTTCGACACCGCAACAAGCGTTACACCCTGCGGTAACGATGCGTGCAACTCCCTTATTTTTGCAGAAATAGCCATTGTTAATTAAACTCTTACTTTACCCTTAGCACCTTGCCAATCGGGAGTATAGCGTTGGCTTTAATGCCATTCAAACGGCAAATCGCTGCAACGGTGGTATGGTTGCGAGCCGCAATCTTACCCAAGTAGTCGCCACTGCGCACCTTGTAGTATCTGCGTTCAGCCGATATCTCCGCCTCCTTCTTGTCGGCATCAGCCAATACCTTCTCGCCATTCCAATCCTGCTCGTACTTGGAGTAGATGCTGAAATATGAGCGTTTCAGAAGTAGATGGTCACGACGCAAATCGCCCGTAGCAAAATTTATAATGCGCTCAGGGTCAAACGACTGACCCATATAGCGGCACTCGAAGTGGAGATGTGGGCCTGTACTGCGACCCGAGTTGCCTCCGAGTGCAATAGGCTGACCTGCAACTACCCTGTCGCCAGCCTCGACCAATCGCTTGGAGAGGTGTCCGTGGTAGGTTTCGATGCCGTTGTCGTGGCGGATAATCACAAGTGTTCCGTAGCCCGTTTCTGTCGCCTTCGAGAAGCGAACACGACCATCGAACGCCGAGCAAATCGTATCGCCCACCTTTACGGCAATATCTATTCCGTTGTGATTTACCCTGCGACGCACACCATAACGAGAGGTGATGCGACCCTTTACTGGATAGCGATACGAGCGCAACGAATCGACCAATGTGATAGGCACTGCGCTTGGAATCTGCGACAACGCCACCGAATCACGATAGGGCGAAATCTTCTCGGTGCTCCAATAACGAGTGAAAGCCGTGGAGTCCGCCTCAATCTCTGCTGTGCGGATATATCGCCACGAGTTGTCGTTGAAAAGCACGATTGATAGATGCTTATCGGCTGTTGGGAGCGTATCCACCACGATCGCCGACTGCAACTTCTCGATTGGCTTAATCGCCAACGAATCAAGCGGATTGGCAAAGGCTGTCGCAGCACCAACCCAAGTAAAAAGTATGGTAAGTAATTGTTTCATCGTTTATTTTGCGAACTCTCTCCCTTATCACGGCGCAACGATTTTAGAGTCGTTAGGGGCGTTAGAGTCGTTAGAGGTGCGCTTAAAAATTTTTAATTTTGCATTTTGCATTAACCCCTCTTCGAGGGCTTTTCCTCCTTGCGGCTCGGCATAGTGTGCAAGCACCCTCTGCTCTCGCTCCGCAGCGTCGGTTCTGAATTTTGCATTTTAAGCAACTCTTCCGCTGCTTCAAGTGCCTTGTAAAACTCCTCGCCCCACTTGCGAATAATAGGCTCACGCAACCCCTTATATACGGGGATACCGAGTTTGCAACCATTCTCACACGCAGGTTTGCAGATATACCAGCGGTGGTAGTTCAACCCCTCGCCACCGTTGCGGAATTTCAGCACACGAATTGGGTAGAGGTGGCACGAAATAGGCTTCTGAAAGCCACATTTACCCTCACGGTAGGCCTTATCTATGGCACACAACGCCACGCCATTCTCGTCGTAGCAGGTAAAGGCGCACTCGCCACCATTTATGAGCGGTGTGGTGTAGTCGCCATCGCTATCCACCACCATAAAGCCCTGCTCTTCAACGGCTTTAATGCCTTCGGGAGTCATATAGGGCTTGTAATTCTCGTACTCCTCTTCGAGGATATCGACCTCCTCGATTTCGAGTGGCGCACCTGCATCGCCCTCGATGCAACACGCCCCTTTGCACTGCGACAAATCGCACGCAAACTTCTCGGTCAAAAGGTCGGCACTAACTATTTTTCCTTCGATCTCAATCATCGCTTTGTATCTTCAATTACCAAATCATACAGCTCGCCGAGCGAGATACCTGCCGTGCGGGCTTGTTTTGGCACGATGCTGCCACTCGACATTCCGGGGATAGAGTTTACCTCGATAAGGTACGCCTTGCCCTCCTCGGTAACGATAAAGTCAATGCGGACAATGCCACGGCAACGGCACGCCTTGTATGCCTCGACCGCCGCATCTCCAATCATCTCGCTCCACTCCTCCGAGATTGGTGCCGGGGTAATCTCGTCGCTCATACCCTCGGTATATTTCGCCTCATAATCGAAAAATGCCTTCTTCGACACAATCTCCGTAATTGGCAAAACAAGTCTCTTATTCTTTGTGATAAGCACGCCACAGCCGAACTCACGACCTGTGATGCACTCCTCGATCAACACCTCGTTACTCTCGGTAAATGCCAATCGCACAGCCTCCTCAATCTGCTTCACCTCGGTAACTCGGGTTACGCCAAAGCTCGATCCGCTGGCATTAGGCTTCACAAACAACGGCAAGCCCAACTCCTCGGCAATAGCCTCTGCCGAGTAGGCTTCGCCCTTATGCAAGAATACCTCTCGTGCCACATTTATTCCTCGCTCGGCAACTGCTCGCTTGGTCGAAACCTTGTCGAAAGTTATGGTCGAGCTAACCTGCGAACACGAAGAGTATGGAATACCCATCATATCGAGGTAGCCCTGCAACTTGCCGTCCTCGCCAGGTGTGCCGTGAATGATTATCAGCGCATACTCAAACTCGGTGCGCTCGCCCTCTACCGTGAGCGAAAAGTCGTTCTTATCGACCTCGTATTTTTTGCCATTTGGCGCAGTGTATGCCCAGCTGCGGTGGTGGAGGTCGATAACCTTCACATCGTACTTCTCTGCATCTAGAGCCTCGCTAATTTGGTGCGCACTATTGAGCGCAATCTCACGCTCCGAGGAGTCGCCTCCTGCCAAAAGTGCTATTTTAAGTTTTTCCATATTATTTGTACAAATGATTCTGTATTATGTAATGAGCGACCTCTGCGCTCAACTTATCTCTGAAATTCACGCCCTCGGCAATCGCCTTGCGTATGTCGGTAGCGGCAAAGTCGAAGAGCGGTGCATCTGCCAAGAATTTAATCTTGTCGGCAAATTTCTCTACCGAGTAACCCTCACGAGGATAGACCAGTAGCGGATAGTCACGCAAAATCTCCTTGTACTCACGCCACTTGTCGAAATTTTCGATATTATCGGCTCCGAGCAGTATCGAAAACTGCATCTCCGAGCCGAAGTTCTCACGCAGATAGCGCAGTGTATTTATGGTGTATGACGGCTTCTCCAACACAAACTCCACCGCCGAGACCTTTATCCTATCGGGATAGCGTGACGATTGGCACGCCATTTCGCACATCTCATAGCGAGAAAATTCGGGAGCCAACTCCTGTTGCTCCTTCAATGGGTTTTGGGGCGACACGATGAAGATAAGTTCATCGCACAATCCCTGCTCTACCACCCACTCTGCGAGGGCGATATGTCCCTTGTGGATAGGGTTGAACGAGCCGAAATAGAGTAAAATGCTTCGCATTTCAAATTGACAATTGATAATTGAAAATTGACAATTAAAGGTATTTATTCATTCAAGAATGCGTCAATAATTGCACGGGTGTCGGCTACGGCAGTGGCGAGGTCGTCATTGATGACCTTGTGGTCGAACTCTGGCGACTTCGATATCTCGAACTCCGCCTTTGCTACTCGCTTGGCGATAACCTCCGGTGCATCGGTGCCACGACCTTCCAATCGCTTCTGCAACTCCTCCACCGATGGCGGCATAATAAAGATTGAACAAGCCGCCTCGCCAAAAATCTTTTTGAGGTTGATGCCACCCATCACATCGACATCGAAAATGATAACATTACCCTTCGCCCAGATGCGCTCCATCTCGCTTTTGAGCGTTCCGTAGCAGGTACCAGCATATACCTCCTCCCACTCGACAAAGCTCTCCGATGCGACTTTGACTGCAAACTCCTCCGGTGTGAGGAAGTAGTAGTCTACCCCATTCTGCTCCACACCTCGTGGCGCACGTGAGGTTGCCGAAATCGAGAACTCAAACTGCGGATAGTGTTTCAGCAGTTCACGCACAATAGTGGTCTTACCCGAGCCACTTGGTGCTGAGAATATAATTAGTTTTCCGTTCATAACTTTCTCAAATTGACAATCTTACATTTTGCATTTTGCATTCTGCATTCTGCATTACAAAATGTTAAGCACTTGCTCCTTAATCTTTTCGAGTTCGTCTTTCATCTTTACGACCAACTTCTGAATGTCGTGCTGGTTGGCCTTCGAGCCGGTGGTGTTGATCTCACGGCCCATCTCCTGTGCAATGAAGCCGAGTTTGCGACCAGCCTGCTCCTCGTTGTGAGCCACCTCACGGAAGTATTTGCAGTGGTTTTCGAGTCGTACCTTCTCTTCAGTGATGTCGAGCTTCTCGATATAGAAAATCATCTCCTGCTCCAAACGGTTGTTGTCCACCTCTACGCCCAATTTTTCAATGCCCTCACGAATACGCTGGCGCACCGCCTCGGCACGAGAGGCCTCGAATGGGATGATCTCGTTGCGCATCTGCTCAATCAAATCCACTCGGCGCAACAGGTCGGCAATAAGGATTGCGCCCTCCTGCTTGCGGAAGGCATCGAGCTTATCGATAGCACCCTCCACGGCGGTCATAATTGCAGCCTTCTCATCGTCGGAAGCCTCCGCAGTGTCAGTCTGAATAACATTCGGCATCTTCATAACCGTAGGGATAATAGCCTCGTAATCGACCTGCACACCTGCGTATGCCAACGCCTCGTTCATCTGCTTGATATAGGCAGCGAAGAGGGGCTTGTCGATGCGAGAAGCGGTTGCAACCTCGTTTGAAGCGACCGAAATCATCATATCGACCTTACCACGCACCACACGCTTCGACACGAGTGAGCGAATTTCGTTTTCGAGTTCACGATAAGCGGCAGGGGTTTTGATGCCCAAATCGAGTTGTTTGGAGTTGAGCGAACGAATCTCCGCCGTAATTGTCTTGCCATTTACAACGACCTCGGACTTACCGAAGCCGGTCATAGATTTTTGCATAACTTTAAGTCGTTACTTATATTTTATACTAATTGCGCAAAGATACAAAATAAAACGGAAAACGGAAAGCGGAAAACGGAAAACTTTTTTAGATGGAATTACCCTTTTTTATTCGTCATCAGACGACTTTGGACAGATTTTCCTCCGAAGGAGGACCAAGTCCCACATTATCAACCGACGCCAAACCGAGAGCAGAGTGTGCTTGCATACTATGCCGAGGTGCGAAGGAGGAAGACCGAAGGTCAATGGGGGATTTAGGGGGAATGTCGATACTTTACCCTTTTTT
>JAFVVS010000104.1 GCA_017502025.1 Alistipes sp. | reverse complement strand
GAACAACGATGTACCGATTTATGTGGTCGATCCGTCGGTGCCAAAGATTCCGTTCTTGCGCAACAAGATTTTCCACAAGAAGGAGCGTGCAGCAGTCGGACTCCCAAAGCTCGTCGCACAACTGAAAGAGTTTGCAGAGATCCGCAAACTCTAATTGAGAAATGAGAATTATTTCTCAGCCATTCATTCAAAATTGGAGATGATTGAGGAAATTTTGTGCAAGGCAAGGCGATAAACCCGCAGCATACTTGGCGTATGTGAGGAGTTTAGAGACCGCAGCATTGTGCAAAATTTACCAATCAGAACAATTTTCTTAAATTGGACTAACAAAAAAGAGATAAAACTATGACTTACGCAATTATTTCGACCGAGAAGGGCGATATGAAGGTGGAGCTCTACGAGAAGGAGACTCCTATCACAGTTGAGAATTTTATTAAGTTGGCAGAGTCACGCTTCTACGACGGCTTGACCTTCCACCGTGTGATTCCCGAGTTTGTAATTCAGGGCGGTTGCCCTATCGGCAATGGCGCAGGTGGTCCTGGTTGGACTATTCCGTGCGAGACCGATGCCGAGCGTCAGTACCACGACCGAGGTGTGCTCTCGATGGCGCATCGTGGCAAGGATACCGGTGGCTCGCAGTTCTTCATCTGCCACAACCGTCGCAATACCCAGCACCTCGATGGTGTTCACACCTGCTTTGGCAAGGTGGTAGAGGGCGAGGATGTGATTGACGATATCCGCCCTGGCGACCTTATCTTCTCGATTACAATCGAGAAAGATTGAGAATTGAGAGTTAAAATAGTAGCGTGTCCAAGAGATTTGGACACGCTACTATTTAATTGATAGGTAGTGCTTCGTTTTTGTATCGCAGCGGTGTTCCGTCGAAGAGTACCACATCGACATCCACGCCTACGCTATCGCCACCCTTTCGCATCGTAATCTTTCCGCTTTTGAGCGGGCGGAACGGCGCATAGTAGCACTGCGGATCCTCATAGACAACGATATAGTCGTCGTTGCAGTAGAGATATTCGACATCTAACTCCTTGCCCAACAAAGCACTCTTCACGCCAATAATCGCATTGGTCGTAAGATGCGACTTATCGGTCAATGGCGACAAAACCACCAAAAGCATATCCTCGCTATCGCTGGTCTGCACAAAGTTTATCGGTATCTGCTCCTCTCCAAGTTGGAGAGTGCCATATTTACTACCGCCACTCTGCTCGCCACCATTCTCGCCTGCTACACACCCCACAGCGAGTAGGAGCGTTGCGACAAGAGCCACTATATTTGTCCACTTGAACATAAGCGCAACTATTTAACCTCAACTACGCCTGTGTAGTTGAATTTCACATCGCTATTATTGAAGAACTCCAACGCCAGATTGTTGGTCGCAGCATCGTAGGCAGAGATAATTGTGCCCGAATAGCCGTTCGCCTTGCTATAAACCGTGCCGTTGTACTCCACCGTAAAATCCTTGCTCTGCGAGAAGCCTCGACCGCCATCGCCCGTATTGAAGAACTCCTGTGGAGCATTCAGCACCACGCTCTTGCCATTCGACAGAGCAACCTCGACACTCCAAACCGACTCGCCCTTGGTGAGCGTAGCCGAGAGGGTCTGGCACTCGCTACCCTTATAGTCGAAGAAGTTGATCTTCTTCTCGGGAGCATAGTCTACCGAAAGGCACTCGCCCTCGAACTCAACTACATACTGAACGCCCAAAATCTTGATTGCGATATTAGCATTGTAGGAGCCGTCGCCACTCTTGCTTATGGTAAAGTTGCCCGAGCCACCACGCAGATAGCCGGCCATAATCTCGATAGTTTTCGAACTCGAAACATTGTCAATAACGCCAAACTCGAAGCTTGACGAGCCACCCATCTCGGTAAGCGAGTGCGCCTTGCCGTCGAGATAGTCGTTCGACACGCCCAAATAGATGTACCACGAAGCGATTTCCAACTCGTCGAAGTACTCCACGCCCGCAGGGGTAAAGTAGAGCGTTGTCGAGAAGTCGCCCTCGTCGTAAAATGCTGCACGGAGTGGCTTTTCCTCATCGCCACGAGCGATAATATTATCATTAACCACAACCTCCTTCTCTGCCGAGAGGTGCAACTTGAACACCCTGTCGTTTGCAAGGGTTATCTCCGCCTTTACTACCGCTACACCACCCTCGTAGGTGAATTTTGCCGTACCTGCCTTCACCTCGCTATTACTCTCGGGTGTAACCTCTTTGAGAGGTGCGCCACCAAGGGTTGACATAATTGTGTAGAGTGACGACTCGGTTTTGAGGTCGAACTCCTTGCCTACCAAAATCGGACTAACCGCCACGAAGATATACTCCTCGCTTCCGAGAATCTCCTCGGCAGTAGCGAGGTTTGCGGTAGGCGAAGCCACGATGTAGATATTCTCATCGAGCATATCCAACGCCACACTCTGCAACGAGGTCGGCTCTCCGAAAATCCAATAGCTATTTACAGGCAACTCCTTATCGCCATTGCCACCGTTATTGTTGTCGGGCTCGCACGCCACAGCAAAGAGAGCCATAACAACGAGCAAAACAGGTGTAAAAAATCTCTTCATAGTTATATTAGTAAATTATTATTTTATCGTTTGCGATTGTTGTGTCGGTCGTTACCGAGAATGTAGGCGAGGAGCAATCCTGCAAGTTGCAGATGAAGCGGTGCGAGCCATCTGCGCCACGCTCCACGGTTATTGTTCCGCCGTCAATGCGGGCGTAGTGCTCACCCCACACGCCATCGACATAACTCACATACCACGAGCCCGCCCAATATGGCGACACAAAGCGGTTTGGCAAGCCCGATATCGCACGGAACGGCACAATAGACTCTTTGTCGAACGAGGTATCGACATTTCGTTGCATCATCTGATATGTTCCTGCCGGAATACCGTCGCCCTCCTTGATATTTGTAGCCCACGGCACAAGCAGTTCGAGGCGCAACACATCGCCCGTACCCACAGGCTTACCCCACTCGAACGAGATACTCTCCTCGGCAAGGAAAATCAGGATATCTCGGTAACTCTCATCTCGGAGATAGAAGTTATCGCCCTTATCCTGCATCAACGCCTGAGTGAGGTTTTCGATTTGGATATCCGACTTGATAGTCGAATTTGGCACCTCCTGCGTAACCTCCGACTTCGCATCCACCACGCCACGCCACACGAAGTTGCGCTTGCGGCACTGCTTACCCACGAGCGTACCCTTGATTGTGGTTGTGCCGTCGGCATTGTTCACAATCTCCAACTTGCCGTCATCCAAGAGGTCGATATTCATCTGCTTCGAGCCTTCGGGAAGCGAGGCGTAGAATGTACCATCGGGCAACTCGTGACGACCATCGGGAAGTTCGAGGATGTCGAGGTAGCCATATATAAAGGTGAAAGGCGAGAAGTCACCCGAATTGCTCTGGGCGATATATACCCCTTCGAGTTGCTCGATATTTGGAGTCTGCGACTCCTCGTAAGGGGTATTCAACACCAACTGCATAACCGAGCCGGGACCTATCGGGTTGCCCAACTCATCAATCTCCATATCGGTGTAGAACTTAATCTGCCAGATGTCGAACGACTGCTCTCTCGCTGTGTCGCCGAGATAGTAGATTTGTGAATTTGTGAAGCAGACCTCCGTCGCCTCCTTCTCGGTGAAATCGGCACCACCCTCATCGCTCGTTCCGTTATCGACACAAGCACCGACAAAGAGCAATACCGACAATATCGCAATGGCAGAAAAACACCTTCTGCCCAACTTTGCAACTTTATTAAACATTTGCAATTGAATATTTAGATTTCAGTAGCACAAAGATAGTACAACTTATCCATATTCGCAAATATATGCAATCGCTATGCTTTGGCAACCGAAAAATTTGGTGGATAGAACGATATTTATGGTATAGTTTATGCGAGGTTTTGCCACTGTATAACCTTAAAATTTCAAAAAGTATAGTTATGAAAGAGAAAAATTGTACAACCATTCACGATGCACGCCTTGTGGCAGCACCAACCGACAAGATTCCACAGTCGCCAACCTCGCCACATGTGGCGTACAAGATGGTCAAGGATGAGACCTATCCGCAGACGCAACCTCGCCTTAACCTCGCAACATTCGTTACGACCTATATGGATGAGTATGCCACAAAGTTGATGAACGAGGCGGTGAATATCAACTACATCGACGAGACGGAATACCCTCGTGTAGCGGTTATGTGCGGTCGTTGCATCAACATCATCGCAAACCTTTGGAATTCGCCCGAGAAGGCGGAGTGGAAGGCGGGTGCGCTCGGTATCGGCTCGTCGGAGGCGTGTATGCTCGGTGGTGTGGCGGCACTCCTACGCTGGAAGGCTCGCCGCAAGAAGGAGGGCAAGCCGTGCGACAAGCCAAATATCGTATTGAGCTCCGCTTATCAGGTTGTATGGGAGAAGTTCGCCCAGCTTTGGAGCGTAGAGATGCGTGAGGTGCCGTTGTCGTTGGAGCATCCGTCGCTCGATGCCAAGCAGGCGGTGGCGATGTGCGACGAGAACACCATCTGCGTAGTGCCTATCGCAGGTGTTACCTGGACAGGTCTGAATGACGACATCGAGGCTCTCGACAAGGAGCTCGACGCCTTCAACAAGAAGACGGGTTACGAGGTTGCCATCCATGTCGATGCCGCTTCGGGTGGTTTTATTCTGCCATTCTTGAAGCCCGAATTTAAGTGGGATTTCCGCTTGAAGTGGGTATATTCAATCTCTACCTCGGGACACAAATATGGCTTAGTTTATCCGGGTTTGGGATGGGTTGTTTGGCGTGACAAGAAGTGTCTGCCCGACGAGATGTCGTTCAGTGTCAATTACTTGGGTGCAAACATCACACAGGTAGGTTTGAACTTCTCTCGCCCTGCGGCGCAGATCTTGGGTCAGTACTACAACTTTATCCGCTACGGTTTCGAGGGTTACAAGCAGATTCAGCAGGAGTCGATGGATATCGCCTGCTACTGCCACGAGCAGATTGGCAAGATGAAGTGCTTCAAGAACTATGTCGAGAAGCTCGACAATCCGCTCTTCATCTGGTATATGAACCCTGAGTACGACAAGACAGCAAAATGGACTCTATATGACTTGCAAGCAGTACTTCAACAAAGTGGTTGGATGGTTCCGGCATACACAATGCCGAAGAACATCGAGGATATGGTGGTTATGCGAGTGGTTGTGCGCCAAGGCTTTACTCGTGATATGGCGGATATGCTCCTAACCGACATCCGCAATGCCGTAGCCGAGTTCGACAAGTTGAAATATCCGACCTCCTCACGCCTCAAATACGAGAAGCAGGAGAAGCAACACGGTAAGGTATTTACACACTAAAAACAGTAGCGACCGAATCATCGGTCGCTACTGTTTTTTAACGCATATTTTCGCCTTACGCCCTGCAAGCAAATAAAAGGATGAAATTCAAGGCTTGCGAACTCCGAGAAACCGCAGTTTACTAATTGTAAATGAGGATTTCGAGGAGGAGCGTAACGCAGAATTTCGCCTTTTATTTGCTTGCCTCCTGGGCTTTGAATACCGCTAACACAGTACCATTCTGCATCAACATCAACATATCGTAGTCGATGTCGTAGTGAGTGGTTTTGGAGAGAATTTGGGTCAAACGATTCTCCAACTGCTCGTTGTGAGGGCAGAGCATCTTGGTAGAGCCGAGGTGAGAGAAGCGCAAAGCGAACTTATCACCTGTTGCATACTGACCGAGAAGGCTGTTGCAAGCACCACGACCGCCAAGGCCATTCTCGTTGAGAATGATATTGAACTCATCGGCAGGGAGAGTAAGGCTCTCTCCACCAATCTTTGTGAGGTGCCATACGGTACCCTCCAACGGCTTAGCATTCTTAACTCGCATACGGCAAGTTGAACAACATCCTACCGCCAAAGCGGCAGCCAACATAACTGCTAATAACTTCTTCATAATACTTATATATTTATTATTGTTTTGAAATCTCACGACGATTCATCAACGCCTGTGTAATGGTCAATTCATCAACATACTCCAACTCATCGCCAAAGCCGATACCTCGGGCTATGGTCGTAACCTTCAAGTGAGGGAAGCGTTTGAGGCAGTTCATCAGATAGAACATTGTGGTTTCGCCCTCGACCGATGCCGAGATAGCGATAATAACCTCCTTGACCTCGCCCATAGCGATGCGGTCGAGCAATAAATCGATGCGCAAATCCGACGGCGCAATGCCCTGCATTGGCGAAATCACGCCACCCAAAACGCTATATACGCCACGATATTGGTGGGTTTTTTCAATTGATAGGAGGTCTGACACCTGTTCCACCACGCAAACCGTGCTTCTATCACGAGATGCGTCGGCACAAACATCGCATATTTCGGTATCGGAGAGGTTGTTGCACTTGGCACATCGGCAAATCTTGGTGCGGAAGTCGATAAGCGACTCGCCCATCGACACAACATCCTCCTCGTCCATTCGCAGAATATGCATCGCCAAACGCAAAGCCGTTCTGCGACCAATACCCGGAAGGCGAGAGAGCTCTCCAACTACATTATCTAAAAGTTTTGACATAAATCTTATTTTAGACGAAAGACGAGAGACGAGAGACGAAAGAAAATACAAAATATCTCCTATCTCCTATCTCCTATCTCCTAACTCCTATCTTTACTAAATCTCTTCTATATTTTTGCGCTCGGTCCAGCCCTTCTTGCCGTCGGCAATGGCGATCTCACGCCACTCATCGACCTCGGACAACACCTTAACCTTTGTGCCCTCGTGCAGAACGAAAAGGTCTGTTGCCGAGCGGTCGGGCGAACTCTTTACCGAGATTGCCGAGCCCATAACAATCGCCTCTTCGTGTTGGAGCATATCGTTGCGAGCCGATACGGCAAATGAGGTCATTGCCACAAAGAGCAGAAATGCGAACATTGCACCATAGAAGCCCATCTTGCGCCAACGCAAGTGCGATGCAAGCAAAAAGAGCAACGCAAAGGCAAGCAACACACCAAACGCCACAAGTGACAAAACGCTCCACGCCGTGCAACTCATCGAGTTGCGCACGGTACGCAACCAACGATTTAGGAAGAACTCGGGAATTACGGCAATTCTATCTTTGGTTTGCGCCTCGGCAATAGCGAGGTTATGGCGTATATCCTCCTGCGAAGGGGCTATGCGCAACGCCTTGTTGTAGTAGAGTATCGACTTGCCGATTGCTCCCGTTTTGAAGTAGGCATTCGCCAAGTTGTAGTACAACTTCATAGAGTACTCACCACCTTCGAGAATGGCACTGTACTCCTCTATCGCCTTGTCGTAGTTGCCCTCGATGTAGGCCTTATTTCCCGCCTCCCAACGATCTACGGAAGCACTTGCCGACAACGACACAAGGAGCAACAAACTATATAACAAAAATCTCTTCATGGCCACTACTTTTTAATTGCCGACTCTATTTTCGATACCGCATCGACACCCTCTTCGTAGATGTCGTTCATCTCGCCCGACGAAGATGGCGAGTATTGAGCCTCCTCGCATCGAGCAATTACGGCAACTATATTCTCCGCCTCTGCCGATGCTCCACGACGACTCAACTCCGCACGCACAACCTCTCGGGTGAGGTCGGCGACAGGGATATTGAACTTGTCGCCCAAGTAGCCCCACAAACCACGCAACATCTCCTCGTAGAAGGCTCTGCGATCCTGCTCACGCATATACTTTTCGGCTATGCGGAAACGCTTGATTGCCATTTTGTTGGCTCGCTTACCCTTGACAAGCACCACATTGCGGTTGTCGCTGATATGCTTGCGGATAATGAAGTATGCCACCACCGCAACCAGCAACATCGCTACTATCGCTGCCCAATAGATTGGTGAGAGTGCCAACGGAGCCACCACCGAACGCAAAGCCGGCGCACCAAGTTTTATGAAGCGGATATCCTCGCCCAAAAGGCGCACATCCTCACGCTTTATGCCCACCGTCTGCTGTGGTTGAGCAGTTGCATTTTGGTCGGGTGTTACCACCATCTTCAAAGGCGGTGTCGAGAGGGTTATATACTTTTTCTGAGCCAAATCGAAGTATGAGAACTCGACAGGCGCAATCTCGTAGTCGCCCTCGGCACGCACGATAAACGGATAGTCGAAACGGCGATAACCTACACTACCCGAGGCGTTGGTCTCGATTTTCTCCTCGCTCTTTACATCGTACAACTCGAACGACGAAGGCAACGAGAGGGTCGGTGCCGAGAGGAAGTTCAAGTTTCCGCTACCCGAAATGGTGAGTTGGAGTGTTGCGGCCGAGTTAGCTGCAATCTCTGCCGAGGAGAGACGATGCGACATTGTGTAGCGACCCACCGCACCCGCAAACGATGCGGGAGCTCCGACAGGGAACTCCTTGACCTGCACCTTCACGGCAGGTGTTTTCAGCGGTCGGCGCACATTATAGACCTCGTGTCCGCCACCGAAGAATGGGTCAAAACCACGATTGGACTGCACCACAACCTGCGCTATAACGGTCAATTCCGCCGGCTCGATGGTGAGCGTACCACCCTGCTGAGGGTAGAGCAGATACTCGGCTATGTTGTAGGTTTCGTAGACTTTACCATTGAAGGTCTCACGGAATGGGCCCTGCTCGATATCGACCTGCTGACTCCAAAAGCCATTGAATGCCGGCATCTTCGACGAGTCGGAGCCGGCGATATTTACACGGCTATAAAGTTTGAGAATTGCACGCACCGGCTCGCCCTTGTATACCGATTTCGACGATAATTCGAGGCGAAGGAGAAGGTCATCCTTCTCGATTGTACGATTGGCACGACTCTCTGCTGACTCGCTTTGTGGGCGGTTATTGTCTTGTTGTGCCGAGCCGCTCTGCGCACCATCACGCACCTCTATTGCTGTGCGCTGCGTGGTGTAGCTCCTCTTTTTGACAGCTATCGTTGCAGGATCAATCGAGAAAGTACCCGCCTTCTGCGGTATGAGCACATAGGTTATGGCATAACTTATGCTCTTGGTCATCTCGCCATTTATAATCTGCACCGAACTACCCTGCGACACCGAAGGACCTGCCACAACATCGAAATTCTCGAATGAAGGCGGCACAAAGGAGTCACTATCGGGCTTGGCATTGAGCTCGAACTCGATACGAAACGCCTCGCCCACCGATGTAATCATCGGCGCATTGAGCGAAAACGACACCTGCTCCTCTGCCCACACCACAAAGACAGAGCAGAGTGCAACAAGTAAAGTCAGTACCTTTCTCAGCAATGACATTGCTATAAATTAAAAATTAAAAATTAAGAATTAAAAATTTCTTTAATTCTAAATGAGTTTAGGGAATTTAGAGAATTTAGGGAGTTTAGAGATCTCTCCCTAAACTCACTAATCTCCCTAATTTCACTCTATACTAACGCTACAAGCAACCCTAAAATTGCGCATAAGCCTCCCCTTATTCAAAATCGGAGGTGGTGAGATTATTTTTGTACCAAGCACCACAACCCTAAAATTGCTTATGAGCGAGGGAATTTTGTGCGTTACAAGGCGCTGAGTGCGCAGCATACTTGGGCGTATGTGAGCAACTCAGCGACCGAAGTAAGGTGCAAAATTCACCGCTCAGAACAATTTTTAGTGTGCGAACTCTGCGAAGAAGTCGTTGCCCTTATCATCTACGATGATGAAGGCTGGGAAATTCTCCACATAAATCTTGCGAACAGCCTCCATACCGAGCTCTGGGAAGTCTACAACCTCAACAGACTTGATAGAGTTCTTAGCGAGGATTGCAGCAGGACCACCGATAGAGCCGAGGTAGAAGCCACCATTTGCCTGGCAAGCATCGGTAACATCCTTTGAACGGTTTCCCTTTGCTACCATAACCATAGAGCCACCGTGCTTCTGGAAGAGATCTACATAAGAGTCCATACGACCTGCGGTGGTTGGGCCAAATGATCCCGATGCGTAGCCAGCAGGGGTCTTTGCAGGACCTGCGTAGTATACAGGGTGATTCTTGAAGTACTCAGGCATTGGCTCGCCATTGTCGAGCATCTGCTTGATGCGTGCGTGAGCGATATCACGAGCCACGATAAGAGTGCCCTTCAAGTTAAGACGAGTCTTGATTGGATACTTGGAGAGGGTCTCACGAACCTTATCCATACCCTCGTCGAGGTCGATATCTACGGCTGGCGACATTGCAGGTGCCTCAGCAGGAAGGAAGCGTGCAGGATTCTTCTCCAACTGCTCTACGAAGATTCCCTCAGGGGTAATCTTACCCTTGATATTGCGGTCTGCCGAGCAGCTTACGCCGATAGCAACAGGGCAAGAAGCGGCGTGGCGTGGAGCACGAATTACACGAACATCGTGTACAAGGTACTTACCGCCGAACTGTGCGCCGATACCCATCTCCTGGCAGATTTTGAGGATCTTCTCCTCCCACTCCAAGTCACGGAAGCAACGGCCACCCTCGTTGCCCGATGTTGGGAGCTCGTCGAGGTAGCCTGCCGAAGCCTTCTTTACGGTTGCGAGGCACATCTCTGCCGAAGTACCACCGATGCAGACTGCGAGGTGGTATGGTGGGCAAGCCGAAGTACCGAGGTCCTTGATATGCTCCTTGAAGAACTTTACGAGCGACTCCTCGTTCAAGAGTGCCTTGGTCTGCTGATAGAGGAAGGTCTTATTTGCCGAGCCACCACCCTTGGTGAGGAAGAGGAAGTCGTACTCCATACCCGGATGACCGCCATAGATGTCGATCTGCGCAGGGAGGTTAGTGCCGCTGTTGTGCTCATCGGTCATAGTGATAGGCACAACCTGCGAGTAGCGGAGATTGCGCTCCTTGTAGGTCTCGTAGACACCACGAGAGATATACTCTGCATCCTCGGCACCTGTCCAAACATCCTCGCCCTTGTGAGCTACGCAGATTGCAGTACCTGTATCCTGGCAAGTTGGCAACTCACCCTCGGCTGCTACGCACGAGTTCATAAGCATTGTGTATGCTACGAACTTGTCGTTGTCGGTTGCCTCCGGGTCATTCAAGATGTTGTTCAACTTCTGCAAGTGTGCCGAACGGAGGTAGAACGATACATCGGTGTAAGCCTCCTTTGCGAGAAGCTCGATACCCTTTGGATCGACCTTCAAAATCTTGCGACCGTCGCACTCTACGACCTTCACATAATCCTTCGTCAAAAGACGATACTCTGTGTTGTCACGCTCAATTGGGAGCGGCTCCTGATAGATAAATTCTGACATAATTTTTGGTTTTTATTGTTTTGTTTGTTTTGTTCCTTTATGTTGTTGCCCTTTGCAGCCAAAGTGTTTAGAGGCGTTAGGGGCGTTAAGGGCGTTAGTGTTTTTAGCCATTGGCTTTTATTTTTAGAGAAATTAGGGAGATTAGAGAATTTAAGGAGTAGGCGCAATCGCTAAACTCTCTAAACTCATTAAGTTCCCTAAATTCACTTCTCTTTTGCGCCTATTCTATTTCATCACCCTTTCGAGCAGCGACTTCTTCGCTGTGCCAACCACAAAGTCTTTGAGGTAGAACGGCTCGAAGTAGGCGACATCCTCGGTTTTTCCCTCGGCAAAGGCCTTTTCTGCAAGGCGTGCCATACCTCGTGCTGACGGAACAACCTCGATAAGAGTTGCACCCTCCAACACCTCTGCACACTTCTTTGCTCCACTGCCGAAAATCACAAACGGCTTGCCGTTGCGCTCTGCCGAGAAGCTCTCCGCATCGATAATCTTCGCCTCGACATCGCTCTGCGCCACGCCCTCCGAGTTGAAAGTCTGCGTATAGACCTCCATACGGCGTGCGTCAATCATTGGGCAGAGGATTGCCTCGCTCCAATTCTCAACATCGATAATTCCCGCCTCGAAGTCCTCACGAGCCACCTCGACCAACGAGTCGAGCGAGCCTACCGCCACAAGCGGAATATTTTGTCCGTAGCATAGACCCTTTGCGAACGACACGCCAATGCGCAGACCTGTGTAAGAACCAGGTCCTTTACTTACCGCCACCGCATCCAAGTCGTCGGCTGCCACACCGCACTCTCTGAGAAGTTCATCCACGAAGACGGCAATCTTCTTGGCGTG
>JAFVVS010000010.1 GCA_017502025.1 Alistipes sp. | reverse complement strand
GATTGCGCTTGGTGTCACGCACCAACACCGTAATATCGAATTTATCGCCACGAGAGAGCAACTCATTCAAGGTTGCCGTGCCCATAACGCCTGTTGCGCCTGTCAAAAATACCCGTTTTTTCATACCCTTTGTCATCAACTTTTTTTCGCTCTAAAAACTTTGAGATAGGTCTCCACGCTGCAAGTCAAAAATATCGCAACGGCAACACCATAGAGGATGTAGTACAAGAGCCCACCGCCAACGACCTCTCTGAACGAGACATCGCCCACGCCAAAGCTAATCAGTGCAAAGGCAAATGCGTTGTTTATGGCGTGGATAATAATTGTGGTATAGAGCGAAGATGTTCGCACATACAAGACTCCGAAAATCACACCTGCCACCAATGCAATAATTGCCGTAGCGAGGTCAAAGTGAATAAAACCAAAGAAGAGCGAGGAGAAGAGAATTGAGGTCTTGACGCCCCAGCGCTTATGGAGCGTCTCGAAGATAAGACCACGACACAGCAACTCCTCCGATACGGCAGCCGTAAATACTGAGGTAAAACACGCCCACGCACCTCTGCCGAGTCCTTGACTCGGATTCTCGGGCAATAGCGACACCAGCGGTTCTAGAATTATCTGCGACGAGAAGAGCCATAGCACACCCACGAGCACCACCGTAGGGTTGAAGCCCGAAGCGGAGTGACGAATACGGATTGCCCTTCTACCCCCTCGCAGACGAACATAGAGCCACAAAATCGCAATCGACGAGAGCATCAGCAGCGGATAGACCAATGCCGTATAGCGACCAAGTGCGAGTTGCTCGTTCATATATGTCTCGATATCGACCGCATCTATTGCCGAGGTCGCAGGTGCAACAACACCCACCGCACCCAGCAACGAGCCAATAAGCAGCTGCGACAAGCAAAAGAGCAGCAACATCATCAACAAATCTCCGACCGACGGAAACTTGCGTATTTTTGTCATCTTGTCCATCTAAAAAAGGCTTTTCGAGGTGCGAAGTTAATCATTTTCGAGCAAAAGAGGAATTTTATTTGTGGAAATCAAATTAAAATTACTAAATTTGCCCGATTATTATTTATAATAACCAAGAATAAAGAGTTTGACTATATGGGTAAAGTCGTTGCACTTGCTAACCAGAAAGGTGGTGTAGGAAAGACCACCACCGCCATAAACCTCTCGGCATCAATCGCATTGCTGGGCAAGAAGGTGTTGCTTATAGATGCCGACCCGCAGGCAAATGCCACTTCGGGTCTGGGTTTCGACATCAACTCGGAGGGTATCTACGAGTGTATCACAGGCGAGCGCACAGCCGAGGAGGTTATGCTCCACAGCGAGGATATCAAAAACCTCTGGGTTTTGCCTTCGAGCATCGACCTTGTGGCTGCCGACACCGAACTCCCAAATATGGAGAATAGCCACTTTGTCGTGAAGAAGATTATCGACAGCGTGCGAGATAGGTTCGACTATATCTTTATCGACTGCTCGCCATCGCTCGGTTTTACAACCGTCAATATCCTTACGGCAGCCGACTCGGTGCTTATTCCTGTGCAGTGCGAATACTTGGCTTTGGAGGGATTGAGCAAATTGCTCAACACGATTAAGATTGTCAAGGGCAACCTAAATCCGTCGCTCGAAATCGAGGGTTTCCTCCTCACGATGTATATGCGCAACCGCCTCAACAACCAGGTGGCAAACGAGGTGCGTGAGCACTTCGGACCACTTGCCTACGACACGGTCATTCAGCGCAATATCCGCTTGGGTGAGGCACCGTCGCACGGCAAACCTATTATGCTCTACGACGCCTCGGCAAACGGAGCAACAAACTATCTCCTCTTGGCAAAGGAGTTCTTGAAGAGAAATCGTAAAAAACAGACAAAATAAAATTGAGGATTGAGAATTAAGAATTGAGAATGATTTTTCAATTAAACAATTCCGCAAACACATAAAATATATGAAGCAGAAAGGATTAGGTCGTGGATTAGACGCACTTTTCGGAGGGAATATAGAGGTTAAGGTGAAACCGATGGAGGAGATGGCAGAGATTCGCTTGTCGGATATCGTGCCAAACCCTACACAGCCTCGTACCGACTTCGACGAGGAGGCTTTGGAGGAGTTGGCAGACTCAATCAAGCAGTTGGGACTCATTCAGCCAATCACCGTAAAGCGCAGTGGCGATAAGTACATCATCATCAGCGGTGAGCGTCGCTGGCGTGCTTCGGAGAAGGCTGGTTTGGAGAATATCCCTGCATATATCCGTGAGGTGGATGACACCACCCTTCACGCAATGGCTCTCGTGGAGAATATTCAGCGTGAAGACCTCAACGCAATCGAAATCTCGCTCGGTATGCAGCGCCTTATCGAGGAGTGCGGTCTTACACAGGAGGCTCTCGCAGAGCGTCTTGGCAAGAAGCGTTCGACCGTTGCCAACTATCTCCGTCTGTTAAATCTCCCCGAGGAGGTGCAGTTCGCAATCAAGGGCGGCATCATCTCGATGGGACACGCCAAGGCTATCGCATCGGCAGAGAGCAAGGCGAAGCAACTATCGTTGTTGAAGCGATGCGTAAAGAGTAACCTCTCGGTACGACAACTCGAAGAGTTGGTACGCCTCTCGTCGGAGAAGAAGCAGAAGGTTGCTACCCCAACCATCGACGAGGAGTATCCGGAGTCGTATGGTCGTTTGGTGGAGTATCTCGAAAAGTTCTTCTCGCAGGATATCGCAATCAAGCGAGGCAAGAATGGTGGTGGTAAAATTGTTATCGACTTTGCCAGCGACAGCGATATAGAGAAGTTCGTAAAGAAGTTCAGCAAGTTATAAACAGCTTTTAGCCATTGACCTTTGGTCTTCACTGCTCCGCTTCGGCAAAGTCTGCAAGCAGCCTATGCACTCAGCTTAATCGCAGCGGTAGCCATTAGCCATTAGCTTTTTACTTTGAATATTAGGATGTTACATATCGGGCAAGTAGTCAAGAGCAGGGGCATTGCGCTTCTGCTGACCTTGCTATTTGTCTGCATTTCGTTCTCGGCTGAGGCGCAGATAAACCCCTACGCCCGAGGAAGGCGTAGCGAGCGCACCATCATCCGTAGCGGTCAAATCTACACGCCCGACTCGGTAGAGGTGCGACAAATCGACTCTATGCGTGTAGCCAAATTGGTCGATACGCTCCGCAAAATATCTGCCGACTCGCTCAAAACCATTGGCGACGATGTGCGTATGCAGCTGCCCGACTCGCTCCGCAAAGCGATATTCGGAGGTTTGCAGCGTGATTCACTCGCAGTGGATTCGCTCGCCATGGACTCCACTTTGACCGAGCGTCAGCGCAAACGCCTCGAACGACGAGAGAACCATACCCCATTTTTCAGCGATTCGATGTCGCTTCGCAGGGTAACACTAACATCTGTCGTACTCCCTGGTTTTGGACAGATCTACAACAAGCAGTATTGGAAGTTGCCTATTCTCTACGGTACCGTCGGAGCCTCGCTCGGACTCTGCTTGTGGAGCAATAGCAAATTCCAACCTCTGAAAACGGAGTTTGACCGCCTAACCGACCAGAGTCTGCTCCGCACGCCCGAGTTGAATGCTCTGCAACGAGAGATGAACAAGTACAGCACGATGAGGAATGCATTTATGATTACGACCATTGCATCCTACATCTACTTTATTGGCGATGCCTGTCTGAAATACTCCACAGCCGAGGTGTCTCCCGTAAATCGGGCAACCACCCTCGCTATGATATGCCCTGGTGCAGGACAGATCTACAACAAGAGCTATTGGCGTGTGCCTATTGTGGTGGGAGGTTTTGCAACCACCATATACTGTATCGATTGGAACAACCGAGGATATCAACGATTTAAGAAGGCATACCGTTTGAAGGCGGATTACGACGCCAACCCAGAACTCTTCCCTAACGGCTCGCCCGATGAGTTTGGTGGCAGATACTCCACATCGTTCCTCAAAAACCTGCGTAACAGCTACCGCCGTAACCGAGATTTATGTATCATCCTTACGGCAGGACTCTACATTTTGCAGGCGGTGGATGCCCATGTGGATGCCCACCTGCGCAGCTACGACATATCGAAAGATTTGAGCGTCAGCCTTACGCCGACAATCGGTTACTCCTATAACCGAATGTCGCCATATAGCGGAGGAGGCACAACCCTCGGTATGAATTTAGGCCTTACATTCTAACAAAATTATGGTTAAACGAACTCTCCTACTGCTCGTTCTTGCCGCATTGTGCTCGCCCGTAGCACTCGCAGCCAAGCGCAAGAAAATCGAGCCGCAGACGGTCACTATTCCCGTTTATGACACTATAAGAGTGGTCATCACCGACACCATAAAGGTGGAGCCAAAGCCCGCTCCACGCATCGACACACTCCGTCTTGCCCACACCCCTGCCGAGATTGACTCGTTGGTCGAGGCGTGGTCGCTGCTGCATCAGGCACAAGGCGAAAAGCAATTCTTCGAGGTTTTCAATGACGAGGAGAGCGTTGCCGAGGTGCCAATAGACACACTCTACAAAAAACGATTGGCAGATATGGTATCGCCAATGCACCTACCCTACAACTACATCGTGCGCAACTTCATAAACCAATACCTCTCGGGGCGTTGGAGTCCGTTGCGCAATGTGCTTGCGATGTCGAAGTACTACTTCCCGATTATCGAGGAGGAGCTACACGCCGCAGGTCTGCCGATGGAGTTGCGCTACCTGCCAATCATCGAGTCGAATCTCTCTATTCGTGCCACCTCTCGTATGGGTGCCGTAGGTTTGTGGCAGTTTATGCCTGCAACGGGCAAAAATCTCGGTTTGGAGATAAATTCGTTGGTCGACGAGCGATGCGATATACTTAAATCGACTCGTGCCGCTTGCCGTTTCCTCGCATACCTATATAAAGTATATGGAGATTGGACACTCGCCATTGCCGCCTACAACTGCGGACCCGGAAATGTCAATCGTGCCATTGCTCGTGCAGGAGCCAACTGCAAGACCTATTGGGATATCTACGACTTTCTGCCACGAGAGACCCGTGGTTATGTGCCGAAGTTTATCGCTGCGGCATACGCCTACACCTATCACGAGGCGCACAACATCACGCCCGCTCCAACGCCCGACTGCGTTGCCACCGACACCGTTATGGTCAGTCGTGTGATGCACCTCGGACAGGTCGCTTCGACGCTCAATATCCCTATCGAGACGCTACGAGATTTGAATCCGCAGTACAAATTGGATATCATCCCTGCAACGAAGAAGGCCTACTCACTCCGTCTGCCAACACGCTATACAAGCGAGTTTGTGCAGAACGAGAAGGAGATCCACAGCAAAGATTCGCTCTATTTGAAGGAGTATATCAACCCTGCCAACCTCGAAAAGAAGCGTGCCGAGGGTGTGGGCTACATCTACACCGTTCGCAGTGGCGACAACCTCGGACTCATCGCCAAGCGCAATCGTTGTACGGTCAATGAGTTGATGAAGTGGAACAGACTCAAATCGACAGTCATCCGCCCGGGTCAGAAACTCCGCATCGAAAAACCAAAACCGAGAGCGTAGAGAGGAGTTGAGAGTTGAGAGTTGAAAATTGAGAGCTAATTTTGCATTCTGCATTTTGCATTTTGCATTTTTTAGACTATCTTTGCAGCCGAAAATATAAAAAAGCAAGCGGTTATGGGGCGTTTATTGCTGATAAATGCTGAGTGCCGCCCAAGGTAACATATTAAAACACAAAAGATTATGAAGCATTTGACATTGAAGGCTGAACTCCGCACTGAGTTCGGTAAGAAGGCAGCTAAGGCTGCTCGTCGTGAGGGCAAGGTACCTTGCAACCTCTATGGTGGAGGCGAGAATGTAACTTTCGTTGTTGATGAGAAGGAGCTCCGTTCGTTGATCTACACTCCAAGCTCATTCATCGTAGAGTTGGATTTCAACGGCAAGATCGAGAAGGCCGTTATGCGTGAGACTCAGTTCCACCCAATCCGTGAGCAGGTACTCCACATCGATTTCTACCGTATAGTTGATGGTCAGCCTGTTGCAATCGCTCTTCCTGTACGCCTTACCGGTAACGCAGAGGGTGTTAAGATCGGTGGTAAGTTGGCTCTCTCGGCTCGTAAGTTGGTTGTTAAGGGCTTGATGGAGAACCTCCCAGATGAGTTGGTTGTTGATGTAACTCCATTGAAGGTTGGTCAGACAATCTTCGTTGGTGACCTCGCATTCGAGGGCTTGCAGTTCCTTTCGCCTGCAACTCAGGCAGTTTGCGCAGTTCGTGTAACTCGTGCATCTCGTGGTGCTGCTAACCAGCAGTAATTCGTAAGGAGTTATGAAATATCTTGTTGTAGGGCTGGGTAACATCGGCGCAGAGTACGCAGAGACTCGCCACAACATAGGTTTCAAGGTGTTGGATCGGCTTGCAGCCGAGACCAACACCTCTTTTATTTCGGGACGCTACGGCTCAGTCGCAGAGTTCCGTCATCGTGGCCATATCGTAACATTGCTGAAACCCTCGACATATATGAACTTGTCGGGCAAGGCGGTGCGTTATTGGCTCACGGAGTTGAAGATCGACAAGGCGCAGTTGCTCGTCGTTGTCGATGATATTGCCCTACCGTTTGGCGAGTTGCGCATCCGTAAAAAGGGCAGCGCAGGTGGTCACAACGGCCTCAAAAACATCACCGAGTTGCTCGGTGGTGAAGAGTATGCCCGTATGCGTTTCGGCATTGGAGGCGACTTCTCTCGTGGTCACCAGGTCGATTATGTCCTGGGCGAGTGGAGCAAGGAGGAGCGTGAGAAGATGGATGAGCGCTTAAAGGTGTTCAGCGATGCTATTCTCTCCTATATCTCGGTTGGCCTCGACCGCACGATGAATGCTTTCAATAAGAAATAACAATCATCTAACTTATAATCACTTACTAAAATGAGAAAGTTTATTCTTTTTCTTTTTGCTGCTATTGTAGCAATGCCTCTTTCGGCACAATACAAAGTAACACAGGAGCACAAGGATCGTGCTGCCGAGGTTGTCAGCAAGATGACTCTCGACGAGAAGATTGCCTATATTGGTGGTTACAAGAGCTGGTATGTTCGTGCTATCGACCGACTCGGTTTGCCGGCAGTTCGTATGGCGGATGGCCCACAGGGCGTGCGCAACAACACCCGCAGTACCCTCTACCCTTCGGGCGTAGCAGCGGCAGCCACTTGGGATAAGGAGCTTATCAAGCAGATGGGTATTTCGCTCGGAAAGGATGCTCGTGCAAGGGGTGTGCATATCTTGCTCGGCCCTGGTGCCAACATCTATCGTTCGCCTTTGTGCGGTCGTAACTTCGAGTACTTCGGTGAGGATCCATACCTCGCAGGTGAGATTGCCACCGCCTACATCAAGGGCGTGCAGAGTATGGGTGTAATGGCTTGCATCAAGCACTTCGCCGGAAACAATCAAGAGTGGGCACGACACAGCGTATCGTCGGATATCGACGAGCGCACCTTGAACGAGATCTACTTCCCGGCATTCGAGAAGGCGGTTAAGGAGGGTAATGTGGCTACGATTATGACCTCGTACAACCTCCTCAATGGCGTTCACGCATCGGAGAGCAAGTATCTCAACCAAGAGGTTTTGCGTGGTCAGTGGGGCTTCGACGGCTTCGTGATGTCGGACTGGACATCGTGCTACTCGCCTGTAAATGTTGCTCGTTGGGGCGTTGACTTGGAGATGCCTTACGCAAAGTGCCAAGACCCAAAACTTATCAAGAAGTTGGTTGAGCAGGGCGTAATTGACGAGCGAGCGCTCGACAAGAAGTGCCAAAATATCATTCAGACCATCTTTGCTTTCGAATTCGACAAGCGTGAGCAGCTCGACAAGAGCCTTCCAGAGAACAACCCCGAGTGCGACGCTGTGGCTCACAAGCTCTCGCAGTCGGCTATCGTAATGCTCAAGAACGAGAATAACTTCCTCCCATTCAAGAAGGGTAAGGTTGTAGTTTGCGGCCCTAATGCCGACAAGATTGTAACAGGCGGTGGTAGCGGTTTCGTAACACCATTGCACGCTTGCTCGGTAGCCGAGGGTATGCAGAATATCGACAAGAAGATAAAGAGCACCTTTATCACAATGGGTTACAACAACCGACCTACCCCGGGTGTGGTTTATGCCGATAAGGAGATGACCAAGAAGGGTATCGCTGCCGAGTATTACACCAACGCAGAGCTCGAAGGCAAACCTTTCCAGAGCTTTATCACCGACAAGGTAGGTATCGACGACAACCGCTTCGGTGCCCACAACGATTTGATAAATGTATCGACTCGCCACACCTTCTACTACAAGCCAGAGAAGAACGAGAGCTATCACTTCTCGGTATGCACCAACGACGGCTACCGCTGCTACCTCAACGACAAGCTCGTTATGAGCGACCGTTGGCACAAGAGCAGCACCCAGGAGGGTTATATGTTGCTCGAAATGAAGGCGGGTCAGACCTACAAGTTCGAATTGCAGCATCAGAACCTCTCGGGCTCGATCTACGCTGATATGGTATTCGAGGCTACGGCTACCGAGGAGATTGCTGATGTGGATCTTATCAAGTCGGCCGACTGCATTGTTGTCTGCCTCGGTCACAGCAACCGCACCGAGAAGGAGAACTACGATCGCACCTTCGAGTTGCCACGAGGACAGGTCGAGTATCTGAATCTAATTTTGAAGCACAACAAGAATGTAGTTGTTGTACTCAATGGCGGTGGCGCAATCGAGATGGCATCGTGGATGAACGATGTTAAGGCTGTATTGATGGCGTGGTACCCAGGTCAGCAGGGCGGTCTTGCTATCTCGGAGATTATCACAGGCAAGATTTCGCCGTCGGGCAAGTTGCCTATCTCTATCGAGGCGAAGTTGGAGGATAACCCATCGGCTGCAAACTACCACGAGAATGTCGATCGCATCCGCCCGAAGGATATCAACCCACACTCTCGTGTAGAGTACCGTGAGGGCATCTTTATGGGCTATCGTGGCTACGAGAAGAGCGGCGTGAAGCCACTCTTCCCTTTCGGCTTCGGTTTGAGCTACACCTCGTTCGACTACTCAAACCTCTCGATTGCAAAGGATGGTGGAGAGTTTGTCGTAAGCTTCGACATCAAGAACACCGGCAAAGTTGCAGCAGCAGAGGTTGCTCAGGTATATGTTGGCGACGATGTATGCTCGGTTGTTCGCCCAGCCAAGGAGTTGAAGGGCTTCGACAAGGTATTCCTCAAAGCGGGCGAGACCAAGCGAGTAAGCATCCGTCTTGGCGAGGAGGCATTCCGTTTCTACGACCCTATCGAGCGTAAGTTCAAGGTCGAGGCCGGTAGCTTCACCGTTAAGGTAGGCTCTTCGTCGGCAGATATTCGCCTGACCGGCAAGTTGGAGGTAAAATAAAGCCCCTATTATAGCAGAGTAGCCCGAAAGCGCATTTCGGGCTACTTTTTTCGATAAATTATCGGTCAAAAATTTGCGAGTAACAAAAAAAGCACTACCTTTGCACTCGCTTTTAGCAAGGGAGTTTAGCTCAGCTGGTTTAGAGCATCTGCCTTACAAGCAGAGGGTCGGCGGTTCGAATCCGTCAACTCCCACAAAACAAACGAAGCAATGAGATGTCGATTACTCGACATCTTTTTGTTTTTATATGCTTTGGCGCAAACTTGTTTGCAGACATAGGCATATAAAAGCAAAAGAGGTTGTGTAACAACTCATTGCGCAGTGAAGTTTTGTAAGGGCCCCAGCGGCGAGCGGAACGGAAAGGCGTTAAGCGGAGCGAGCAAAGCGAGCGCAGTAGCCAATCCTTACTCCCACAAAATCAAGACGACTTTTTCAAGTCGTCTTTTTTTGTGTTCGTTGACGGATTCGTTCAGCTTGTTGCGCCTCGGCAGACTTGTCTGCGCAGTGGTGCTATTGTAGCGTAGGTGTATTGCTACGCAATAGTAAGCCTTGTGTGTATAGTCAAAAAAGTAAATGAATTTCCTTTTTCGCCTATCCACCCAACGCTTGCAACTCCGTTGCCCACCTCCGCTCCAATACCCTTTCTGCTTGGTCTGCTCTCGGCTTCTGCCGCCGTTCGAATCGGTCGTAGGAAAAAGGTTTTAGAGGTCGTTAGGGGTTGTTAGAGGGAGAATAGGGAATATAGGGAGTTTAGGGAATATAGTGATTGTTGCTTATTATCTTCTCTAAATTCTCTAAATTCTCTAAGTTCTCTAAGTTCTCTAAACTCCCTAAGTTCTCTTTCGTCTCTCGTCTTTCGTCTCTCTCAATCCGACGGTTATCACGGCGCAACAAATTAGGAGGCGCACCTGCGGTGCTTGATAGGAGATGGGCTACGCCCTTTATAGGAGGTGCAGTCTGCGACTGCTTGATGGGGTGCGCTGCAAGTTTTTCAACTACTCACTCCTAACTCCTCACTCCTCACTACTCACTCCTAACTGCTCTCTGCGCCCGTATTTCTCTCTTTTTTCCGATAAGAACGGTGTTATTTCTCACCATTAAGGCAGATTTTATAGCATTTTTCTCTCCCAATATGCAATTTATTAACAAATATTTCATATCTTTGCATACACAAATTTAACACACACAATTAACCTATGAGAAACAAGACAGAGCGACTGAACCTCATCCGACGCATTATCGGAGAGGAGCTTATAAGTTCGCAGGAGGAGTTGATTAAGCGACTCTCGGAGCACGGCGTACATGCCACACAAAGTACCCTTTCACGAGATTTTAAGGAGGTAAATATCTCGAAGATGCCTCATCCCGACAAGGGCTACATCTATGTTTTGAGCGAGAAGCTCGGTGGCGAAATAGTTACCAATACCGCCAACCTTGGCGATGCAGTTCTCGATATCCGTTTTTCGCATAACATTGCAGTAATTTCGACCAAGTCGGGTTATGCAAGTGCCGTTTCGGTTATTATCGACGCACGCAAGAGCAAGGATATTATCGGTACTGTTGCAGGTGACAATAACATCATCGTCATCCTCCACCAGGAGGCTACTCACGAGGATGTTCTCGCACAAATTCAGCAGTTATTTCCGACATTGAGCTATTTGGGATAGTCTTTTTTGATTTACCAAAAGTTGAGAGGCAACACCGCAAAAGTGTTGCCTCTCAACTTTGTTAGGATAGTACCCTACTCCACGAACTTAATCTTCGACATATCTCTTGGTTTTGCCTCGGGAGCCTCGTCGGGATAACCCACTGCCAACGCATAGCGGAGTTTGTATCCGTCGGAGAAACCGAGCGAGGTGAGATGCTCCGCCATAGCAGGCTCGGCAAATATCATCTGCACACTGCCCAAGAAGCAAGTGCCCAAGCCTAACTCGGTGGCTGCCAGCATAATATTCTGCGCCATACAGCCTACATTCTCGCCCGAGAATACTCCGTCGGGCGCACCTACAAAGATTACTGCCGCAGCGTTGCGGAAGATGTTTTTGAAGGTCGGAGTAAGCATATAATCGGCTTTACCCGTACCCTCGACAGCCTTCAAATAGGTGGCGGTTGCGCCATCTATCCACGCCTTATTCTCGACAATTCGCACCTCCCACTCCTGGCGATTCATTGCGCTCGGAGCCAGCACTCCGCACTTGGCAAGGAGTTCCAATTTCTCGTGCTCTACGGGCGTATCCTTGTAGGCTCGAACACTGCGACGAGCCTCGATAGCCTCGATTACACCACTCTTCTTCTGCGACTCGGTGATGAGCCACACCGACAATAGTGCCGTTACGCACAAAGCAAGCAACAATACCACTCTCTTCATAATCTACTTTATTTTAGGATTTGACCTATGCAAATATAATCAAAAAAGATAAAAAAAGCGGCAATAAACCATTTTTATCCCAAAAAAGTACTATCTTTGCAGATAGTATGCGTATGTACGCACATACGTATGCATATATGCGGGCGCAGTGGGCGTGCGCAACAAACAGAGCAAAAAAGAACTATTATGGGAAAGAAAGATAATAACGAGATTACGATCATCGACGATTTGGGCCTCTCGCCCGATATCACCGATCAGAAGCACCAGGTAATTCCTATCATCGCAGGCAACGAGGATGACACGGTAGAGGAGGTGCAACTTCCGGAGGTGTTGCCGATACTCACTTTGCGCAGTTCGGTACTCTTCCCCGGAGCAATCACGCCTATCACCGTAGGTCGTGAGAAGAGCATCGCTCTTGTTCGTGCCGTACAGGCAGAGGGCAGTTTGCTCGGAGCGGTATTGCAGAAGAATGCCGAGATTGAGACACCAACCCCCGACGATATGTATCGCATCGGTACGGCTGCCCGCATCTTGAAGATTCTCGAAATGCCGAATGGCAATTTGACCGTTATCCTCTCGGGCTTGGAGAAGATTGAGGTTGGAGAGTACATCTCGACCGAGCCATTCTTCAAGGCGAAGGTTACACCGCTGCTCGACTCTGCACCCGAGAAAAACAGCGTAGAGTTCGACGCACTCATCGAGTCTATCAAGGATGTTGCACTCAACATCATCAACACATCGCCAACAATGCCAAAGGAGGCGTCGTTTGCGATTAAGAATATCGACTCCCGCCGTGGAATCGTAAATTTCATCTGCTCGAACCTCGAATTTACCGACGAGGATCGTCAGGCACTGCTCGAAGCACCGGGTCTGTTGGCTCGTTCGAGAAAGTTGCTCGAAATACTCATCCGTGAGCAGCAGTTACTCGAAATCAAGCAGGATATCCAGAGCAAGGTTAAGCAGGAGATCGACAAGCAGCAGCGAGATTACTATCTGCAACAGCAGATGCGCACCATACAGCAAGAGTTGGGCGAAGACGAGGATGGCGACATCGCTCGTCTGCGTGAGGCGGCTTCGAAGAAGAAGTGGAACAAGGCTACTGCCGAGATATTCGAGAAGGAGCTCACCAAGATGTCACGCCTCAACCCTGCCGTTGCGGAGTACTCGGTGCAGATGACCTACTTGCAGTTGATGGTCGATCTTCCGTGGAACGAATTTACGGAGGATAACCTCGACCTCAAATGCGCTCGTGAGCAGCTCGATGCCGACCACTTCGGCTTGGATGAGGTTAAGGACCGCATCTTGGAGCACCTCGCAGTTATCAAGTTGAAGGGCGATTTGAAATCCCCTATTCTCTGCCTATATGGCCCTCCGGGAGTGGGTAAGACCTCACTCGGTAAGTCGGTAGCAACGGCTCTCGGTCGCAAGTTCGGTCGCATCGCCTTGGGTGGTTTGCACGACGAGGCGGAGATTCGTGGTCACCGTCGTACCTACATCGGAGCTATGCCTGGTCGAATTATCGAGACTATCAAGCGCACAGGCTCGTCGAATCCTGTAATCATCCTCGACGAGGTGGATAAGATTACCGTAAGCAACCACGGCGACCCTTCGTCGGCGTTGTTGGAGGTACTCGACCCAGAGCAGAATACCACATTCCACGATAACTACCTCGATACGGAGTACGACCTCTCGAAGGTACTCTTTATCGCTACGGCAAACGATATTGGTGCGGTAAATCCTGCATTGCGTGACCGTATGGAGTTGATAAACATCCCCGGATACATTCTCGAAGATAAGATTGAGATTGCCGAGAAGCACCTCATCCGCAAGCAGTGCGAGGCGCACGGTTTGAAGGAGGAGCAGATGGTTGTAGAGCGCAATATTGTGGAGAAGATTATCTCGGACTACACTCGTGAGTCGGGTGTTCGTTCCCTCGATAAACATTTGGCGAAGTTGGCTCGTTCTCGTGCCAAGGAGATAGCCTTCGAGGAGGAGTTTACCCCGTCATTCACTGCCGAGCAGGTGGAGAAGGTCTTGGGTAAGGCGAAGTTCCGCAACGACGAGTACGAGGTTAAGGATATGGTAGGTGTGGTTACCGGTTTGGCTTGGACACAGGTGGGTGGCGACATCCTCTACATCGAAAGCATCCTCACCCCGGGTAAGGGCAAGCTCTCGCTTACGGGCAACTTGGGCGATGTGATGAAGGAGTCAGCAACCATTGCCCACGAGTGGGTTATGGCGCACTATAAGGAGCTCGGCATCAATCCTAAACTCTTCGAGAAATATGACCTCAACATCCATGTACCCGAGGGTGCAGTACCGAAGGATGGTCCGTCGGCAGGTATCACAATGATAACCTCGATTGTTTCGACCTACACGGGTCGCAAGGTCAAGGAGCGCATCGCAATGACGGGCGAGACCTCGTTGCGTGGTCGTGTATTGCCTATTGGTGGCGTTAAGGAGAAGATTTTGGCAGCCAAGCGTGCCGGCATTCACACTATCCTCTTGCCAGAAGAGAACCGCAAGGATGTAGAGGAGATTACAAAGGGCTACATCGAGGGTTTGACCTTCCACTATGTTCGCTCGAACGAGCAGGTATTGAAACTCGCACTCGAAAAGTAATAGCATTATGAAATTTTTGGCCATCATCCCCGCTCGCTACGCCAGCACTCGTTTTCCGGCAAAACCACTTGTTTTGCTGAATGGCAAGCCTATCATTCAGCATGTCTATGAGCGAGTGGCAGAGTGCGTGGAGATGACCTATGTGGCAACCGACGACGAGCGCATCTTCGACACCGTAAAGGGCTTTGGCGGAAATGTAGTGATGACCTCGTCGGAACATCGCTGTGGCACCGACCGTTGTGCCGAGGCGGTGGATAAAATCGGCTACGATGCCGACATCGTGATAAACATCCAGGGCGACGAGCCATTCACACACAGGGAGCATATCGAGTTGCTGAAAAACGGATTCGAGAGCAAAGCGACCGATATCGTAACCCTCGCCGTGCCTTTCAGCGAGGAGGGCGGTTTGGAGGCACTCGAAAACCCTAATTCGCCGAAGGTGGTGATTGACCCATCGGGCCACGCCCTCTACTTCTCACGCTCGGTAATTCCGTATATCCGAGGTGTGGAGCGTAGCGAGTGGTTGAAGCATCACACCTTCTACAAGCACTTGGGTATGTACGCCTTCCGCACCAAGGTACTCAAAGAGATAACCTCGTTGCCACAGACTCCACTCGAAAAGTTGGAGATGTTGGAGCAGTTACGTTGGTTGGAGAGCGGTTACAAGATTGGTATGGGCATAACCAATATTGAAACCGTAGGTATCGACACCCCCGAAGATTTGGAGCGAGCAGAGAGATACATCAGGGATAGAAAATTATAATTTCAAATAGAACAAAATAACACAAACTATATGAAGCCAATTTTTATTGCAGGTCCTTGTTCGATAGAATCAGTCGAGTTGCTCGACGAGGTGGCATCGAAGATTTGCGAAATAAATCGCAACCTCGGCGTGGATATCATCTTCAAAGCATCGTTCGATAAAGCTAATCGTACATCAATAAACTCTTATCGTAGCGTAGGTTTGGAGAAGGGCTTACAAATGCTTGCAGATATCAAGTCGAAGTGGGGTTTGCGCCTCTCGACCGACATTCACGAGGCGTGGCAGGCACAACCTGCGAGTGAGGTTATAGATGTATTGCAGATTCCGGCTTTTCTCTGCCGACAGACCGACTTAGTTGTAGCAGCGGCAAATACGGGTCGCATCGTAAATATCAAGAAGGCTCCGTTTATGTCGGGTATGGATATGCAGTACCCATACGAGAAGGCGGAGAAGTCGGGTGCAAGCGAGGTGTGGCTCACCGAGCGTGGTAACATTATCGGTTACAACGACCTGGCGGTAGATTTCCGCAATATCCCTACGATGCAGAAGTTTGCACCTCGTGTGCTTATGGATTGCACCCACGCCGTGCAGCGCCCTGGCGCAGGTAACGGCAAGTCGGAGGGTAACAGCGAGTATGTACCGGCTATGGCGTTGGCAGCAAAGGCTTTTGGTGCGAATGGCTACTTCTTCGAGACCCACCCAACGCCTGAGAAGGCGTTGAGCGATGGCCCGAATATGATTCGCCTCGACTTGTTAGAGGATGTTATCAAGAGCCTGCTATAACCGTTTAAGCTCACAAAATATTAACCAAACTATACAAAAACAGATGGCATTTTTAGATTTTATGGCACCTCCGGCTCATAAGCCAGAGTTGCCGGCAGAGAAGATTGACAAGGAGTACAAGGCGATGCGTTTGAAGGTGTTCCTTGGCATCTATTTAGGCTATGCGGCCTACTATCTTGTTCGTAAGAATCTCTCGTTCGCAGGTGCGGATATGATGGCGCAGGGTTACCTCAACGAAGGTGGTGTCGGTATCGCAATGGCAGGTATGCCTATCGCTTACGCCGTTAGTAAATTTTTGATGGGTAGCCTCTCGGATCGTTCTGATGCACGCAAGTTTATGACCGTAGGACTTATCATCTCGGCTCTCGTGATGATTGTTGCAGGCATCATCCCTTACCCAAAGAACGGCGCAGTAACAACCGCTATTCTCTTCGTATTGACCTGTTTGACAGGTTGGTTTTCGGGTATGGGCTGGCCTCCGTGCGGTCGTGTGATGTCGCATTGGTTCTCCACTAACGAGCGCTCGTTCAAGATGTCGATTTGGAACACTGCACACAACATTGGAAGCTCGGGCTTGGCTTGGTTGGCTACTATCGGAGGTGGTTCACTCCTTGTTTTGCTCGGTGTTAGCGAGGCTGAGGCCGGCTGGCGTGAGGCATTTATCGTTCCGGCGATTGCAGCATTGGCAGTTGCAGCATTGTGCTGGTGGTTTATTCGTGATACACCCGAGTCGTGCGGTTTGCCACCAATCGACAAGTATCGCAATGACTTCTCGGGCGCAAAGGCAAAGAAGGGCGAAGAGGATAAAATTCCATTCAAGACCCTGTTCGTGGACTACATCTTGAAGAACAAGATGTTGTGGCTTATCGGTATTGCAAACATTCTTGTATATTTGGTGCGTAATGGTATCTCGGATTGGTTGCCAATCTACTTGCAGAATGTGCACGGAATTGCAAAGTCGGTAAGTAAAGACCTCTACGCATACCATATGATTGCCGCTATTCCTGGAACTCTGATTGCCGGTTGGCTCTCGTCGAAGTTTTTCCAGGGTCGTTGCGCTCCGGTAAATGTTATCTGTATGGCAGTTACAGCCATCGGTGCATTCATCTACTGGAAGGCTGGCGTCATTGCAACCTCGCTCGGTATGGAGTATGTCGACATAGTGAAGATTGCTCTTGCCGTAACAGGCTTTGCAGTATATGGACCTGTGGCAATGATCTCTATTCAGGCTATTGCTATCGTTCCGAAGAATGCCGCAGGTACAGCAGCAGGTTTTATGGGCTTGCTCGGTTACTTGATTGGAGATGCATTGCTCTCGAAGATTGTATTTGGCTATACCGTGGCAAGTGGTGAGAATGGTTGGGATTTGACCTTCATCGGCTTCTTCGGTGCAAGTGTTATCGCCACCGTCATCTGCTTCTTGGCTATGGGCAAGGAGAAGAAGATGTTCGAGGAGCGTTTGGCAGCAGCAAAGGCTGAGCAGAAATAGTAAATAGCAAAGACTTTACCTGAAATAATACTCTCCCCAATAGGGAAACGCTCCAAAAAGTGACTTCCCCATGGGAAAATCGGAGGCGATGAGGCTATTTTTGTGCGTTACGCAGTGGCAGAAAGCGCAGCATAGTCGGGCTATGTGAGCATTTATGACGCAAGTAAGGTGCAAAAAGAGTCCATCGGAACGATTTAGAGTTCAAAGAGCAATTAGGTTGATTTAGTATGTATAAATCGCTCGCAGAGTTTATAGCAAAGTTAGAGAGTGCAGGGGAGTTGGTACGAATCAGCACCCCTGTCACTTCTGAGTTGGAGATAGCCGAAATCACCGACCGAATGGTAAAGACGGAAGGTGGTGGCAAAGCTCTATTGTTCGAAAATACCGACAAAGGCTTTCCTGTGCTGACGAATCTCTACGGCTCGGAGCGCAGAATGGCTATGGCACTCGGTGTGGAGCAACTCAGCGATATCTCGGAGCGATTTGACAACCTTATAGGCACGGTAACATCGCCAAAGGAGAGTCTGGTCGATAAGTTACGCCTTCTGCCCCTCTTGGGCGAGGCGTCGAAGTGGTTTCCACTCAAAAAGAGGGGGCGTGGAGCGTGCCAGCAGGTCGTACTCGAAGGCGAGGCGGCAAATTTGTCGCTACTCCCAATTTTGAAGTGTTGGCCACACGACGGAGGGCGATTTGTGACCCTTCCGATGGTGCATACTGCCGACCCTGTAACGGGCATTCGCAATGTAGGAATGTATCGTATGCAGGTGTTCGATGACCACACTACGGGTATGCATTGGCACCGCCACAAGACCGGCGCACGCCACTACGAAGGCTACAAGGCGCAGGGCAGACGAATGCCCGTAGCGGTGGCGATAGGTGGCGACCCTGTATATGCCTACTCGGCTACGGCTCCCGTACCCGACAATATCGACGAGTATCTCTTGGCAGGTTTGTTGCGAGGAGAGCCGGTACGCCTTGTAAAGTGTGTGACCAACGACATCTATGTTCCCGAGGATTGCGACTTTGTGATTGAGGGCTATGTAGACCCTTCGGAGGAGAAGGTTTTGGAGGGCGATTTTGGCGACCATACGGGTTTCTACTCGCTGACCGACTACTATCCGAAGTTCCATATCACAGCCATTACACACCGCCGAGATGCGGTCTATCCCGCAACAATTGTAGGTATTCCGCCACAAGAGGATGCCTATATCGCAATGGCGACCGAGCGCATTTTCCTCGCTCCGATTCGCCTTGTGATGCAACCCGAGGTGGAGGATATGTATATGCCGTCGGCAGGTACGCAGCACAACATAACGATTATCTCGATGCGCCAACTCTACGAGCGTCAGGCATCGAAGGTGGCACTCGGCTTGTGGGGCGCAGGGCAGATGATGTTCAATAAATATCTTTTGCTCACACCCGCCTCGACCAATGTTCGCACGACCAAGGAGTTGGCAAGGTTGATGCGCAACTGCGACCTTAACAAGTCGCTTATCCGCAGCGAGGGCATATACGATGTACTCGACCACGCCACGGCAACTTGTGGCTTTGGCGGCAAGGTGGCACTCGACCTGACAAATATCACAGAGCGAGAGCAGAAGGCGACATTCAACAGCGAACTGTTACCCGAGGGAGTTGATGCGAAGAGTACTCTACTCGAAGAGTGGAGCACACTTCTGTTATTTGCCGATAACGACCTCGAAATCAACCTCTCTGAGGTGGCAAAGACTTCCGATTGCAATTATATAGTCATCTTTGACAAACGAGCCAATGCGCTCACTCCAAACGAGTTATTGTGGCTTGGTGCAGCCAATACCGAGCCTACCCGAGATATCTCACTTCACGGCTCGACTCTCGTGGTGGATGCCCGAGCAAAACGCCCGAAGGCAAACGGTAAAAACCCTTCTCGTTGGCCAAATATCGTTACTGCCGACGAGGCGACTATCGCCCTCGTGGACAAAAAATGGAGCGACTACGGCATAGGTGAGTTTATCCCATCGTCATCGAAGCATTTCAGCGCACTCAAACTCTCGGAGGGTGCCGAGTGGAGCAAATAACGAATGTTGAGCAAGCAGAATATACGAGGTATAATCTATGTAATGGCGATAATCGTCGTCATTGCCCTTATTGCATATTTTGCCACACCTCGCAGGGCTCTGACGCTTGCCGAAAGTGGCGAGAAGGCGACCACCGAGAAACAGGACTCTCTATTCTTTTTCGACCCCAACACGGTAACATACGACGAGTTGCTACTGCTCGGTTTCGACAAGCGCACAGCGGTCGGCATCGTTAAGTATCGCACCGCAGGCAAGGTCTTCGGCATAGCCGAGGAGTTGGCGCTCTGCTACGGCGTGACCGACGAGATGTTCGCACGCCTGCGCCCATATATAAAAATAGGTACAAAGTATGCCACCAAGCCCTCAAAGCGCAACTACGACTCGCTACGAAGCAGTCGCCCACAACGCTTCTCACCACGCCCATTCGAGAAGTTCGGCATCGACACGGTAGGCGTTGAGTATCTGCGCCTTATAGGCTTTTCGACCCGACAAGCCGAAGCCCTTATCGAGTATCGCAAGCGTGGCGGCGGAATCTTCTCGATGAACGAGTTGCGTGACTGCTACGCCGTAAGCGAGGAGATGGCGGACTCGTTGGCACACTTTGTGATTTTGAGTGTTCGTGACCCTCACGAGGGGCTTGTAGAGATAAACTCTGCCGACTCGGCTACGCTCCGTTCGGTGCGAGGAATTGGCGCAAAAACGGTGGTTGCAGTTCTGCAATATCGCAAATTATTGGGCGGATTTGTGCGAAAAGAGCAAATTGCGGAGTTAAAATGCGTTACACCCGATAATTTTCTTAAAATTTCCGAACAAATTTATTGCGATAGTTGCAAAATTTCAAAAATAGATATTAACTTTGCACCCGCATCCGAAATTGAGGCTCATCCATATATGAGTCGTCGGGCGCTGAAACTGATTTTAGAAACAAGGGAATCGAAAGGAGGTTGGAATAGTATCGAGGAGATGCAGAGGGAGAACATATTCACCGAGGAGCAGGCGAAAGCCATTGCACCCTATCTTCTTTTTGGTACTACACCCCAGGAGTTCGACTAACTAAAATTCGGAAAACGCCAATGGCTGTAAGGCGTTAAAAATCAGCCAAAAGCAAACATAAAACAAACAATAAAAAAAGAGAAAATATTATGATTATCATGCCAGTTAAGGAGGGTGAGAACATCGAGCGTGCCCTCAAAAAGTTTAAGCGTAAGTACGAGCGTACAGGTGTTTTGAAGGAGCTCCGTGCTCGTCAGTACTTCACAAAGCCTTCGATCGCAAAGCGTGACAAGATGGCACACGCTATCTATGTTGAGCAGTTGCACCGTCGTGAGGAGGAGTAATCACTTAAACTTCCAAAATAGACAGAGCGTGTTCCGAGATTTCGGGACACGCTCTTTTTTTTCTGCATTTTTTTTCGTGAAATATGAAATATTTCAACGAAATTTATTTACCTTTGCAATGTAAGAGTAAGCAAAACAGGCAAAATGCCCTCCCCGATTTTTTTCGGGGGGGGGTATTTTGGGTTTTATTATGTTGAGTATTAGCGAGTTACGGGGAATTACCCGAAGTTAGGAGTTAGGAGTTAGGAGTTAAAAACTTTCAGCGCACCCTTACTAGCCCTTACTAGCCTTTACTAGCCTTTAACAACCCTTAATCCTGTTGCGCCTTGACCACGCTCGGAGTTTGCAAAACCGAAAAAACAATTTTTTACGACAATAATTATTAACTAAAACCAAAAACAAGATGAAAAATTTGACAAAAATTTTCATGGCGGTTGCTGTTGCGATGCTCGCATTTGCGTGCGTGACAGACACAACCGAGGATCTCGGCTTGCAGGTTGGCAATGGCGAGAATGGCTTGACCGTAGAGTTGTCGCTCTCGTTGGAGGAGAGTCGTACACAGCTCGGCGAGAAGGTTGATGGCATCTATCCGCTCTATTGGAGCGAGGGCGACAAGATTTCGGTAAACGGAGTTGCGTCGGGCGAGGCTGTCATCAACGAGAGCAATCCTGCAAGTGCAACTTTCGCAGTTCAGGAGGCAGAGTCTTACGCAGTGGCTTATCCTGCTGCAAGCGAGGGTCAGGTGCTCTTCGCAGAGAAGCAGAACCACGTAGCAGAGGGTGACACCTTCGCAAGCGGTGTTTCGACAATGTATGGCTATGGCACAGACCGCAACGCCATCCAGTTGAACCACCTCACAGGTGTGCTCAAAGTGGGTATCAAGGGTGAGGCAACACTCGCAAAGGCTCAGATTTCGACTATCGACCGTGCCCCTATCGCAGGTGCATTCGACATCGACTTCGCAACAGGCGAGCTTACTGCTACCACAGCATCGAAGGATGTTATCGAGTACTCGTTTGGCGAGGCCGGTTTGCAGCTTTCGAGCGAGGCACAGTACATCTATGTTGCTGTTCCTGCGGGCAAGTACGACGAGCTCTACATCACCCTCTACGAGCAGGGTAACTCGGGCAACATTATGTACGCTACCGTTAAGGCGGGCGATGCGAAGCCACTCACAGCAGGCAATGTTCGTGAGTTCAAGAGCGCTATTACTTACGCTCCAAACGCACAGTTGTATGTAATCAACAGCGTAGAGCGTTTGCAGGCATTCAAGGCTGCTATCGAGAGCGAAGAGGGCTTGGCTTCGGATGCTCTCCTCACCGAGGATATCGATATGACAGACGTTGAGTGGACTCCAATCGCTGGCGAGAGCTATGTAAACACCCTCATCGGTAACGGTTACGCAATCAAGAGCTTGACTGCTCCATTGTTCGCTACCACTTCGGCATCGTTCAAGGGCGTTCACCTCGAGGATGTAAATATCGCAACAAACGACCGCCCTACTTGCGGTGCATTGGCTTGCACAATTACATCTACCGACGCTGTTACTCCAAAGGTTGAGAACTGCTCGGTTAGCGGTACTTTCACCGTGAAGAATGACAACTTGGCTGCAACAGCGTCTGTTCGCTATGGTGCATTGTTGGGTTATGTATGTGGTGCAGAGATAAATGGCTGTCAAAACTACGCAACTGTAACTTCCGAGGTTTTGTATGCATCTTCCGAGCAGCCAGTCCATTTAGGTGGTATAGTTGGCTCTATGGGTATATTTACCAAGAGCGATGCGACTGTTTTGTATTCGAAGATTTACAACTCTACAAATAACGGCGCTGTAACAGGAGGTGCTGCTTGTAAAGGCACCTCATATATTGGCGGTGTAGTAGGATGTTCTATTGACAAAAATATCGGAATTGTAATCTCTTCGTGTACAAACAATGGCGCAGTTTCACTCACTTCGACAACAGTAGCTTTGAATATCGGAGGTGTATGTGGATACGCTATCAGTAACGGAGAGCTTGGTTTGGTATCAGAGGTTAAGAACTACGGAGGTGTTACCATCAAGAGTGGGGCTTCTGCCACAGGCGACTCACAGGTTGGAGGTCTCTTTGGAACTTGCCGTAGCTTGCCTCTCTCGGACTCCTACAACAAGGGTACTGTACACGCAGAAGAGGGCGCAAAGATGGCTGGCGTAAATATGGGTAGTATCTTTGGTTTGAACACATATATCAATGGTAACAAGAAAGGCCCAACTACCAACACCACAAATGACGGTGAAGTTAAATTTGGCGCATCGAACAATAGCGCAACATCAGCAAACACTACTCGTATTGGTGGTATTGTAGGTTATGGTCAATCGAGATTAACTAATATTGTCAACAACGGTAAAATTACCATCTATGGCACTCGTAATGCAAACGGAACTATCTCACAAGCTAGCAACGCTTTCCGAAGTGGTAGTTATGTAATTGCCGGTATTGCAGGTTACAAGACCGAGGGTGCTATTGATAACTGCTCGAACCACGGTGATATCGAGATTGCAGGTACTTTCAAAGAGTTGCACGCTACGAACAAGACCGAGTGGAAGATTGCGGGTATTTGCAGTTATTTGAGTACAAACCTCGTGGGTTCTTGTGTTTGCGATGGCGAGATTATCGTTTCGGGTACAATCGAGGGTGAGGCTAATATCGGTGGTAAGATTGCCTTCACTTATGCAGATCAGGATTCAGAGACGAGCAACACCAACATCACAATCAAGAAGGGTGCTGTACTCAGCGGTGGTGCTATCATCGGAGGTGTTATCTGTTGGACTTCAATGGTTACCGAAAACCACTGTACTTACAAAGGTACAATCACCATTGAGGAGGGTGCTACTATCGGCACTAAGTGCTATATCGGAGGTTGCGTTGGAATGTTCTTGGGTATCAAGAGTTCTTCTGCAAAGACAGCAAAGAATATGAAGAACCACGGTGCAATTCTTAACAACGGAACGCTTACTAATGGAGGTTTCATTGGCGGTACTTTGGGCTATGCCAAGGCTGCTGCCGACGCCTCATATACAGATAAGGATGGCAATACAACAACCTATAAAAACTGTAAGGCTCACATCATCAATAATGCAACCAACAGTGGTACCGTATCGTGTGGTCCTAAGTCGGTAACTACAGGCACAAATCTCTATGTTGGAGGTATCGCAGGACACTCGGCAGGCGTAACAACCGCTACAAACAGTGGCAAAATCACTATTGATGGCTCGCACACAGGTGGTAACAACTACTTCGCAGGTTGTATTGCTGATGGTACCGGCGACGCTACCGGTTTGACCAACAATGCCAATATCGAGTGCCCTGCAACAGCGAAATTCAAGGTCGCTCGTATGGGCGGTCTTGTTGGATACAACTCCTACAAAGTTTCGGGTACCAACTTGGGTTGTATCAACTATGCCGCTACTTCGACTGGATCAATTAGTATCGGAGGTATTGCTTATCGTGGAATAGTTATAGACTGTGTGAATGGTGTTGATGGTGATGCTACCAAGGGTGTTATCAACTATAACGGTGCTGCAGGTTCGGCTGCAACATCTGGATCTATAAATTTCGGAGGTATTGTTTGTGACCCTCACGGCAGCTGTTCGAACTCTACAAACTATGCACCAATCAACATCGGTGGCTCGTCATCGCACACTATATATGGTGGAGGTATTGGTTATGGTCCAGTAGATGAGGGCGAAACTATGACAAACTGCCAGAACTATGGTAAAATTACCATTTCCACAAAAGCCGGTATTCCAGGCAATGCAGACCGCAAGGGTGCAGACTGCTTCGTCGGAGGTTTTGCATACAATACATCGACAAGTGAAAAGACACACACCTATGTGAATTGCCACAACCACGGCGATATCGAGCTTGCTCCTGAGGCTGAGATTGCAGGTGCTATCCGTCTTGGAGGTATGATCGGTAATATCGAGGATAAGACTGCAATGCTCACCTTGGATGGCTGTTCAAATACCGGCAATATCAAGATTAGCGCTAAGTGCTCTCTCGGTGAGAGTAGCAACTGTATCATCGCAGGTTGTATTTCGAGCTGTACATCATCAGGTGGTACCTTGGTCGTTAAGAATGGCTTGACCAATAAGGGTAATATCACTGTTGATGGCGAGAATACCAGAAACTATGTCTCTATTGGTGGTATCTTCGGAACTACGGGTGCTGGAGTCACTTTTAATCTCTCGGGTAATATCGTAAATACAGGTGAGCTCACCTTCTCGGGTAAGGCGAAGACCTATCTCCGTATTGGAGGTATTGTATCTGCGCACAGCGCAGCATCGTTCACAGCGCCTATGATTAGCACAGGTAACATCACTGTAACAGGTACTTGCGACTTGGCAAATGCTTCGACTCAGATTGGTGGTATCACCGCTGCCCACTCTAACCCTGTCACAAATGCTCAGTACTACGGCAACATCAAGGCTATCGGCTACCCTAATGTAGGTATGATTACCGGTAAGGCGTATGCAGATGCAATCCTCGTTTCGAATAGTGCTATTGGCGGTACGATTACTGCTACAACAAAAAATGTTGTTGATGCGAACGGAGACGAAGACACGATTCCAATGACTATAACCCTCAGCGAGACAAGCAATGTCGATGATGATCAGGCTACAGAGTGGAACGACTACTGGTATAAGTATATATATGGTAGCGGAAACGCAGAGTCGCTTGCTACAACAAACAATGTTACACTCTTGACCTCGGCTCCATCGACCGAGCAGCCTGCACCAGATGTAACACCAGAGGAGACTCCGGAAGCGTAATTAACAGAGTAGTTTAACCATTAAATTTCGAAAGCGTTATGAAAAGAAATATTTTGAGCTACACTGCTCCTGAGGTAAATATTTTCGAGGTTGTAGCCGAGCGTGGTTACAGCGTAAGTACAGGAACAACCCTCCCAGGCTTCGGCAGCGAAGAGGATGACCTGATCTACTAAAAGCAAAAGAGGCTCGAAAAATTCGAGCCTCTTTTACTTTTAGTAAAAGTGTGTTACCTATCCCCCAAACCCCCTTTCTGTAAAGGGGGCTTGTCGCTTCGCTCCATTAAAAGAAAGCGGGGACTTCGGGCTCCGCAAACTTTTTTTGCGCCAAGAAAGATGGCATTTAATGGCATTCGGGCACAAGGCCCTTAATGGCATTTAATGGCAGCGCACTCCAAAGGAGTGCTTAATGATGGGCGCATTTGCCATTCAGCGAGTGTAACGAGCGATTGCCATTCGTTGCCATTCAGCGACCAACGGGAGCGAATGCCATTTTGCTACGCCCACTCTCCACTCTCCACTCTCAACTCTCAACTCTCAACTAATTAAAAAGTTTTCCGTTTTCCGTTTTCCGCTTTCCGTTTAATTTTCTTATCTTTGCGCAAACTTTATGCATCAATATGAAGATTAAACACCTTTCGATACTTGTGGTTGTGCTGCTCCTTGCAGACCAGATCCTCAAAATTTGGGTTAAGACCAATATGCACTTAGGAGAAGCGATTGTTGTAATACCTAATTGGTTCCAGTTGCTCTTTGTGGAGAATAATGGCGCTGCCTTCGGTATGCAGATTAGCTCGGCAGGCGGTTTCGATTGGGGCAAACTTGCTCTTTCGTTATTCCGACTCTGCCTGGTTGGCGGTTTGTGCTACTACACCTACGACCTCGCACGCAAGAAGGCTCCTGCGGGCGTTTTGGTGGGTTTGACACTCATAATCGCAGGTGCGCTCGGCAATATTCTCGATAGCGCATTATACGGTCTTATCTTCTCGGCTTCGACACCTGCGCAGATTGCCGAATTCGGTGGCTCGTATGCGCCATTTATGATGGGCAAGGTGGTCGATATGTTCTACTTCCCACTCTTCCAATGGAGCAACCATCCCGAGTGGATGTCGTTCCTCTTCGACTCGAAAGGCTACTTCTTTGGACCTGTATTCAACCTCGCCGACTCGTATATCTCGGTGGCGGTGGTCTATATGCTGATTTTCCAATACAAGTTCTTCAAATAGGACTTTTGCGATGTTAAAGCCTATACCTTCATTTATATATAGCAGAGCAAACCAGATCTTTATGATCTTGTTTGTGCCGTTCTTTGCACTTATATTCATAAGCATCTATCGCCCCTTCGACTTCGACCGAGTAGGCGATATCATCAATGCCCACATCGGCATTTCGCACGAGTCGATGATGATGCTTACGGCTCTGATTATGGTGGTAAGCGGAATGGCAATCGGCGCTATCAGCCGCACCATTATGGGGTCATACACCAAGCGACACACCCTCTCTTACTTGGGTTATATCGTCTGGATCTTGGGCGAAATTGGTGTTATGGCGACCATATTCACCCTCTTCACCCTCTTCACTAACATCGCCAAGCCGATGCCCGAGCTTTTCCGCAGCACATTCACCAAGACGGTGCTTATAGTCTTTATTCCCTACACCATATCCTACATCTATTTCATATTGAAGGATAAGATAAACGAACTCAAAACACTCCGTAAGCAGATAGACCGCGACGAAACGGTGTTGCAAAAGGCGTATATTCAAATTCTCGATGAGAAGAACGAGATGCGACTCTCAATTAGACGAGAGAACCTCTTGCTTATCGAGTCGGCAGACAACTATGTATGCGTCTATTACCTGAATGGCGGCAAGACCAAGAAGAGTATGGTGCGCAACACCATAGGTCGCATTGCCGAGCATCTGCAAGGCACACGCATAGTGCGCTGTCACCGCTCCTATATGATTAACCTCGACCACGCACAGATATTGCACCGTGACAAGGAGGGCGTCTTCATAGAACTTGGTCTCGATGGAGTTCCCGATATTCCGATATCGAAAACTTATGCAGATAATGTGCGAGAATGGCTGGTAAATAGAGATTAGCAATAGGTGGCAGAATGGAGAATTTTGCCACCTATTTCGCAATTTTACCCCTTATAGGAATTTCGCCCCTAAACACCTCGCTTTATACCTTAAATTTTTCGGTTTGGCGATTACATACGATATTTGCAACATCTAATCACAATTCAAACCAAAAAGAATGAGACATTACTTAGACCGTTTGCAAGAGTCGATGATTGCCAAGTGGAATACCGAGGCGTTGTCCGACTACAAAGGCGAAACATTCACCTTTGCAAACTTCGCAACCGAGATTGCTCGTTTGCACACAATTTACCGCTTAATCGAGGTCAAGAGTGGCGACAAAATCGCCCTTGCAGCAAAGAATTCATCACGCTGGGCGATGGCATTTCTCTCCGCCACAACCTATCGTGCCGTAGCAGTGCCTATCCTCTGCGACTTTACACCCGAGGCTATCACCCGTCTGACCGCCCACTCGGATAGCGTGGTGCTCTTCACCGAGCCGAAGATTTGGGAGGAGATGGAGATCGAGAAGATGCCCGAGGTGCGCATCGTGATAAACTTGGAGGACTACTCCATTCTCTATCTGCGAGAGAGCGAGCTTATGAGCACCATCGAGAGCGCATTGGCAGAGATTCCTGTCGTATATCCCGAGGAGAAGAAGCACGAGGTGGTAAATTATGGCACGCTCGAACTCAACGATCTCGCAATTATCAACTACACTTCGGGTACAACATCGCAGCCAAAGGGCGTGATGCTCACATCGGCAAATATCTCGGCAAATATCGACTTTGCGTTGGATAACATCCCTGTCGAGGAGGGCGACAAGATTATCTCGATGTTGCCTCTGGCTCATATGTACGGTATGGCGTTCGAGTTTATCTATCCTGTTTGCGGTGGCGGACATGTCTATTTCCTCGGCAAGACCCCCACCCCAACACTCCTGATGCAGGCGTTGGCGGATGTTAAGCCATATCTGCTTATCACCGTACCGCTCGTTATCGAGAAGATTTTCAAGGGTAAGATTTTGCCAATCTTGGGCAAGCCTATTATGCGTCTATTGACCCATACACCTGGTGTGAACAAGATGATTTACAGCAAGATACGCAAGCAGTTGCTCACTACTTTTGGCGGCAATCTTCACTCCATTATCCTCGGAGGTGCAGCCCTCAACCCTTCGATCGAGAAGATTATGCGCAAAGTGAAGCTCCCTTATACCGTAGGTTACGGAATGACCGAGTGCGCACCGCTGCTCTCTTATGCACCGTGGAACACCTTCAAGATGGGTTCGTGCGGTCGTGCAGTTAATGGTTTGCAGTTGCGCATCGACTCCGAGAATCCACAGAAGAAGGTGGGTGAAATTCAGGCTAAGGGTCCGAATGTAATGATTGGTTACTACAAGAACGAGGAGGCGACACAAGCAGCATTTACCAAGGATGGTTTCTTGCGCACGGGCGACCTCGGCATCATCGACAAGCATGGTAATGTATTTATCCGTGGTCGTAGCAAGTGTATGATTCTCGGTGCAAATGGTCAGAATATCTACCCTGAGGAGGTCGAGGCGTTGCTCAACACTATGCCTCACATTGCAGAGTCGTTGGTTGTGGAGCGCAACAAGCGCTTGGTGGCGTTGGTGGCTATCTCTGCCGACGATTTGGCACTCGACGAGGCGACCATAACTGCCGAGTTGGAGCAGGTTCGCAAGGATGCCAACATTCTGCTTCCGGCTTATAGCCAGATTGCAAGCATCGAGGTTGTGCGTGAGGGCTTTGCTCACACCCCAAAACACTCGATTAAGAGATTCCTCTACAAATAGTACAAACAACACAACTATTCTACTCCCCCAAAAGGTGTCGTACCACTGCGGTTGCGACACCTTTTTTGCGTAATTTTGAATTCTGAATTTTGAATTCTGAATTTATTTTTGTATCTTTGATGCGGTATAATGCGATTTGAAGCGACCAAGAGATGAATAGCAAGGAGATAATAGCGACTTTGACTGCCGATGTGGAGCGACTTATGAAGTTGCACGATAGTGCAATGGAGGAGGTGGCAGCTCTGCGTGAGAAGAGTGGCGAGCAGAGTGCAACAATTCGCTCCCTGCAAGAGCAACTGCGAAAGGCAAAGGCGGAGGCCGAGAAGGCGTCGTTGCACGCAGCAATAGCAGGCAGTGTGTCGAATAAGGCGGCTGCACGCTCACATATCAACCGTTTATTGCGGGAGGTTGATAACTGTATAGCGATGGTTTCAAATCGAATATAAGCAGACTTTTGTTGAGAATGAGCGAGCGACCACTGAAACTGAAAATAAAGTTGGACATTGCGGGCAAGCCCTATGAGATGCAGATAGACCCTCGCAACGAGGAGATCTATCGTCTTGCCGCACGCAAGATTAACGACCTGATGGCGATTGCGCAGCAATCACGAGTGGATGGTTTTAGCGTGCAGGACTACCTCGCAATGGTGGCGGTCGATTTGATGATTTCGAACATCGGCTTGGAGCGCAAAAATGGCGTCGAAGAGGGCGACTTAAAGGCTCTTTCGGAGTTGGCAGATAGGTTGTCGAAACATCTCGATAAGTAGGTTTACAAAAAAGTCGTGTTGCCCGACATTTTTAGGCAACAATGGTTCTTTCATATAACATAAAGGAAAATTACGGTAGTAGCCTACGACCTACTACCACGAAAACATACCCGCATAGATTCCTTTCAACTTTGCGAAACTGAACACTTTTTATATTGGGGTGTACTTCGTTATTCAAAATCAGGCCTTGTAGCCCTTTGGGGTGAGTGCTGCGGCACCGGTGGAAGATTGCGATTAAGGGGAGCCTCACAAATGACGATTTCACAGCTTTCGTCAAACATAGTAAAGGAATCCCTATGCGGCGTTTTTTTATTTATACAGACATTTATTTAGTATTAACATTAACACAATAGACAACAGAGAACTATGGGAATGACTATTATCATCGCTATCTCGGCCATTATCGCAGCCGTTGTCGGAGGTGGTGCAGCATACTACGGAGTAAAGATCCGTGCCAAGGCTATCATCGACGAGGCAGAGAAGAATGGCGAGATGCTTAAAAAAGAGAAGGAGCTCCAAGCAAAGGAGCGTTTTATGCAGCTTAAAAGCGAGCACGACCGCCATGTGAATGAGCGCAACCAGAAGCTCAACCAGAGCGAGCAGCGTGCTAAGCAGCTCGAAAATCAGTTGCAGAACCAGAATCGTGACTTGGAGCGCAAGATTGCCGACAACGACCGTTTGAAGGAGAAGATGGAGAGCCAGATTCAGTCGCTCGAAGAGCGTAAGGCTCAGTTGGCACAGCTTATGAGCGAGCAGAATGCCCGTTTGGAGCAGATTTCGGGCATCAGCTCGGAGGAGGCTAAGAACATCCTCATCGAGAATATGAAGGAGGAGGCTAAGAGCGAGGCTGCGGCATATATCAACGAGACCGTAGAGGAGGCTAAGCTCACCGCAACAAAGGAGGCAAAGCGCATTATCGTAGCATCGATTCAGCGTGTAGCAACCGAGACCGCAATCGAGAATGCCGTAACCGTATTCAACATCGAGTCTGACGAGGTTAAGGGTCGCATTATCGGTCGTGAGGGTCGCAACATCCGTGCGCTCGAAGCTGCCACAGGCGTGGAGATTATCGTGGATGATACTCCTGAGGCTATCATTCTTTCGTGCTTCGACCCTGTGCGCCGTGAGATTGCCCGCTTGGCTTTGCACCAGCTCGTAACCGATGGTCGTATCCACCCTGCCCGCATCGAGGAGGTGGTTGCCAAGGTTAAGAAGCAGATCGAGGAGGAGATTGTAGAGGTTGGAAAGCGCACCGCTATCGACCTCGGTATTCACGGTTTGCACCCTGAACTTATCCGCCTTATCGGTAAGATGAAGTATCGCTCGTCATACGGTCAGAACCTCTTGCAGCACGCTCGTGAGACTGCTAACTTGGCAGGTATTATGGCGGCAGAGTTGGGACTCAATCCAAAGACTGCACGCCGTGCCGGATTGTTGCACGATATTGGCAAGGTGCCTGATGATGAGCCGGAGTTGCCACACGCAATTATCGGTATGAACCTCGCCGAGAAGTATAAGGAGAAGGCTGATGTTTGCAACGCTATCGGTGCTCACCACGACGAGGCAGAGATGACCTCGATGATTGCACCTATTATTCAGGTGTGCGATGCTATCTCGGGTGCTCGCCCAGGTGCTCGCCGTGAGGTTATCGAGTCGTACATCAAGCGTTTGAAGGAGATGGAGGGTATCGCACTCTCGTACCCTGGCGTTGTTAAGACATACGCTATTCAGGCAGGTCGTGAGCTTCGTGTAATCGTTGGCGCAGACAAACTCTCTGACGCCGAGAGCGAGAGCCTGTCGCACGATATCGCCAAGAAGATTCAGGATGAGATGACCTACCCTGGACAGGTTAAGATCACCGTAATCCGTGAAACTCGTGCCGTAAGTTATGCGAAATAGTTGATAAGGCGCTATACCAAGAGTACCCTTCGATTACGAAGGGTACTCTTTTTTTGGGTAGTTAGTGAAGGTCGAAGGTGGTCACGGCGCAAGGATTATAGGAGGTGCACCTACGGTGCTTGATAGGAGACGGGCTGCGCCCTTGATAGGAGACGCAGTTTGCAACTGCTTGATAGGGGTGCGCTGAAAGTCTATTAAAAAATTCCTTTAATTGTCAATTATCAATTATCAATTGTCAATTTGAGTTCTCAACTCTCAACTCTCAACTCCTAACTCCTAACTCCTAACTCTCAACTAAAATAGGCAAACTCCCGAGTGTGGGAGTTTGCCTATTTATAATATAAGGTATAACCCTTATTTTGCAGGTGCTGCGGCTGGTTTCTCAACGATACCCAACTCCTTCTTCACCAATGCAGCGATGTCGGTGAGCTGCGCCTCATCGAAGTATGCAAGGCTTGGCACCGAGGTGTTGAATACAGCGATGTAGCCGTTAGCCTTCGAGATCTTATTTACAGCCTCCTGAGCCTTCTTCTGCACAGGCTCCAACAACTCCGCCTCCTTCTTCTGGAAGTCCTGCTGAGCAATCTGCTGGAACTCTGCGAAGCGCTGCTGCAACTGCTCCAACTCCTGCTGCTTCATCTGCTTGATCGAAGCTGCCATAGTAGCCTGATTCTTCTGGAAGTCTGCCAACTTGTTGTTGAACTCCACCTGAATCTGCTCCATCTGCTCCTGCAAGTCCTTACCGAAGACCTCCAAGTTCTTCTGTGCCTCCTCGAACTCAGGCATTGCAATAACAATCTCCTGCAAGTTGATGCGTGCGAATTTCTGCGCCGATGCGGTGCTTACACCAAGCATAGCCACCGCCAAAAGGGTTAATCCCAAAAATTTTCTCATAATCTTTTCTGTTATTTTTATTTTGTAAGTTCTTCAATTATCTGTGCTGTGTGGTCTATCGCCTCGCCATAGTAGAGAATCGATGCATTCGATGCCTTGTCGAGCACGAGGTCGTAACCCTTCTCCTTAGCGTATTTTTCGATTGCAGCAAAGACCTTTGTTTGGATTGGCTTGATGAGTTCAAGGCGCTTCTTCATAAGCGCACCCTCCTCGCCAAACACCTCCTGCTGATACTTCTGTGCTTCCTCCTCCTTCTGCAAAATCTGCTGCTCTATGCTTGCACAAGTCGAAGCCGAGAGAGTGCTCTTCTGCGCCATATAGTTGTTGTAGAGGCTCTCTACGCTCTTGTATTTGGTATCCACCTCAGTTTGGTATGCCTTGCCCAACTCATCGAGTGTGGTGAGTGCCTTATTGTACTCTTCGAGCGACTTAAAAACCTTCTCGCTGTCGATTACACAATACTTCTGTGCCGAAGCAATGCCGAGCATTGCCAAAGCAAACATCGCTGTTAAGATTACTCGTTTCATAACTTTCCTGTTTTAATAGAATCTACTATATCAAACGCAAATATCTTCAAATATATTGCCACTCTGCCCACACACCGTTAGAAACTCTGACCGATGACAAAGTGGAATTGGCTACCGCTACGCTTGGTAGAGCCTGCCGGAGGATCGAATCCCCAACCCCAATCAATGCCGAGCATACCTACGATAGGGAGATACAATCGCACACCCACACCTGCCGAACGCTTAACCTTCCACGGAGCAAAATCCTTCCACGAGGTAAATCCGTTACCCGCCTCCATAAAGCCGAGAACATAGATCTGCGACGATGGTTTGAGGATGATAGGATAGCGCAACTCGACGGTGTATTTGTTGTAGGCAATCGAGTAGTCGCTGCCCATAGGGTCCAACGCTCCATCCTCGTAACCACGCAACGAGATGATATCCACGCCATACATCGTATAACCCGACATACCGTCACCACCGACCTGGAAACGCTCGAATGGCGAAATCTTATGTTTGTTGTAGTGTCCGAGGTAACCCATCTCCGCCTTTGCCATCAAGACAAGGTTGTTATTTGGCGTAAGAGCCTGGAACCACTGCGCCTTGAACTGCCACTTATGGAATTCACTCCATTCGAAACGCTCCTGCTCACTCATATTCGGGTCGGCATAGTTCTTTCCGTCCATAGCCGAGAACGGAGGTGTAATCTGCAACGACATCGAGATATCGGAGCCTCGACGAGGATAGATTGGTTGGTCGGTCGAGTTACGAGCCAGCACCAATCGCAGCGAGAGCATATTGGCATTACCATTCGACATCACGAAGGCATTGTAGTTCTTCAAACCATATCGCTGATATGCCAACTCGCCATAGAATGTAAAGTATGGGTCAGGCCACGACAATCGCTTGCCCAAGCCGACCGAAAGACCATACGAGCGGAAGTAGGATGTTGCCGACTGCCAGATGTAGTAGGCGTTATTCTGCTCGGAGAGGTGTCCCGAGATGGTAAATGAGTTAGGCTTGCGACCTCCGAGCCAAGGGTCTTGGAACGAGAGGGCGAGAGCCTTGTAGTAGGTACCATTGGTCTGTCCCGAGATAGAAAGACGCTGATTTTGACCCATAGGGTATGGCTTCCACGCACCCTTCTTGAAGAAGTTGCGAATTGAAAGGTTGTTCAGCGTGATACCCACCGAGCCAACGAATGTTCCCGAGCCCCAACCTGCTGCAACATTGAACTGGTCGGAAGCCTTCTCTTCGAGTGGCCAATTCACATCGACCAAGTCATTCGACACAGGCTTGATATCGGGCACGAGTGTCTCCTCGTTGAAGTGCTGCATACCAGCCAAGGTACGCATTGTCTGCATAATGAGCGAACGGTTATACAACTCGCCAGGGCGAGTATAGAGCTCACGGCGAATAACCTCGTCATTTACTCGGTTGTTACCCGTGATGCCCACATTGTTGATGGTAAACTGATTACCCTCGAAAATCTTGATTTCGAGATCGAGCGAGTCTTTACCCACGATAATCTCGTCGGGCTCAATCTGCGACATCAGATATCCGTCGTTCTGATAGAGCGACGATACGGACATATCATCGGGATTACCCTCCTTGCCTACACCGAGTCGCTTGTGAATAGACTTCTTGTCGTAGACATCGCCCTTCTTCACTGCAAGCATACGACTTAACAGATCGGTATCATACTTGGAGTTACCCACCCAATTTACATTGCGAATGTAGTACTTGTTACCCTCGGCGAGGGTGATACGGATACCGATGCGAGGTTTTTGTCGCTTCGACACCGTTCTATATATCGAGTCGGAGAGGATATTTGCATTGCGGAAGCCCTTCGAGTTGTAGAAGTCGAGCATCAACTCCTTATCCTCCTCGTACTCCTTCTCGTTGAACTTGGTCTTCTGCCAGAAGAGAGGGCTCACCTTGTGAGTCTTCTTGAAGGTGCGAGCCAATCGCTTGTCGTCGAAGTTCTCGTTGCCCTCGAAGAGAATCTCGCCAATGCGGATGCGCTGGTTCTTCTTTACATCGAAGGTTACATTCACCGCCTGTTTGATTACGCTGTCGGGCTCAATCTTAACATCCACCTCGCAGTCGAGGAAGCCCTTCTCGCCGAAGTGCTCCTTCAAGAGTTTAATGTTTCTATCTATGATATGGTCCGAGAGTTCGTGTCCTCGTTTGAGCTTCAAGGTCTCGTCGATAAGGTCTTTGCCCTTACCCTTTGGAACGCCTGCTACTGCCCAGTTCATCACTCGTGGTCGTTCACGGAGCATAACCTCCAAATCTACCGAGTCGCCCTCGATGGTTGCACCAATCTGGATATCCTCGAAGTAACGCTGCGACCATAGGCGCATCATCGCATTCTGAATAAACGAGCCCGAGAGAAAGATAGAGTCTCCCGGCACCAAACCCGACGACGAACGGATGATGTCGTGGTTGATATGCTTCACGCCGTGGATATTTACCTTACGGAGGTGGTACATCTTATCCTCTGCTCCGCTGAAATAGGGAGCATCCTTCGGCATCACAAACTCATCCTCAACTGCCGTAGTGTCGACCTTGATTACAGGTACCTCCTGCGCCACCACCGAGAGAGTCATCAGCGAAGCTAGCAGCAAGCACGATATTTTATTCAAAAAACTCATTCTTTTCTGTTCAGTTTCAATTAAAGTAGTCCGTAGCGACGCTCTCGCTCCGAATAGACCTCCAATGCCTTGTCGAACTCCTCCTCTCGGAAGTCGGGCCACATGGTCTGCGGGAAGTACATCTCGGCATACGATGCCTGCCACAACATAAAGTTGCTCAAACGGCACTCGCCACTTGTACGGATAATAAGGTCGGGGTCGGGCATATCGGCAGTGTCGAGATGTGCCGAAATCAACCTGTCGTCGATCTCCTCTGCCTTCAACTCGCCTCGTTCGACCTTCTCTGCCACCTTGCGTGTTGCTCGCACCAACTCATCCCTCGACGAGTAGTCGAATGCCAAGACAAGGGTAAGTTTGTCGCCACCTGCCGTGCTCTCCTCGATGTGGAGCAGACGCTCACGCACCTCCTCCGAGAAGCGGTCACGACGACCAATAATGCGCACACGCACACCCTGCTCAACCAGCTCGGGAGTCTCCTTTGTAACACTTGTGCAGAAGAGTTGCATCAGAGCATCCACCTCCGCCTGGGGGCGACCCCAATTCTCGGTGGAGAAGGCATAGAGTGTAAGATAGCGCACACCTCGCTTGCGGGCAGCCTTGATACACGCCTTGACCGACACAACACCCTCGATGTGTCCGTCGCAACGATCCTTACCCTGAGCCTTTGCCCAGCGACCATTGCCATCCATTATGATAGCAATGTGAGTCGGTATGTTCTTTTCATTACCCATATAGGGCGCAAATATACAAACTTTAATTAAAAATTAAAAATTGAGAATTAAGAATTGAAAATTAATTTTGCATTTTGCATTCTGAATTCTGCATTATCTAATATCCACTCCCCACATCATCTTATTTCTTAACGAATCGAAGAATGAAATATTGTGCGGTACCGCCAAGCGGATATACCTTTCGGCTCTTCTGATGGTTAAAATGGTGTCGTTCGATATCTTGAAAGTGCGATTATCTGCCGAAATTGACGCTTCGTTATTGCGGGTCGAGATGCGGAGTGTCACCACACTCGAATCGGGCATTACGATAGGTCGCATCGTGAGGTTGTGTGGAGCCAACGGAGTGAGCAGAAACGAACGGCACGAAGGGGCGAGAATTGGACCTCCCGCACTCAACGAGTAGGCGGTAGAACCTGTTGGCGTAGAGATGATTACGCCGTCGCCATTGTAGGTTGCCACAGAGTTTCCGTCGATGGTTGCATCTATCGAAATCATCGACGCTCCGAGTCGCTGCACAGCCACCTCGTTCAGGGCGTAGAGCGGCTTGTCGGAGAGCCCCTCAATACAGAGCAAATCTCGCTGTTCGAGGTGCAGACTCTTCGATGCAATAGCCTCGAATACGCTTGCAATATTCTCTCGTGGAGCGAGAGCCAAAAAGCCGAGATGTCCGCCATTGATACCAACTACGGGGATGTCGGCTCCGTCGAGGCGATGCACACCCTCCAAAAGGGTGCCGTCGCCACCATAGCACACCATCACCGCATCCGCAGGTTGCTCACCTACGATGCCATCGTAGATAAATTCGGGCGCAATAGTGCGGTCGGTGAACTTTTCGATATTCTCGGCAAAGACTTTGTTTATGGCGTAATCGAAGCCGTAACGCTCTATGGCTCCGAAGATTGCCTCGATATCCTCGGTGCGTGGCGTGATACCTTTTCGTGAAAAAAGTATAATTTTCATCTCTCGTTTCGGCGAAATTTATTAACTTTACATCGATTTTGGCGCAAAGTATGCAAAATCAATGGCAAATATAGCGATTATTTATGACAAAATTAAGCGTAAATGTAAATAAGATTGCCGTAATTCGCAATTCTCGTGGCGGAAACACCCCCGATGTGGTTGCAGCGGCGTTGGCAATAGAGCGTTTTGGTGGCGAGGGCATTACCGTTCATCCACGCCCCGATGCACGCCATATCCGCTACTCCGATGTGCGAGAGTTGAAAAAGGTTATCTCGACCGAACTCAATATCGAGGGTAATCCTATCGGCTCGTTTGTCGATTTGGTGTTGGAGGTTGTGCCGGCACAGGTGACACTCGTACCCGATGCAGTCGATGCAATAACCTCGAATGCGGGCTGGGATACCATCGCCAACAGGGAGTTCCTGACCGACATCACCGCACGCTTCCACGAGAAGGGTATTCGTGTCTCGATTTTTGTCGATCCGAAGCCCGAAATGGTTGCCGGAGCTGCCGCTTGCGGAGCCGACCGAGTGGAGTTATACACCGAGGCGTATGCCGCTAACTATAAGGCAGATAGAGAGTCGGCCATTGCACCATATATTGCCGCAGCCGAGGAGGCTCGCAAGTGTGGTCTTGGCCTGAATGCAGGTCACGACCTTTCGCTCGAAAATCTGCAATATTTTGCCGAGCAGATACCTTGGTGCGATGAGGTTTCGATAGGTCACGCACTTATCAGCGATGCCCTCTACTACGGCTTGGAAAATACGGTGCAACTCTATCGCAGATGCTTGCGATAGAATTCAAAATGCAGAATGCAAAATGCAAAATTAAATAATAAAATACCTTTAATTGTCAATTATCAATTGTCAATTATCAATTTGAAATGAAGAACCCACTACAACTACCAATATTCAAGCGCATTTCACGCCTTGTCGATGAGCGAGGTGTCGAGGCGTATGTCGTAGGCGGATATGTGCGAGATTACTATCTGCACCGCCCTTGTACCGATATAGATGTGGTGGTTGTGGGTAGCGGTATCGAGATTGCCGAGGCTCTTGGCAAGGAGCTGAAAACCAAGGTTTCGGTATTCAAGACCTTTGGCACGGCAATGCTCCACGCCGACGGCTACGAAGTGGAGTTTGTGGGGGCACGCAAGGAGTCCTACTCGCCCGACTCTCGCAAACCGCATGTCGAAGACGGTACTATCGAAGATGATCAGCGCCGCCGTGACTTTACAATCAACGCTATGGCGTGGTCGCTCAATGGTGCGACTTTTGGCGAGTTGGTCGATCCGTTCGATGGAATGTACGACCTCGAAGATTGCATTATCTGCACCCCGTGCGACCCCGATATAACATTCTCCGATGACCCTCTGCGAATGATGCGAGGTATTCGTTTTGCTTCGCAACTCGGCTTTGAGTTGGAAGACGAAACCTTCGAGGCGATGAAGCGCAACCGTGAGCGCATCAAGATTGTATCGCAAGAGCGCATCATCACCGAGTTGAACAAGATTGTCGCATCGCCTGTCCCTTCGATTGGCTTTGAACTGCTCGAACTGACCGGTTTGTTGGAGATAATCTTCCCCGAACTGCACGCCCTTTGCGGTGTGGAGCGCAGGGGTAATCACGCCCACAAAGACAACTTCAAACATACGCTCAAAGTGCTTGATAATGTGGCTCGTAAGAGCGATGACTTGTGGCTTCGCTGGGCGGCAATTATGCACGATATCGCCAAGCCGAAATGCAAGTCCTACGACCCCCGCATCGGCTGGTCGTTCCACGGTCACGAGGTGCTTGGCTCGAAGATGGTGCAACCTATCTTCCGCCGTCTGAAATTGCCTTTGGGCGAGACGATGAAGTTTGTGCAAAAACTTGTTTTCCTCCACCTGCGACCAATAATTTTGGCGGAGGATGTGGTGACCGACTCGGCTGTGCGCCGTCTGTTGTTCGAGGCGGGCGATGATGTCGAGAAGTTGATGACCTTGTGCGAGGCAGATATTACATCGGGCATAGAGAGCAAGGTGAAGCGATTTTTGGCGAATTTCGAGTTGGTGCGTGAGAAGATGCGTGACCTCGAAGAGCGTGACCGCATTCGCAACTTCCAACCGCCAATCACGGGCGACACAATTATGCGTGAGTACGATATTGAGCCTTGCGCTGTGCTTGGCGAGATAAAGGAGATAATCAAAAATGCCATTCTCGATGGCGAGATACCGAACGAGTACGATGCCGCCCACTCGTTGATGGAGCGTCTTGCCGAAGAGCGTGGCTTAGTCAAGAGAAAATCGTTCTGACGAAAATAATGAATTTAGGGAATTTAGAGAGTTTAGGGAATTTAAGGAATGGCGCATCACTAAACTCCTTAATCTCACTAAACTCCTTAAACTCTCTATCTCCTGCGCTGCCATTAAATGCCATTAAGGGCTGAAAGCCCGAATGTCATTCAATGTCATTCCTCGCTCAAAAAAAATCGGCAAAAAATTTGCTAAATATATACAAAGTATATACCTTTGCACCGTTATTGGACTAACAGAAGGACATTAGGTTTTCTAAACACATAAATTAAATTAAAATTATGGCACAAATTAAGATTGGTATCAACGGTTTCGGTCGTATCGGCCGTATGGTATTCCGTGCAGCTTGCACACAGACTGACAAGTATGATGTAGTAGGTATCAACGACCTTTGCCCAGTAGAGTACTTGGCTTACATGCTTAAGTATGACACTATGCACGGCAAGTTCGAGGGCACTATCGACTATGACACAGAGAAGAGCCTCCTTATCATCAATGGCAAGGCTATCCGTGTAACTGCTGAGCGTAACCCTGAGGAGTTGAAGTGGAACGAGGTTGAGGCTGAGTATGTAGTTGAGTCGACCGGTTTGTTCCTCACTGCTGAGAAGGCTGAGGCTCACATCAAGGCTGGTGCAAAGTATGTAGTTATGTCGGCTCCTGCAAAGGATAAGACTCCTATGTTCGTTTGCGGTGTAAACACCAACACTTACGCTGGTCAGACTATCGTATCGAACGCTTCTTGTACTACAAACTGCTTGGCTCCTATCGCTAAGGTTTTGAACGACAACTGGGGTATCGCTGACGGTTTGATGACTACTGTTCACGCTACAACTGCAACTCAGAAGACTGTTGACGGTCCATCGTTGAAGGACTGGCGTGGTGGTCGTGCAGCTGCTGGCAACATCATCCCATCGTCGACTGGTGCTGCTAAGGCAGTAGGTGTTGTTCTCCCAGAGTTGAACGGCAAGCTCACAGGTATGGCATTCCGTGTTCCTACTTTGGATGTATCGGTTGTTGACCTCACTGTAAACTTGGCTAAGCCTGCAACTTACGCAGAGATCTGCGCTGCAATGAAGGCTGCTTCGGAGAATGAGTTGGCTGGCGTTCTCGGTTACACCGATGAGGATGTTGTATCGTCTGACTTCCTCGGCGACGCTCGCACTTCGATCTTCGATGCTAAGGCTGGTATCGCTTTGACTGACACATTCGTTAAGGTTGTATCTTGGTACGACAACGAGTGGGGTTACTCGAACAAGGTTCTCGACCTTATCTCGGTTATGAAGGCTTACAACAAGTAATATTTGTTAGTATAGTTAATAGAAGACTCGGAGTTCGCTCCGAGTCTTTTTTTATATAAATATATGTATAAAAAATTGCTCTTTGACAAGGATTGTCAAAACGACCCTCTACCTTTGCAGTGTCTAATAAAAAGACATCTATTATGAGAACAACACTATTTACGAAAGATGTGTCGGTAGAGAGGGTAACACCGCCGGCACTGCTCGGCAACTGCAAGGCAGTGGACAAGAGCGAAAGAGAGGTGCGCACAGAGTTGGCGCAGGAGTTTGACGGCGAGCAGAAGCGCAAGTGGCGCAGAGAGCTGTTTGTGCAGTATGCACACCATCTATTGGAGTGTAGCGAGAAGATTTTTGCCGATGAAAGGCTCTTCTTCACGCCACTGCCGCTGCCATTGAGCGGATGGGCAAAGAACGGAGTGAGCTACGAGTCGAGACCGCTCGACCTAACCCTCGGACATATTGTCGCTTGGTGGCAGAGTTACAAGTGTTCGCAAGTGGAGGATGCAGAGGGTCGTCGCCACTACATCTACGGCTTTACCTTCGGCACGCAGTGCAAATTCGGCTATAAGCCAAACGAGGTTAAACCCGACAGAGTGTTATTTATAGGCACCAATGGGCAGGGTTATCGCACCGAGATTGACAAGTCGCTACTTCTCTTGGGCAGTTCGCTCTACGAGGTGTGCTGCCAATACCCGAAGCCACCACTTTGCAGTGCGACATTCGATTTGGAAGATGCAATAGAACACCTCCTTGGCGAGAGAGTATATCAACGATTATAAAAGGTAGTGGCGGACTTTGCG
>JAFVVS010000103.1 GCA_017502025.1 Alistipes sp. | reverse complement strand
CAAGCATTATGGCTGTTAAAATTCGTTTGGCACGACATGGTAAGAAGGGTTATGCTTTCTACCACATTGTTGTTGCAGATAGCAGAGCGCCACGTGATGGTAAGTTCATCGAGAAGTTGGGTACTTACAACCCAAACACGAATCCTGCTACAATCGACCTCAACTTCGAGCAAGCTTTGGGTTGGTTAATGAAGGGCGCACAACCTACTGATACTGCTCGTGCGATTCTTTCGTACAAGGGCGTATTGTACAAGAAACACCTGCTCGGTGGCGTAGCTAAGGGCGCTTTCTCTGAGAGCGACGCTGAGGCTAAGTTCAACAAGTGGCTTGGTGAGAAGGAGGGCAAGGTAACCGCTAAGGTTAACAAGTTGGAGGCTGAGAAGTCGGCTGACAAGAAGGCTCGCCTTACTGCTGAGGCTGCAATCAAGGAGGCTCGTGCTGCTGCTATCGCAGAGCGCAAGGCTGCTGCTGAGGCTGAGGCTGCTGCCGCAGCTGCTGAGGCAGAGGAGGCTCCTGCTGAGGAGGCAACCGAGACACCTGCTGAGGAGTAGGTCAAAAGATGTTGACGGTAGGGCGCATAACCAAGCTCTTCGGAGTAAAGGGAGAGGTAGTAATCAACCTCTACGACACCCTGCCCGACAACTTCAACTGGGAGGAACAACCCTTCTTCACGAAAGTGGAGGAGTTGGTAGTTCCTCTTTTTTGTGATTCATTCGCTCGTCGTGGTCAGCGCAGTGCGGTCGTAGCATTTGCCGACATCGACACCGAGAAGCGTGCCGAGATGATTCTCGACCACGAACTTATGCTCGAAGTCGAGGAGGAGGATAGCGACGAGTTCTATTTCGATGATTTGATCGGCTTCGAGGTGCGCATTGATCGCTCGAAGGGCGAGATTGTCGACTACTACGATAACGAGTTCAACCCACTCTTCGAGATTGAACTCAAAGGCAAACGCCACCTTATCCCTGCGGTCGAGGAGTTTATCGCCGCAATCGACTTCGATAAGCATACTATCAAATTTGTCTTGCCAGATGGGTTGATAGAGTAGAAGTGAATTTAGGGAATATAGTGAAAATAGGGAGTTTAGTGATGCTACAATAATCATTAAACTCCCTAAATTCTTTAACTTCTCTGCTCGTTTTTTATTCTCTGTACTCGTAAAGTTGATTTCTCAGTCGAGGAGTAAAGCCCGCCTCACGAATGGCTTGCTGTATGCCCTCTCGGTCGAAGCGGTTGTGTGCGCCTGCCGACGATACCACATTCTCCTCAATCATAATCGAGCCCATATCGTTCGCTCCGCTGTGGAGTGCTATCTGTGCCGTCTGCTTACCCACCGTAAGCCACGATGCCTGAATATTGCGGATATTGTTCAACACCAAACGTGCCACCGCAATCAGGCGCAGATACTCCGTTGGCGAGAAGTGGGTCGAGTAGCCCATCTGTTCGAGCTGCGTACCCTCCGAGCGGAAAATCCACGGAATAAAGGCGGTGAAGCCATAGTTTCCTTCGGGGCAGTCGGCTTGCAAGTCACGCAGACGGATAAGGTGCTCGATGCGCTCCTCGATTGTTTCGATATGACCATACATCATCGTTGCGGTGGTAGGGATATTCATCTCGTGCGCCTCGTGCATCACTCGCAGCCACTCCTCGGCACTCGGCTTTGCGGGCGAGATGATTTTGCGCACTCGCTCCACCAAAATCTCGGCTCCGGCACCAGGCAACGACGATAAACCGGCATTGCGGAGTCGCTCCAAAACCTCTTGCGTCGAGATGTTGCTAATCTTTGCGATATGTGCCACCTCAGGCGCTCCAAGGGCGTTCAGGCGAAGCGTTGGGAAGTGCTCTTTGAGGGCGCAGAACAGCTCCTCGTAGTACTCTATGCCGAGTTTCGGGTGCATACCGCCCTGCAAGAGAAGTTGGTCGCCACCGAGGGCAAACATCTCCTCGGTCTTGCGGATATACTCCTCGATTGGGGTTATAAAGTGCTTTTCGACTTGGTGAGGTTTGCAGTGGAAGTTGCAGAAGCGACACCCCGACACGCATACGTTGGTGGTGTTTACGTTGCGGTCGATTTGCCAAGTCACAACTGTCGGGTCGGCAACCTTCTCGGCTCGCAAGCGGTCGGCCTGCTCCGCCAACTCGTGCAACGGAGCCTTACGCCATAAGCGCAGAGCCTCCTCTGCCGAAATTCGCTCCCCCGCAAATGCCTTGTCGTATATTCTTTGCAACCCCATCACTATAAGCTACTTACATATTCAAAATCGAGCAATCTTCGGCGCAGGTCGGCACTCTTTACACGGATACGCACCTTGTCGCCAATGGTGAATACCTTGCCCGTCGAGTGTCCGAAGACCTCGTAGCGCTCCTCGTCGAATTGGTAGTAGTCGCCAGGGATATCTCGCATAAGCATCATACCCTCAACAATCGAATCCTCCAACTCCACGAAGATTCCCCACTCGCTCATACCCGAGATGTGACCGTCGAACTCCTCGCCAATCTTATCCGCCATATACTCCACCATTTTATACTTTATCGAAGCACGCTCCGCCTCGGCTGCGATAACCTCTCGCTCCGAGCAACGCACGCACAACGACTCGTGCATATCCTTGTCGGCTGAGCGTTTGCCGTCGAGATAGCGCTGCAACAAGCGATGCACCATCATATCTGGATAGCGGCGAATTGGCGATGTAAAGTGGGTATAGTATGGGAACGCCAAGCCGTAGTGACCGATGTTGTCGGTGGTATATACCGCCTTTGCCATCGAACGGATGGCGAGTGTCGAAACGACATTCTCCTCGGGCTTGCCCTTGATTGTGGCGAGCAACTTGTTCAACTCCTTTGCTGCGGCATTGCCCTTTTCGATTGACGACTTGAAGATATGACCAAAGCGCAAGATAAACGAACGGAAACGCTCGAACTTATCGCTATTTGGCACATCGTGAACACGGAAAACCATCGTGCGCTCCTTGCCGTGCGCCTTTGCGCAGAACTCCGCCACACGGCGATTTGCAAGGAGCATAAACTCCTCGATAAGCTGGTTAGCCTCCTTCTGCACCTTGAAATAAACCCCCGTAGGCTTGCCCTTCTCGTCGAGGTGGAACTTCGCCTCACGGCGTGAGAAGGCAATCGCACCCTTGCGGAAACGCTCCTTGCGGAGGGTCTGTGCAAGGTTGTGCATAGTCAAAATCTCCTCCTTCATATCGCCCTCGCCTGTCTCGATAACCTTTTGAGCCTCCTCGTAGGCGAAGCGACGGTCGGAGTGAATAACGGTGCGACCGAACCACTCCTGCGAGATTTTACCCTTCTCGTCAATGTGGAAAATGGCAGAAAAGGCCAACTTATCCTCGTGTGGTCGCAACGAACAGAGGTCATTGCACAAACGCTCGGGTAACATCGGAATTGTTCTATCGACCAGATAGACCGAAGTGCCTCGCTCTATTGCCTCGTCATCAATTGTGGAGTCGGGGCGGACATAGTGGGTAACATCGGCAATATGAACTCCGACCTCCCACTTACCCTCGCCAATCTTTTGTATCGAGAGCGCATCGTCGAAGTCCTTTGCATCTGCCGGGTCAATCGTGAGGGTTGGCACACGGCGCATATCTCTTCGCTCGGCAATATCTCGCTCGGTGATGCGACCGTCAATGGCATTTGCCGCCCTCTCGACCTGTTCCTCGAACTTGTAAGGCAGGTCGTATTCGAGCAAAATGGCGTGCATCTCGGCATCGTTATCGCCCGCAGCACCCAAGATATCTACCAATTCGCCCTGTGGCAAGCGGTCGCCATCTCGCCAATCGACGATGCGCACCGCCACCTTGTCGCCTTGTTTGAGGTCGGGGTATTTTTTGAGTGAAATAGCAATATCGACAGCCATTTTGCGAGAGTCGGGCACCACTATCGCCATCGTCTTCGATGCAATCTCCACACGACCTGCATAGCAACGAGGCGAACGCTCCAACACCTTCGAAATCTCGCCCTCCTTGGCTCCGTTGCGTGAGGTGTGGGTCACGATAACCTCCACCCTATCGCCATTCAGAGCGTTGCGGGTATTGCGCTGATGAACAAAGATATCGCTATCCAGCCCCTCGCACTGCACATACATCGCACCCGAGGCCGCCATATCGACCACACCCTCGTAGCGTGGCATTTTGCTACGGCTGAGGTGGTATTTGCCCTTGCCCTCTGCCTCGATGTAGCCCTGTTCGAGCAGGGTGTCGAGGATATGTTTTGTGAGGTTGCGACCCTCCTTGTCGGCTCCTCCCGATGCGGCAGCCAAATATTTGAGTGTAAACCGCTTCTCGGGCATCTCACGAAACGCATTCACGATAAATCCCGCACGGTCATTGAATGAAATCTTCTTACTCTTCTTGTTTGTTCGCTTTGTCTTTCTCTCTTTCATCTTTTCATCCTTTTTGTAATCAATCCATTTATCGCTTCATTCGGTAGTATGTACCGAATGGCAACTCCTTGTCGGCTCTATCGGTGAAGTATAACTCGCCAAACTCCTCCTTTGCAGGTGTGCCAAACATCTGATGCACAAGCGTTCTCGCAATGGTCGAGGAGAGTCCCATAGAGTACAAATTCAGCACCAAGAAGCCATCCTCGGCAAGCAATTCCGAGCACGCCTCCAACATCTCGGCGATATTCTGCTCCAACACCCACTTCTCGCCATTTGCACCACGGCCGTATGCCGGTGGGTCGAGGATAATACCGTCGTAGCGGTTGCCACGGCGCACCTCACGCTGAACAAATTTCAGCGCATCCTCCACTATCCAACGAATGCCGTCGAGGTTGCTCGACTCCATATTCTCTCGTGACCAAGTCACCACCTGCTTCACCGAGTCGACATGGGTAACCTCTGCGCCCGAAGCCGCTGCTGCGAGGGTTGCACCACCCGTGTAGGCAAACAAGTTCAAAACCTTTGGTTTTGCACCCTTGCGCTCCAACTTCGCACGGCAAGTGTCGTATATAAAGTTCCAATTTGCCGCCTGCTCGGGGAAAACTCCTATGTGCTTGAATGCGGTACAAGCCAGGCGCATCGTGAGGTGCATATCCTTATAGTCGTAGCGGATATTCCAGCGATCCTTCATCTGTGGCTTGTTGCGCCACTCGCCACGCTCCTCACTGCGGTCGGTGCGGAGGAATGAGGCATCTGCCAGGCGTTGCCACTCCTTTTCGTCGAGCGACTTGCGCCATACCGCCTGTGGCTCAGGTCGGCGCAAGGTGTAGCGACCAAATCGCTCCAACTTCTCGCCCTCGCCCGAGTCAATCAACTCGTAATCCTTAAAGTTTGGTGTTAAGTTCATAACTTTTTATTGGCTTTTAGCCGTTAGCCGTTAGCCATTAGCTTTTTCTTTTTGCAAAGATAGCAAAAAGTTGAGAGTTGAGAGTTGAGAGTTGAGAGTTTTTTTGATTTAGCAATTAAATAAGTCGTCATTCCGAAGGAGTGATTTCTCCCTTCGCAGATTTTTTCTGCGGAAGCTTTGTTGTTTTGGTGGCGTTGGAAATGGGAGTAATGAGACCTATACGACCAATGGGACTAATGGGTAACGCCAAAATATAAATTCCCATTGGTCTTATTTGTCCCATAGGTCTCATTTGTCTTACTCCAACCCTCACAGGTATTAAAAATCATACCCACGACATAGGGAGCATAGGGAATTTAATGAATTTAGGGATAGGCGCATCGCTAAACTCCCTAATTTCTCTAATCTCACTAAAAGCCCAAAAAGAAAAGACGAAAAACTCTCGTCTTTCGTCTTTAACCCTGCTTGCGCAGGCTTTTCCTCCTTGCGGCTCGGCATAGTGTGCAAGCACCATCTGCTCTCGCTCCGCTGCGTCGGTTCGTCTCTCGTCTTTCGTCTTTCGTCTTTCGTCTAATCAGAGATTTTCATCTGACACGCCTTGCAGTCGAAGCACAAACGATACTTCTTCGTGCCACGCACCAGGTAGAGGTCGCCTTTTAAGCGTGGTCGCTCCTTCAAGCACTCGCCAATCTCTCGGCGGATGCAGTAGTCCGAAATTATCACCTGCTCGCCGGCGGTCGAAGGTCGGCAATCCAAACCCTCGGCAATCTCCTCCACGCCACACTCGGCATAGAACTCCCTCGCAAGGTGGTTTGTTACATTATCTTGCGGAGTGAGCACCTTCGACGGATATTGCGCCTTGCGCTCCCAACGATTTGTCGAGTCGATAAACGAAGCCGAGTGCAACTCAAATTCATAGTCCGACAAACGGCTTATTTCAAGGTTATTAAGCGTTTCACGGCGCAACTCTCCTACCACCGACATAGGCACAAAGCCGAGGTTTTCGATTGCGATATCACGCACCTCGAACATCGTATCGCCCGAACGGGAGAGTTGTCGGCGCAGAGCCTCCTCGCCCTTTGCCGCATCTCGCACCGCCTCGAATGCGTGCTCCACCATAGCCGAGCCCTCGCAACCCGTTTCGTCGGTCGCAGTAAGGGTTATTTTATCTTGCTCGAACTTCAAATTCAAATCTACTGCAATCGTGCGCTTCACTCGACTGCGCTCCACCGCTTGCGAGAACAATCGGTTGTAGTTGCGGAACAACTCCACACCCACAGCCACGCCATCGTAGCGGTTGAGTTGCACCCTATCGCCCTCCACGCCTACGACATTTGTGCCAACCAACGAGCCATCGACAATAAAACATACGCCATCGCCCGTTGCGAGGTCGTGCTTGCGGTCGAGAACGATACCTCGGCGGTCTGCTCTCGCAACTTTGCCAATTCGCTCGCCCATAGCCTTCGGGGTATCGAACGATGCTACATCACGACACTTGCCGTCGAAGAAGTATTCGCCTGCACCACGGGTAAATGTGCGTGAAGCATTAGGCTCGAACTCTATCGTACTGCGCCCCACCGAACTGCGCTCGACATCGTTGCGACAGGCAATCTCTCGGTCGAGAAGTTGGCGGTAGAGGCTTACGATATTGCGGACATAGGTGCGATCTTTCAATCTGCCCTCGATTTTGAACGAGCAGATACCCAAGTCAATCATCTCGCCCAATCGAGCCGAGAGGTCGAGGTCACGCACCGAAAGAAGGTGCTTGCTCTTGATGATTGTTTCGCCCTTATCGTTGCAGAGGTCGTACTCCAAGCGGCACGGCTGGCTACATTCGCCACGGTTGCCACTGCGCTCCGAGGTCGAGCGAGAGAAGAAGCAACGACCACTCTGCGATACGCAGATTGCGCCGTGAACAAAGGCTTCCAACTCGATATTTGTCGCCTTGCGAATCTCGGCGATATCGTTTTTCGATAACGAACGCTCCAAAATCGCCCTCGCAAAGCCCATCTCCTCGAAGAATTTTACCCTCTCGGGTGAGGCGCAGTTGGTCTGTGTCGAGGCGTGCAGTGCTATCGGCAGATTCATCTTCCAATACGCCATATCCTGCACAATAAGCGCATCGACACCCGCCTTAATCAAGGCGAGAGCCTGTTCACGAGCCTCCTCCAACTCGTGGTCGAAGAGCAGAGTGTTGAGCGTTGCATAGACCTTCACGCCATAGCGGTGGGCATACTCCGCAACTCGTGCAATATCCTCTACGGCATTGGTTGCCGAGTGGCGAGCACCGAACTTTCCTGCACCGATATATACAGCATCGGCACCGCAGTCGATAGCATCAACCGCTGTGTCGTAGTCCTTTGCAGGTGCCAAAAGTTCCAGTTTTCTCATCGTTAACGCAGAATTATAGTGCAAAGATAGTTAAGTTTTCCGTTTTCCGTTTTCCGTTTTCCGTTTATTTATATATCTTTGTGCCAAAATATAATTTAAGTATATGCTTACACTACAACAATTGCGTGGCGATAAGGAGTTGGCAATTAAGAAGCTTGCCAAGAAGGGTGTTGATGCAGCACCGATTATCGCAAAGATTGAGGAGTTGGACGATGCCCGCAAGGCTCTCCAAGTAGAGTTGGATAACTGCCTTGCCGAGCAGAATAAGGCTGCCAAGGAGATTGGTATGCTTATGGGGCAGGGTCGTCGTGAGGAGGCTGAGGAGCGCAAGCAGCAGGTTGCCACATTGAAGGCGAAGTCGGCAGAGCTCTCGGCAAAGCACGAGGAGGCTTCGGCAGAGTTGCAGGCACAGATCGTATTGCTCCCTAACTTCCCTGCCGACATCGTTCCCGAGGGTAAGACCGCCGAGGATAACCTCGTTGTGAAGATTGACGAGAACTACTCGGAGTTGCCCGAAAACCCACTTCCACACTGGGAGTTGGCGAAGAAGTACGACATCATCGACTTCGACCTCGGCGTGAAGCTTACAGGCGCAGGTTTCCCTGTTTATAAGGGTAAGGGTGCTCGTTTGCAGCGTGCCCTCATCAACTACTTCCTCGACTACAACACAGCCGCTGGCTATCAGGAGGTTGAGCCACCTGTAATGGTAAATGAGGCGTCGGGCTTCGGTACAGGTCAGTTGCCAGACAAGGAGGGACAGATGTACCACGCTACGGCCGATAACTTCTACCTCGTGCCAACAGCAGAGGTACCTGTAACAAACATCTTCCGTGATGTAATCCTCGACGAGAAGGAGTTCCCTGTGAAGATGACCGCCTACACCCCTTGCTTCCGTCGTGAGGCTGGCTCGTATGGTAAGGATGTGCGTGGCTTGAATCGCTTGCACCAGTTCGACAAGGTCGAGATCGTGCAGTTGGCATTGCCAGAGAACTCTTACGAGGCTCTCGATGGTATGGTTGCCCATGTTGAGGGCTTGGTTAAGTCGCTCGGCTTGCCATATCGTATCTTGCGCCTTTGCGGTGGCGATATGTCCTTCACTTCGGCTCTTACCTACGACTTCGAGGTATATTCGGAGGCACAGAAGCGTTGGTTGGAGGTTTCATCGGTGTCGAACTTCGAGTCGTTCCAGGCTAACCGCTTGAAGCTCCGCTATAAGGACTCGAACAAGAAGACCAAGTTGGCTCACACGCTCAACGGCTCGTCGTTGGCATTGCCTCGTATCGTGGCAGCGTTGTTGGAGAACAACCAGACACCGGAGGGTATTCGTATTCCAGAGGTACTACGACCTTACACAGGTTTCGACCTCATCGACTAACAGGTCTCTTATTCAAAAGGGAAATTAGAGAAATTAGGGAGTTTAGTGAGATTAGAGAGTCCGCTAAATTCCCTAAATTCATTAAATTCTCTATTTTCCCCAATATTCCATTCCGGAGAAATCGCCCCAATTTTCGGATGAAAAGGTGGAAAAGTAGAAAATTTTGCATTTTGCATTTTGCATTCTGAATTTTTTATTCTACCTTTGCACCGCATTATTGCAATTAAGTACTTAATTAACAAAAAACACATTCAAGATGAAAAAGGGAATTCATCCAGAGAATTATCGTTTGGTGGCATTCAAGGATATGTCGAATGACCACGTGTTTTTGTGCAGGTCCGCCGTTTCGACAAAGGAGACCATCGAGGTGAACGGCGAAACCTATCCCGTGTATAAGATGGAAATCTCTAACACATCTCACCCATTCTACACTGGTAAGATGAAGTTGGTAGATACCGCCGGTCGTGTGGATAAGTTTATGAGCCGTTACGCAAAGCGCTACGATAAGAAGAAGTAATTTTTGCTCTTCTATGGAAAAAGATAGACACTCTTTTCGAGTGTCTATCTTTTTTTTGCTTTGCGAACTCTGAGCGTGGTCAAGGCGCAACAGAATTAAGGGTAATTAAGGGCTAGTAACGGCTAGTAAAGAAGAGCGCTCACCCTTACTAGCCTTTAATAGCCCTTACTGGCCCTTACTAGCCGTTATAAAAATTAGAGTCTCGCCTTAATCGCCTTGCTCTCCTCCTCGTAGCCTGGTTTGTCGAGCAATGCAAACATATTCTTCTTGTAAGCCTCAACGCCCGGCTGGTTGAACGGATTAACCTCAATCATATAGCCGCTGATACCGCACGCCTTCTCGAAGAAGTAGAGCAATGCACCGATTGCCTCCTCCTCGATAGCAGGAATCTGAATCAAGATATTAGGCACGCCACCGTCGATGTGAGCCAACTGAACGCCCAACTCTGCCATCTTGTTAATCTCGTGCAAACGCTTGCCGGCCAAGAAGTTCAAACCGTCGAGGTTAGCCTCGTCAGCCTCAACCTTAACCTCGTGTGCAGGCTTCTCAACCGAGATGATAGTCTCGAACAAGGTGCGCTCACCCTCCTGGATGTACTGACCCATAGAGTGAAGATCTGCGGTGAAGGTTACCGATGCAGGGAAGATACCCTTGCCCTCTTTGCCCTCGCTCTCGCCATAGAGCTGCTTCCACCACTCGTTGATGTTCTGCAACTTTGGCTCATACGAACCGAGAATCTCAATCTTCTTGCCAGCGTTATATAGTACATTGCGAGTTGCTGCATACTGCGCTGCGAGGTTATCCTCGAATGCTACGCCCTCGGCAGTTGCTGCCTCCATAGCCTGAGCACCTGCAACCAACTTTGCGATATCTACGCCACCTACTGCGAGTGGGAGCAAGCCCACAGGGGTAAGTACCGAGAAGCGACCACCTACATTGTCAGGAATAACGAAAGTCTGGTAACCCTCCTGGGTTGCGAGGGTCTTCAATGCGCCACGAGCCTGGTCGGTGATAGCCACGATGCGTGACTTTGCCTCCTCCTTGCCATAACGCTTCTCGATCTCCTCCTTGATGATACGGAAGGCGATAGCAGGCTCGGTAGTGGTACCCGACTTCGAGATTACGATTGTAGCGATCGAGTGATCCTTAACTGCTGCCAACAACTCTGCGGTGTAGTCCTCCGAGATGTTCTGACCAGCGAAGAGTACGATAGGGTTCTCGTGCTTTGCGTGAAGCAACTCAAATGGGTTGCTCATAGCGTCGAGCACAGCCTTTGCGCCGAGGTACGAGCCACCGATACCGATGCAGATTACAACATCAGCCTTTGCACGCAATGATGCTGCGCAAGCGTTGATGGCGTCGATCTGCGCCTTATCAATCGACGATGGGAGATTTACCCAACCGAGGAAGTCGTTGCCTGCGCCCTTGCCCGAGTGGAGCAATGCGTTTGCAGCCAAAGCCGAGGCCTTCAACTCCTCCGAAAATGCGACACCGCTCTTTGCGGTATTCAACTTCAAAAGTGCCATAGTTTTATTGTTTTTTAGTTTGAAATAATTCTTCGCTCAAAAATGATTGTCAAAGATAGTAAAAAATTCGTATAAAATTAGGAAAAGTTATGTAACTTTTCACTATCTTTGTCAAAAGTTGGAGTTTGGAATAAAATTTAGATAAAAATAGATACACTTATGGGACTTTTTTCATTGACACAGGAGTTGGCTATCGACCTTGGTACAGCCAATACTCTGATTGTTTATAACGACGAGGTGGTAGTTGATGAGCCATCTGTCGTTGCGGTAAATGTGCAGACCGGTCAGTTGGTAGAGCTCGGTCGCAAGGCTCACGCCTTCATTGGTCGTACCAACCCTAACCTTCGCACCATCCGCCCGTTGAAGGATGGTGTTATCGCCGACTTCAACGCTACGGAGTTGATGTTGCGTGGTATGATTCGCAAGATTAAGACCAGAAGCTCGCTCTTCTCGCCTTCGCTCAAAATGGTTATCTGCATCCCTTCGGGTTCGACCGATGTTGCTATTCGTGCCGTGCGTGACTCGGCAGAGCACGCCGGTGGCCGTGAGGTAGCGATGATCTTCGAGCCTATGGCTGCTGCTCTCGGCGCAGGTATCGATGTTGAGGCACCAGAGGGTAATATGATTATCGACATAGGTGGTGGTACCTCGGAGATCGCTTGTATCTCGTTGGGCGGTATCGTATGTTCGGAGTCTATCGAGGTTGCGGGAGATGAGTTCACAACCGATATTATGGAGTATGTTCGCCACCAGCACAGCGTGCGCATCGGTGAGCGTACTGCCGAGGAGATTAAGTGTAAGATTGGTGCAGCAGTGCCCGAGTTGGAGGATGCTCCCGAGGACTTCGTAGTGACAGGTCCAAGTATGCTCACAGGTCTTCCGCAGACAATCACCTTGTCGTACAACGAGATTGCCTACGCACTCGACAAGTCGCTCGTAAAGCTCGACGCAGCACTTATGAAGGTGTTGCAGGAGATGCCTGCCGAGCTCTACACCGATGTTGTTCGCAACGGTATCTACCTCGCAGGTGGTGGTGCTTTGATTAAGGGCCTCGACCGCCGTCTTTCGAAGAAGACAGGTATTCCGTTCCACATTGCAGAGGATCCGTTGCGTGCAGTGGTTCGTGGAACTAACATCGCATTGAAAAATATTAACCGCTTCTCGTTCTTGATGCGATAGGGCAAATTGGGGCAAGCTGGGGCAAGTAGAGGCGTTAGAGTAATTTGCGCAATACCTAAAAATTAGAGATGATTGAGGAAATTTTGCGATAAACGAGGAAGCGAAACCGCAGCATACTAAGAGGTATGTGAGGATTTAGCTTACCGAAGAGCAGCGCAAAATTTACCAATCAGAATAATTTTTTCAAGATGCAGAAGTTGATATACTTCATACGCAAAACCGCAGTGGCGATAGTCTTTATCATTTTGGAGATTATCGCCATTCGCTGTTACGCCTATTCGACGCCATATACACAGGCACGACTGCTTGTCTGGTCGAATACGGTGGTAGGTGCGGTGCAATCAACCTTTGCTGGAATATCGAACTACTTTGCGCTCCGCAAGGAGAATACCCGTCTGACCGAGCATATCGCTACGCTCGAAAACCGCATTCGCACCCTCGAAGCTATGCAACCCGAGGAGAAGTTGGCAGTCGAGGGGGTATTGCAGAGGTATGAGTATCTCTCGGCTCGTGTGATATCCTCAACCACAAATCGTCGTCGCAACTTTATAACCCTCGACAAGGGCTTTCAAGACGGAGTATTTGCCGATATGGCAGTGATGACCCCCGAGGGTTATGCCGTAGGTGTGGTGGTCGATTGCTCGGAGAACTTCGCCGTAGCAAAGACGCTCTTGAATGTCGATTTCCGTCTTGGCGGAGTATTGGCAGAGGATGGTAGTCACGGCTCGGTGGCGTGGCGTGGTGGCGATACGCAGATTATCAACTTTGTGGAGTTGTCCAAGTATGCCAAGGTGCAGAAAGACGATTTGGTGCGTGCCGCAGGCTTCTCGCACTACTTCCCTAAGGAGGCGATAATTGGAAATATCGAAGAGATAGAGCTTGCCGAGAATGGTACATCCTACAACTGTAAGGTGCGCCTTGCGGCAGATATGAACCGACTCTACAATGTGGTATTGGTGCGCAACACAGGTGCCGGCGAGGCACAAGCACTCGAAGAAAAAACCCACCATTAGTTAGGAGTTAGGAGTTAGAAGTTAGAAGTTAGGAGTTAAAAATACCTATAATTGTCAATTGTCAATTAAAAAAGCTAATGGCCAATGGCTAATGGCTAATAGCCATAAGATATGAGGGCAAGAGTATACATAATGCTTACTTTGGTGGTGCTTTTCGTGCAGGTGTTCGTGCTGAACAACCTCTCGATGTCGCCGCTCGTAGCCCCTATGGTCTATATCGTGCTGATATTGCTTATGCCCATCGAGTCGTCGCAGTGGAAGATGCTCGGTGTGGGTCTGTTGCTCGGCGTGTTGATGGATATCACAATGGGTACAGCAGGTCTGAACACAATGGTCACTCTGCCGATAGCCTTCTTCCGTCGCCCACTGCTCTTTGTGCTGGGAGGTCTATCCTCCATATCGAAGGAGGAGGGTGTGCCGTCGGTTAAGCGACTCGGAGTGCGCTTTCATCGCTACTTCATCACTATGGTGGCACTCCATTCGATACTCTTCTACTTTGTGGAGTGGTTATCATTCGACAATTTCGGTACCCTCGTATTGCGCATCTTGTGCAGTACGCTCTGTTCGTTGGTACTCGACTATATCATCCTTTCGCTCTTTATGAAACGCTTGTCGGCATAGGTTATGAGAGAGGGAGGATTGTCGCCACGAGCTCTTGTGGCAAGAATTATCGTAATTGTAATATTTGCAATCCTCGGATTGCGTGTGGGTTACATTCAGCTCATCGACGACCGCTACGACAAGTTGTCCGACCGCAACTATCTCCGAAATGTGGTGCTCTATCCGCCTCGTGGCGAGATTTACGACCGCAATGGCGAGTTGTTGGCGCAGAATAGACTCTGCTACGATGTCAGCATTGTGCGCAAGGATATGCCAAAGTCGGGCTTCGACACTCTGCGTGTCAGTCACCTTGTCGGTATGTCGAAGGAGACGCTTGCAAAGAAGATTTCGCAGTCGCCATATCGTAGAGAGAGCCGTTTGACACGCTACCCTATCACCGTGGAGCAGAAACTGCTGCTTGACGAGATGAATATTGGCGGCTTCTACACCTCGCAGCGTACCGTGCGTCAATATCCACGCAAGATTGGAGGAAATCTCTTGGGCAGTATCAACGAGGTTACAAAGGCAAAAATCGAAAAGGATGACTCTTACTCGGTGGGCGACTACATCGGTATGGAGGGTTTGGAACTCGCCTACGAGGAGGTATTGCGTGGCGAGAAGGGTGTCGTTTTGCAGGATATCTACGCACCACAGGCGGAACGAAACACCATCTTAAAAGAGCCGGTGGCGGGTAAGTCGATTGTCTGCACCATCGATGCCGAGTTGCAACAGTTGGCAGAGGAGTTGATGCAGGACAAGGTGGGTGCAGTGGTTGCTATCGAGCCATCGACGGGCGAGATTTTGACAATGGTATCCGCGCCAACCTTCAACCCCGACGAGCTTGTGATTGGAAAGGAGCGTGGAAACAACTACGCCAAGGAGATAAACAACCCCCGAATGCCGTTGTGGAATCGTGCCGTAAAATCTCGCTATCCGCCAGGCTCGACCTTCAAACTCGTTACGGGCTTGATAGGTATGCAGGAGGGTGTTTTGCGCCCTCACTACCAATATTCGTGCAATATGGGTTACCACCTTGGTGGCGAGCATATCGGTTGCCACGAGCATCGTTCGCCTTTGGCGTTGAGTTATGCGATTGCCACATCGTGCAACGCCTACTTCTGCTATGTTTTCAGAAATATCCTCGAAAATAAGCGAAAGTACGAGATTGCCAAAGATGGCTTCGAGGCGTGGCGTGATTATGTCCTCTCGTTTGGCTTTGGTCGCAAACTCGACTCCGACTTCTTGGGCGAGGGTGCGGGCTATGTCCCTACACGAGAGTTCTACGACAAACGCTATCGCAAGTCGTGGAATGCACTGACGCTGCTTTCGCTCTCGATTGGTCAGGGCGAGTTGGGCTGCACGCCTTTGCAGATGGCGAACTTGGCAGCGATTGTGGCAAATCGTGGTTACTACTACATTCCGCATATCGTGCGTGAGATTGAGGGTCAGGACTCGCTCGATACACGATTCTACCAGAAGCAATATACGAAGGTCGATGCCAAGCACTTCGACCATATCGTCGAAGGTATGTGGCGAGGAGTAAACAAAGACGGTACTTGCCAGGGCGCATACCTCAAAGGCTACAATGTCTGCGGAAAGACGGGTACGGCGCAGAACTCGAAGGGCGAGGACCACTCGACCTTTATCTCGTTTGCGCCACGCAACAACCCGAAGATTGCTATCGCCGTATATGTCGAGCACGGAGGTTTCGGTGCCGAGATGGCGGTACCTATCGCATCGCTTATAGAGGAGAAATATTTGACGGATACAATCTGCCGACCACACTTGGTCGAGTATGTCAAGAAGCGCAAGATTGCCTATCCGATGTATAGAAAGAAGTAATGCAGTACGGACAGAGAAAGAGAGAGTCGTTGTTCGGCAGTGTCGATCGTGTGGCACTGTTGCTATACCTATTGCTTGTAGCGGTGGGCGTGGTAGCGGTATTCTCGGCATCGTGGGTCGAGGGTAGCGAAAACTTCTTTGCCTTCTCGCACAACTACATCAAGCAGATAGTCTGGCTCGGCATATCGCTCGTTATGGGCGTGGTCATTATGCTTCTCGACCGCAGTCTGTGGCATAAGATTGCCTACTATCTCTATGCGGCCGCCATATTGGCTTTGGTGGCGACACTCCTCTTTGGTCGCACCGTGAATGGCGCAAAGGCGTGGTTTGAGTTTGGTCCTATTCGCCTTCAAACAATGGAGTTTGCCAAGATTGCCATCGCTCTGGCAACGGCACGCCTGATGAGTGAGTTCAGCTTCTCGATATCCTCGTTCCGAAGTCTTGTAAATGTGGCTCTGCTGTTGCTTGTGCCGCTTGCGATAACCTATTTACAGAACGATACAGGCTCGGGCTTGGTGCTCTGCTCCTTTGTCTTTATGCTCTATCGTGAGGGGCTGAATAAGTGGCTCTGCATACCTATTATATTTATTGCAGCACTCTTCTTGTTGTCGTTCCTCTATTCGCCTACGGTATTGCTCGTGGCGTTGATATTGGTCTTTACACTGTCGGAGTGCTTCGCCAACCGCAATTGGCGCAACAGCATAATCTATCTTGCACTGCTCTTTGGTGGTAGCACACTACTCTTTTTGTTATTGAGTGCGGTACCGACAATCTCGGTAGATTACTATACGGTATTGCTCTCGACCACGCTATTGTCTATGGTGGGTGTCTGTGTATATGCCTACCGCTCACGCCTGCGCAATATATATATAATGGTGTTGCTCTTTGTGGTGTCGGTGATGATTACACCAACCTCGAATGCGATGTTCAATGTGATGAAACCGCACCAGCAAAACCGTATTAAGACCTTCCTAGGCATCACCGACGACGCATCGCTCAACTACAATGTGCGCCAGTCGAAGATTGCTATCGGCTCGGGCGGATTCTTCGGTAAGGGCTATCTGCAAGGCTCACATATCCGCTACGGCTTGGTACCCGAGAAACATACCGACTTTATCTTCTGCACCATAGGCGAGGAGTTCGGCTTTGTGGGGGCGATCACGGTGCTTACGCTGATTATGCTCTTTATCTTCCGCCTTATGCGTATGGGCGACCGTCAACGAGAGACCTTCGGTCGAGTCTATTGCTATATCGTCGCCTCGATACTCCTGTTCCATACACTTATAAATATAGGTATGACTATGGGCGTTGTGCCGGTTATGGGAATTCCACTTCCTCTGATATCCTACGGAGGCTCGTCGCTGCTCGCCTTCTCGATAATGATCTTCATCGCCTTCGCCTTCGATGCACAGACCATCCGAGAGTAAGGAAATCGTTTTTAGGCAGCTTCCAATGTGTAAATCGGCAGTTTAAGGAGGTGGTTACAACGCTGTCAAACACCCATCCAAATCGAATAGAAAATCGTTTTTAGGTGGATAGATGCAAGGCAAACAAGGAGCCGAGTGCGCAGCATACTAAATCGTATGTGAGCAACTCGGCTTCCGAAGTTTAACGCAGCAGATGCCGCATAAAACGATTTTATAACGATTTTTTTGCTCGTTTGGCCATTGCCGAGGCAAAAACAAAATCGTTAAGTTCTTTGTTGTCGGCGTGGAGAATGTCGTCTTTGGTGCCTTCCCACCACTTTTTACCCTGATGGATATAGACGATTTTCTCGCCAATCTCCATAACGGAGTTCATATCGTGGGTGTTGATGATTGTGGTGATATTATACTCCACTGTGATGTCGTGGATGAGGTTATCAATCACGATTGAGGTCTGCGGGTCGAGACCGGAGTTCGGCTCGTCGCAGAATAGATATTTTGGATTGAGAACGATAGCACGAGCAATAGCGGCACGCTTAATCATACCACCAGAGAGCTCGGATGGGTAGAGGTGACCTGCGTGGGAGAGTTCCACACGAGCAAGACACTCCTTAACTCGCTTATCCTTCTCGGCAGAGGACTTGTCGGTAAACATATCGAGAGGAAGGCGGACATTCTCATAGACCGTCGAGGAGTCGAGAAGTGCTCCACCCTGGAAAATCATACCCACCTCTTGGCGCACGAGTTTTCGCTCGGCAAAGGAGAGGGCGGTATAGTTCTTCTCGTCGTAGAAGATAGAGCCACTATCGGGCTCGTGGAGTCCGACAAGGGTCTTCAACAACACAGTCTTACCCGAGCCACTACGACCAATGATAAGGTTGGTTTTTCCTGCCTCGAACTCAATCGAGATATCCTCCAAGATGGTGCGACCATCGAAAGATTTGTATATGTGTTCTCCTTTAATCATACTATGTTCGCATTAATTGGGTGATGATAAGGTTGGAGATCATAATGGCAATCGAGCTTGTCACCACAGCACGGGTCGATGCACGACCAACCTCCAACGAGTTGCCCGCAGCGTAGTAGCCGTAGAATGCCGAGATGGAGGTTGTGAGGAAGGCAAAAACTGCCATCTTAATCAGCGAGTAGGTTATCTCGAACGGGATAAAGTAGTAGTGCAAACCCTCGATATACTCCGCCGGCAAGACCACGCCCGTCATTGCGATAACATAACCTCCGAGCGTTCCGATTATCATACTGAACAGAGCAAGCAGAGGGAATGAGATTACCGTAGCAACAATCTTCGGCATAATCAGATAGGATGCCGAATTCACACCCATAATCTCCAATGCATCAATCTGTTCGGTGATGCGCATTGTACCAATCTCCGAGGCGATATTCGAGCCGACCTTACCCGCCAAGATAATGGCAACGACGGTCGACGAGAACTCCAAGAACATCGTTTCACGGGTGGCATAACCAATCATAAACTTCGGAATAAACGGCGACTCCAAGGTGAGAGCCATCTGCAATGTGATAACTGCACCGATAAAGACCGAAATAATTGCCACCAACGGTATCGAATTGATACCGAGAGCCTCAATTTCATTCACTGTACGGCGATAGTAGATGCCCGCCTTCTCCGGACGGGAGAAGACCTTGCCCATAAGCATAACATATCGACCTACCGCACCAAAAAATTTGCTTAAAATCTTCATATTACTATCCACTTTGCACCCTTTCGGGCGAGCGGTTACTATTTCGATTTATCCTCCTTGATCTCCTTGAAGTCGACATACTCGCCCACCTCGTCGCTCACACGCTGCTCGGTCTGCTCGGTCTGCACCACCGTAACATCGCCCTCGTTGCGAGAGTGGCTACGACCCCACCAGCCCTGCTGTTGCTCCTGCTGGTAGCCCTGCTGACGCTGTGCCTCGTCGATAATCTGGCTGCGCAACTTATGCACCTTCCACGCTAACATCGCACCGAAAACCACCACCAAAACGAGCGGTATCAGAAAGAGATAGCCCAACCACGGCATCGCAACAATGAGCGTCACAATGAGAATTATGGTAAATATATTTTGTTTAATAAAGTTCCAAATCGTATCCATATCTTCACTCTTTTTCTCTACATTCAACGGGCAAAGATACAAAAAAAGTGTGTAAGCCGAGTAGGAAATGGGTAAAACTCGCTATTTAAGGCGCAATTGCGCTACTTCTTCTCGCCAAAGAGATCGACTACGAGGTGCTTATCCTCGCCGTACCACGCATTGACCACGGTATAGACATTCGATTTCGAACTGCTCAAACGAACGAGAATCGACGAGTTACCCTTCAACTCCACCAGGTCATTGTTCTCACGACGGAGCAACCAGCTTATCGAACTGTTGTTGGTGAGGATGTAGTGGGTGCGGCCCTTGTAGTCCGAGCTCGACTTGCGAACCGAAACCGATGCCAAGAAGAGCTTGCGGAGTAACTCCTCGCTACCCACAACCGTACCATATGAGTAGGCGATTGTGCGGTGTGCTTCGAGAGCCTCACGCAACGATGCCAACGACATATCCTTCGCAAAGATAATGGTCATATTGCGCTGCTCGCCAAAGTTACGATATGAGCCTTCCGATGCGTAGTGAATATCGGTGTTCGACGAGAGGAAAAGTCCATATTTTTCGGCACGGGTAATAGCCTTAGGATAGAACTCTGCGGTATTCATAACCTCGATACCATCGAGCAAGCCCGCCTTATAGACCTCCTTCTCGAACGAAGTGGGCTTCATATCCTTGTGAGTCCAACCCGGGTGGTTGTGCATAACCAACGCATTCTGTGCCTTGGCATTGCGCAACGACTGCATAGTTTCGGGTGCATAGATGGTGTTGTTGTCCGTGGTGAAGAGTGCATTGAAGTGGCTATACTCGCCAGCCTCCTTGCGGGTAATCTCTATACCCGGAATGATAGCCAAACCATACTTCTCTGCCTCCTTGCGTGCTATCTCGACAGGGTAGTTCAAATCGACCATAATATCGGCTCCCGATGCAGGACGGTTTCTCGAAACAAAGCCGTAGTTCTTCGCCTCGGCACCCTTGGTGTAGCCTTTAAGGTATTTCACAAGATTCTTCTCGTGTGGGCGATGTTCGAGATGCTCGGTAACAGCCATAACATCCAGACCATTCATCCACGCCTCACGAACACGGGCCTCCATCGAGAAGTGACCGTCCGAGAAAATGGTATGAGTGTGAAGGTCCGCCTTGTATGCGGTGTAACCATCGATATTTGGAATTACAAACTCGGTGCGATTCTCGTTGCGAGGTTGGCGGATATGGAGTATATCCTTATTTACCTCATCTACATAGTACTGCGCCGAAGCGGCAACTCCTGCCATTGCGGCAACCATAAATAGGAAAATTCTCTTCATATTGTTAGTTTATTTGGTTTCTCGAACTACAAATATACGAATTTTTTGGGATTATCTGCATTTTGCGAAAGCAAAAAAGTTGAGATTGCCACGGCTTATGCCAAGCCTCGCAATGACGACTCAAACTTTCAGCGCAGCCCGATAAGCGAACAGAGTGAGCGCCCCCAGTAACCCCCAGTAACCCCAGTAACTCCCAGCAATCCCCAGTAACCCCAGTACTCCCCCCGAAAAAAAACCTCGTAAAAATTTGGTAATCTCGCAAAAAATCGTTTACTTTGAGTTAGAAAATAACACAATAGGAGAAATGCCCTCCCCGAAAATTTTTCGGGGGGGGGTATTTCGGCTTTAATGACTTGACTATCAATCAATTACAAGGACAAGAAATTAAATACAACAAAATATCAAATTTTAACTTATTAAACCTAAAACATTATGAACAAAAAGCATTTACTATCGGATGGTTGCTACGATGCCCCCGCATTGGACGCATTAACCGTCAAAGTAGAGTCGGGTTTTGCCCTCTCCTCTTCGTTCGAAGATATTCCGGAGAAAGATGCCGACGACGAATTCTAACAACCTAAAAACATTAAGACTATGAAAAAGATTTTATTAGCAATTTCGGCCGTGGCACTAATGTTTGCAGGCTGTACCAAAGATTTTACAAATGATGTAGTGAACAATGGCGGTATCGAGGCAGGAGAGCTCGTAGTTAAGAACCTCATCTTCGAGGATACCCGTCTCGACCGTGACGATGTTAGCGGTAAGCTCGCTTGGAGCGAGGGCGACAAGGTTTATGCTGTTCTCCAAGACGAGGGTGGTGCTCTTGCGCTCGACGCAAACACCTACACAGTAGATCACACCAATAGCACCATAGCTATTCCGTCGAACACTGCGTATATCATCTATATGTCGAACAAGCCAACCCTCAGCGGCACAAAAGCGTCGTTCAACTTGCCTTACAATGTAACAAACCTTGCAAGCCCTGAGGCAATCTTCGATCAGAACCCAATGAAGGGTGTTGTAGAGGGCGAGAATATCGCATTCAAGAACTTGCTCGGCTACATCAAGGTTCCTGTAAAGGGCGAGGGTAAGTTGCAGAGCATTATCGTTCGTTCAACCTGCCGTACATCATCGGAGTTCCACCCAATCGCTCAGTCGGCAACTCTCGACCTCTCGAAGGAGGTTGGCAAGGATGGCAATGTGGCAATGGCTACCAACAATGCTGCTTACTCTTACTTGAAGTATACCTACAAAGATGGCTTGGATATCACAAATGGCGAGGATCTCTATATCGCATTGCCTGAGGGCACCTACGAGAATATGGCTCTCGTATTCATTACCGAGGAGGGCTCGCAAGCAGTTTATGCAACCAAGCCTCACACCGTAACTCGCTCGGCTATCAAGCCTATCAGCGCATCACACATCGACATCGACGCTCACACCCCTGCAAACCCTGTTTCGTTGGCAGGTACTACAGGCAAGGCATACGAGGACTACGCTCGTTGCTATATGGTTCCTCCAACCGCAGGCTCTTACGAATTCCCTTGTATCTTGGCCGACGGCGTTGTTCTCAAGGGCGGTGTTACTGCCGAGATTAAGTGGGCAGAGGAGGCAGGTATGGTTTACGACTTGCACTACGATCCGGCAACCAACAAAATTTCGTTCAAGACCAACGGTAAGAAGGGTAACGCTTTGGTTGCTCTCACTACAGGTACTAGCGTTGCAGGTGCTCTTATTTGGCACTGGCATATTTGGATTACCGATACTCCAAAGACTTTGAAGGTTACTAACCCTGTAAACTCTAACACTTACTATATGATGGACCGCGTTATTGGTGCAACTTGGGTTCCAACCGAGAATATCGTTGAGACTTCGAAGGCTACTATTAAGGGTTACAACGATAAGAATGACCAGACTGCAGAGGTATCGTTCAACAACACTATGTCGGTTGAGGATGCTAGCAACGCTTGCGGTCTTTACTTCCAGTATCAGAACTGTGTTCCATATCCACGTATCAAGTCTTTGGCTGACAAGACTAAGGAGAACATTGCAACATTGCACAATACTCGTTGCGATGTAGCGTATGGTTTCTCGCAGTATAGCCAGTATTGGTCAACTTCAGCTAGTGCCGGCGGTGTACTTATTTCTGAAAATACTGAGGAGGGACAGGTATTGTACAAGCATAATGGTATTCAATTTCCAAACTACCAGTACCGAATCACAGGCACTAATATGGATATTTGGCTTAAAGAAAGCATTATCAACGAGTACAACAACTCTAACCCTAACAACAGCGTTTTGGTTTCAGCGGCTACAGATAAGACTGCTGCAACCTACCGTTTCTGGAATGCAGTAAACAACAACACCCACGACATTATGATGCAGGGTAAGACCGCTCACGATCCATGTCCTCCGGGATATGTTATGGAGAACTACTCTATGCTCTGGCACTATGGTGTCCAAAACAATACCACTGAGTTGCGATTTGGTTATACTCGTGCTAAGGAGGATGATGCGACCTACAAGTCGGGCTTCAAGTTCTACGGTATGTACCTCAACGATATGAAGGATAAGGATGGTAACTCTGTTCCTATGTACTGGCCTTGCTGCGGTAACAGAACATCGGGTATTACAGGCGTTGCCGGTCAGTATGCTAACTGCGGTTACATCTATGTAGTAAATACCAACAACAAGAATACTTACACTTGTTCTGAGTGTGTTACAGGTATGGCTGGTGCTATGGCGTTTGGTGAGGTAGCAAACGGCTACATTGAGCCAGGTATTACTACCGAGAGCGCAACTAAGCAGGTAAATGCTCAGGCTTACAATGTTCGTTGCCGTAGAGGTAAGTTCTAATATACTACAATTTTCAAGACGGGGCGGGTGATCCTACGCCCCGTCTTTATACCTATTGCGACTATGTCGCAAGCTCGACAAGGTGCTCCGCCCCAAAGGCTCTGCACCCAACAAGAGCAACCTACAAAACCAACCATACCTATATTATATATATAGTAAAGACTAACTCGTATGAAAAGATTCTACTTCACGATACTTTGTGTGGTTCTATCTCTTTCGGGGTGTGTCACACCCGACAATGGTGTGGACGAAGTGCCAACCAATGGTCGTACAACGCTCACAGCCACAACCTCGCAGCTGAAAATCACGACTGCGGAGGCTCTGTTGGAGAGCGAAACAACCCACACCTGGAACACATTAACCCACATCGGAGTATTCGGCAAAGAGGGTGGCGAGAATGCCAAGTATTCGCTCTTCAACTCCTACGACGGAGCTGCCGAAGGACTCTTCTACGGAGCAGAGGTCAAGGGCGACATCTACGCCTACTACCCTTACGACAAGGATGTTACGGCCGAAGGGTCGAAGATCTCGCTCACTTTGCCCGATACCCAAAACTACAATGCCGACCTCGTTGCACAATTCGAGCAGCACAACAACCTCTATGTGGCAAAATCTACCGACGGCGTTGTCGATTTCGGCTATCTCTACGGCTCTTTGGACATTCAGATCAAGGGCAACTTCACAGTTCGCTCCATAACTCTTTCGAGCAGTAGTCAGCCATTGGCAGGACGCATAGCATTCGACTTCGAGAACGATATGGAGGCTTCGGCAGTGGCTCGTTCGCTCTACTCGCTCACCGTAGATTGTGGCGAGGGAGTTGTAGCAACCGAGGAGGCTCCTGCGCTCATCCACGCACTCCTTCCATCGGCAACCTACACCGACCTTGCAATCACGGTCAAGACCGACAAAGGCGAGATATCGAAGAGGCTCAATGGCGCATACACCGTGAAGCGAGTGACCTCGTTGCAGTGCACCGAGGCGATGTCGAGTGGCACTATCGTAGCCGACTTCGAGTCGCTCACGCTTGGCGAGTTGGTCGAGGCTACCCCTCGCACCTGGGCAAAGGGTGCGACAATAGGCGTATTCAGCGAGGATTCGAAGAATACCCTCTACGCCATCGAGTCGTCATCGGTGGGCAAAGCCGAGGCGCAGTTCGTGGGCGCAACAGCCAACGGCGACATCGTGGCCTACTATCCATACAATGCCCAAGCATCGCTTTCGGAGGGTAAGCTCACCATATCGACCGACAGCAAGCAGACCTACAACCCATCGTTGCTCTCGCAATTCGTTGAGAATACGCCACTTATGGTTGCAAAGGCTGCCACAGGCGAGAAGCTCTCGTTCGAGTATGTTATGGGTGTTTTGGCTGTAAATGTAAAGGCAAATCTCAGAATCAAACATATCGAAGTCGGCTCGTCGAAGCCTTTGGCGGGCAGACTCGTATTCGACACTGCAAACGACTACCTCTGCTCGGAGGCGGAGTCGGGTGCAAAGCAGATTATCACCTTGGATACAAGTGCCGAGTTACCGGAGGCTTCGCTCGATGCTCCGAAGATGTTCTACATCTCGTTGCCGGCAGGCGAGTACGACGACTTGGCAGTGACCGTGACCGCCGACAATGGCGAGACACTCACGGCTACTGTTGCCGAGAAGGTCATAATCAAGCGAATGAACTTGGCGACTATCGCCGAGGATATCACCTACCAGACTATCGACATCATACTCGAAGATGTTGAGTACGGAAAGGTGGCGTGGAGCGAGGGTGACCAGCTCTCGATCTACAACGAGGCACGAGGCAAGGGCATCGTATCGACGATACTCGGTGCTGCGGGCAGCAAGAGAAACCGAGTTGTTGCCGTAGGAACACCTAACGAGCCGTTCAATGTGGCATATCCTGCATCGGCCGTTAGGTCGCTTGACACCAAGGCTACAATCACCTTCCCCGAGAGTCAGCTCTACACCGAGGAGGCTGTGGCAAAGGAGTCGCAGATATATGTTGGTCGTAGCAAGGAGGGTGTGGCACAGCTCAACCTCCTCACCTCCATCCTCGCAATCGAGGTGGTGGCAAACTACGACTGCCAAATTTGGGGTATCGACATCACCAGCAAGAGCAAGCCTTTGGCGGGCGTTGCCGATGTGGATATGAGCTACGAGGAGGAGCCGACCGTGCTCTTTACTTCGGCAAAAAACAACATCCGCCTTGTTATGGAGAGCCCTGTGGCAATCAGCAACGGAGCAAGCCAGGTGTTCTATGTGGCTATTCCTGCTGCAACTTACGATGCGGAGGAGTTGTCGATTGCGGTGGATGGCACTTTGGGTGCTACAATCAAGAGCGTGACATCCGCACTCACCACAGAGCGTGCCGTGTGCAGCGAGACAGCCATTTCGACAATCAAATGCACCAACCTCACCGAGGGTGGCAAGTATGCAAACTGCTTCGTTATGCCTAACAAGAAGGGCTGGTATATGTTCGATGCCAAGATCAAGGGTGGCTACGACAATGACGAGGATGGCACTGCCGTAATCAGCCAAAACGCTATCGCAGGAACACTCTTCGAGTTGAACAGAGGTATGATTTCGAGCGTTCACACCTGCAACAATAGCCAGAGTGTGTCGTTCTACTACGACGGCTCGGAGGGTAACGCTTCGATTGTCACCATAGAGAATGGAATGGTGCTCTGGGCTTGGCACTTGTGGTGTCCTGGCGCAGGTCAGCCAAAGGATGTGGTATTGGGCTCGCACACCTACTTCGACCGCAACCTTGGTGCTTTGAAGGTGCCGACCTCGAAGGCCGAGATGGAGGCTATGACCGATGCCGACTTTCTCGCTTCGGGCGGTATGCTCTACCAGTGGGGTCGTCCGTCGCCATTCCCTTACGCAAAGAACTACACCCACGAGGCGTGGGCAAACCGTTTGGGTCAGTCGGACGAGAATACTCCAACCTACTACTATCCATCGGCAGACCTTATCACCGTAGGTGGTGCAGGTGGCGCAGGCGGTGCAATACCGGTATCTGTTATGAAGCGATTTACCAGCAGCATTACCCAGGCATTCTGGGAGACAAACGCTTCGGCTACAAAGTCACCGCTCTTTATCGGTTGTCAAACAAACAACACATCATCTCGCCATTGGAACAAGATATGGAGTATGGACCCTTCGCACGAAAAGGCTTCGTGGAACTACTCCGACGAGAAGCACAAGCAGTACGATCCGTGCCCTTATGGCTATGAGTTGCCACTGACTGCAACCATCGTTGCCGACCTCAAAGCGGTGAATGAGGCGACCAAACCTACTGCACACTTGGCTGCCGAGGGCAACTGCAAGGGTGGTTACTACATCGAGCGAGAGGGCGAGTTCTTGTGGCACGCCGTGAGCGGTTTGCGCAATTTCTACGGTTTGTGGACAACAGTGTATAGCCCTAATGCCAACTTTGCTGGAGCAACAACAAACAGTTCTAAGCAGTTGTTCATCTTCTGGGGCACGGGCGCAGGAGCTCGTAATGCCGACACTGCTAACTGGGCACCTGTAACAGCAATGGGAGTTCGTTGTATCAAAAAATAGGAGGAGCGTAATATGAAAAAGATGATAAAATTGCTCCTTGCCGCACTGCTTATCGTGGCGTGCGGTTGCCAAGAGGAGGAGATTATAACACAAAATAGCGACCAGATCGTCGTTGTTACTGCCGACGAGGGTGTTCACTCGTTCGGCGTGACTACTACGGGAAAGTGGAGCGTAACGATGGATGAAGCATCGAAGGAGTGGTGCGAATTCGTCGGCCCCGACCACGGAGATGGCATAGGCGCATTCTCGGTGAAGTACAAGGAGAATAAGTTCGATGGTGTGCGTCGAGGCTTGCGTCGCCAGGCGGTATTCACCGTCATCACGGCCGACCAATTCACCTCGGTGACAATCTACTTCCGCCAGAGCGGTATCACTCCGAAGTTGGAGTTCCGTGAGAAGCAGTTTGTATTCACCCACAACTCGGAGGAGAATGTCTTGGCCATAAACACCAACCTCTCGATCTACGAGGCAGGCGACATCGAGTACTCCATCACGGGCGATTGCGAATGGATTACAAGCCATCGAATCAGCACAAATGGAACCGAAATCGTGATTGCTCACAGCAAGAACGAGAGCGAGGACACTGACCGCAAGGCTACCGCCACAATCGCTTATACCGATGCGTGGGGCGATACCTTCACCTCCACGGCGGAGATTTTGCAGACGGCAAAGCCGGTCGTTCCGGAGATGTTTGAACCTATTAAACCAGGCGAAGATGATGACGAATTCTAAATTTAAGAACATAGTAGCTATCATCTGTGCGATGGTTGCTACGCTTGCGCTCGCATCCTGCGGAACAAAACAGGTGTCGGGCGACACACCTCTTGCGGTGGAGTCCGAGTCGGCAGTATTCAACGGCTCGTTCAAACTCCTCAGTTGGAATATTCAGGATGGAATGTGGTGTGACCAATTCAACAACTACAACAACTTCGTAGCCTACATCAACGAGATTAATCCCGATGTATTCTGCATTCAGGAGGCGGCAACCCACTGGGATGTCGACGGCAAGAACCTCTCACACTATGGTCGCTACCTCCCTTATGCCGACCAGAAGTATATAGAGGAGAAGTGGGATAATCCTACGGGCTGGGTCGAGTTGGCAGAGCGTTGGGGACACAAGTATGTGGTTATGGGCCCATACCTCGACAACTACCCTGTGGTTATCACCTCGAAGTACCCTATCGAGCTCGTTTCACGCTTGCGTGGCAACAGCCAGGTGAAGGTTTCGCACGGTGCTGTTCACGCCAAGGTACACTTCTCGGATAGCTATGTTGTGAATTTGGTAAATCTGCACTTGCAACCATCGAATGTGAACAACGCAAACACCATTCGTATGAACGAGGTGAATTTCTATATGGCCGAGACCATCAACTCGGAGGCTCACTACACCGAGCAGAATTGGTTGATGATGGGCGACTTCAACGATGGCTCGGGCGACGATGTTGACCGTGAGGTACGCAAGAACTCCTACTACGATTTGTGGGCAGAGATGAACAACTACACCAAGTCGTATATCGACTACATCTTCGGCACAGAGTCGATGCGTAAGTCACTCAAATCCATCGACTTCCTCTATGGCTTTGCCCAGATAGAGAAGATTATGTACTCGCCAAATGGTGTGGCAATCAACAACGGCTCGGGTGTTTGGAAGTATTCGGATCACTATCCTGTATTGGCCGAATTCAACATCTATGAGTAAGGTTTCGAAATAGCAAGAGATTATGAAACATATATTCAAACATATCACAGGCTCCGCACGCTTCGTTGCCCTGATGTTTATGGCAGCAACACTGCTCCTTCCGGCATCGGCATTGGCGCAGGATAAGAAGATTACCGTCAGCGGAACGATTACGGACGCCTCGAACAAGCAGGCACTCGTAGGTGCTGCCGTATCGGTTGAGGGAACAACCATCGGAACATCCTCCGACTTGCAGGGTAAATACACCCTCCAAGTGCCTGCAAACGGAGTGTTGGAGGTGCAGTACCTCGGTTACACTTCGCAAAAGGTTAAAATCAACTCTCACACCACCATCAACATCTCCCTTACGCAGGACAATGTCAAGGTGGATGAGGTTGTGGTTATCGGTTATGGCTCGGTGGCGAAGAGCGACTTGACAGGCTCGGTTTCTACGGTTAAGATGTCGGAGATTGCCGACGCTCCCGTTTCGTCAATCGACCAGGCGTTGCAGGGTCGTGTTGCAGGTGCCGATATTATGTCGACAACAGGTGAGCCTGGCGCTTCGACCTCAATTCGTATTCGTGGTACCCGCTCTATCACCGCCTCGAACGAGCCGCTCATCGTGGTGGATGGCGTGATGGACGGTGTGTCGGACTTGGGCGACCTCAACCCTTCGGATATCAAGTCTATCTCGGTGTTGAAGGATGCCTCGTCGACCGCTATCTACGGAGCAAGAGGTGCTAATGGTGTAATCATCGTGACCACAAAGGGTGGTTCCGACTCGGGCTCGAAGCCTCGTATCACCTTCAAGACCGACCTCGGATTCTCGCAGTTGCCTCGCAAGCTCGATGTGATGAACGCTTCGGAGTTTGCTCAATACCGCAACGATGTGCACCTCAACAACTCGGGAGGTCCTGGCACAAAGCCGGAGAGTGACTACAAGTACCTCGACCCTAATGCCTATGGCAAGGGTACCGATTGGCAGGATGTCATCACTCGCACGGGTATGTACCAGAACTACAATTTGAGCGTTTCGGGCGGATCGAAGAAGTACAACTACTTCACCTCGTTTGGCTACCACAAGAATGACGGTATCATCATCTGCTCGGGTATGGAGCGTCTGACAGGTCGTCTGAATGCGCAATATCAGCTCTTCAAGTGGTTGCGCTTGGGTATCAATATGAACTACGAGTACCGTATGAACGACAACAACAAGGTTGCTGTGGGTGGCGTTAACTATTGGAATGGAGCCATCTTCCTCAACCCTATGCAGTCGCCCACCGACACCGTGAATATCCTCTGGGGTACAGGTTTCGATGGTGGTCAGCCATACAACTCGCCATACTTGGACGCTCACCTCATTACCAACGAGACCACACGAAAGATGTTTACCCTCTCGCCAAATATCACTATCAACTTGGCAAAGGGCTTAACCTTCCGTTCTCGCTTCAACTACTATGTGTTCCAGCGTCACACCTACGAGTTCTACCCATCGACTCGTCCGACCTACGAGGCTATCAACCAGGGTGCTGTGGCCTATCGTGCCGAGACCGACGAGCATCGACTCACCAATGAGAATACACTCTCCTATAAGAAAACCTTCCGTCGTCTGCACAACTTGGATTTGATGGTTGGCTTCACCGTGGAGAAGTTCCAGCAGCACAACTTCTCGTTGAAGGGTACGGGCTATTTGAGCGACGATATCAAGTGGAACAATATGGCGGCTATTCCCGATAAGAACAACCTCTCGCCGGCATCTTCGTTCAACGAGCGCACCCGTAATTCGGTGCTTGGTCGCTTCAACTACAACTACAAGAAGCGCTACTACTTCACCTTTACGGCTCGTGTCGATGGCTCGTCGAACTTTGCAGCCAACAACAAATACGCCTTCTTCCCATCGGGAGCATTCAAGTGGATGATTTCGAAGGAGCCGTTTATGAAGCAGGTGAATTGGTTAGACGACCTCTCGTTGCGACTCAGTGCGGGTGTTTCGGGTAACGATGCTATCTCGTACTATCGTTCGATGGAGGCGTTGTCAAGCAGCACAAGTGGTTACCTCTTCGGCTATAACCAGCCGTTGGCGGTCTATCCTTCTCGCTTGGAGAGCAAGGATTTGACTTGGGAGAAGACCACTATGTATAACGCAGGTATCGACTTCTCGGTATTGGATAAGCGATTGGAGTTCTCGTTGGAGGCTTACTACTCCCTCACTACCGACTTGTTGCTCTCGGTGAAGCTCCCTACAAGCACCGGTTTCGACTCTCGCTACACCAATATTGGTGCAACCGAGAATAAGGGTGTAGAGTTCAGCATCACCTCGCACAACATCACACGCAAGAAGTTTAGTTGGGATACAACCTTCACCATTGCGCACAACTCGCAATTGGTGCTCGACACAGGTTCGAGCGACTATATCGCAGCCTACTCTTCGCCTACGAACAACTCCTATATGATGTACGGATATGTCAATGGCTATCCACTCAATGCATTGTGGGGTTTCCAGCAGGCCGGCGTATGGCACACTCAGGATCAGATTAACCGCAACACCGAGACAAAGGCCTACGTATCGAGTAGTTCGAGCCGCTACAAGCCGGGCTACGCCTACTATGTGGATACCAACCACGACGGAGCACTCAACGAGGATGACCTCGTATATCTCGGCTCGGCAGACCCTATCCTCTACGGAGGTTTGCAGAACACCTTCCACATCGGAAAGTTCCGTTTGAGCGTCTATTTCAACTACTCGCTCGGAGGTAAGATCTACAACCTCTCGGAGTTGTGGATGAAGGGTAGCTCCTACACCAACCAATATCGCTATATGCTCGATGCTTGGCATCCAGTACGAAATCCTGAGTCGAACATCCCTGGCGCATATCGCAGTGACGAATTGCCAAGTTCGAGTATGGTCTACGATGCTTCGTACATCCGTTTGAAGAACATCTCCTTGGGTTACACCTTCGACCTTCGCAAGAAGACCAAGCACCTGCGTGACATCACCGTCAGCGCAAGTGGCGAGAACCTCTTCTTGTGGAAGAACTACAACGGCTACGACCCTGATGTATCGACAAATTCCAGCGGCTCGACCATTCGTCGTATGGATAATGGTGCTTATCCGAAGGCTCGCACCATCATATTCAGTGTTCAAATTCGTTACTAACCCTCAAAAGATGCACATAAGATGAAAAACAGGAAACTATATACATTCGCTTCTGCTATCATTGCCATCGCATCGGCAATGTTCCTCTCCGCCTGCTCTTTGGAGGAGAATATGCAGTCGAACTATCAGACAGCAACCTACTACAAGAACTATTCGCAGTGCGTTACGGGTCTTCGTGGTTGCTATCCTCCATTCCGCTCGATGTATAACGGCCCATTCCTCTTGGCTACCGAGTCGGTTTCGGATCTTCTCTATTGTCAGTCGGGAACACTCGATGCACAGCTCGACATCTCGCCTGCCAACCCTCGTTATGGTAGCACAGGTTGGACCCAAGGTTATCGTGGCGTGATGCGTTGCAACAACATCATCGCCGCATTGAAGCGTGCCTACAACGACGGCAACCTCTCGACCACCGAGTACAACGAGTTGATGGCCGAGGCGGCGGCGTTGCGTGGTATGTACTACTATCTGCTCACCTCCATATTCGGCGATGTTCCGTTCTACACCGACCCTGTCGAGACCGTAGAGGATCAGGATAGAGTAGCAAAGCTCCCTCGTATGTCGGCCATCGAGACTCGTGGCTACATCGTGGATGAGTTGCTCGACCTCCTCGTTAAGGATGGTGTAGTACAGGAGCGCACCTACGACAACCCCGAGAAGCGTGACTACCGTATGGGTGCAGCATTCGGCTGGATGGTTTGTGCAAAGTTGGCTATGTGGAATGGCTCGAAGGATACGCCAAATAGTGAGATGTGGTTTAAGAAGGCTCTTACGGCTATCGAGCACCTCGAAGCTATCTATGGCGACTTGAACCAATACCCTATCTCGGACATCTGCTTCCGCAACAAATACACCAAGGAGTCTATCTTCGAGGTGGCAAACATCTACGACGAGGATGGTTTGAAGGTTACCAGCCAGATTGCCTGCTTCTTTATGCCGACCAGAGCCGTGCAGCCCGAAGACCAAGTACCTGCAGGCAAAGAGCCTGAGATTTGGTATAGCGGTTTGAAAATCGATTTGATTGGCGACAACGCCCGTACCTATACGGCGTACCGCCCTAACCAATACTTCTACCAGCAGTTGCAGCCATATACCGAGTATGACAAACTCTCGGCTGATGATCCCGACTTCATCAACGGAGTATTCGACCACCGCTCCAAGATAAATATGGCGTGGGGATACGAAACCTACAACGATGAGGGAGAGAAGGAGTGGCAATTCTTTTGGAGTGCATCGGGAGGTAATCCACGAGGTACTAAATTTACCCCTCAATCTCGCCCTTGGATGGGAGATAAGTTCTGGTGTCCGAACATTCAATCTACTGCCGACGGAAATAACTTGAAGGTGTTCCGCTATGCAGGAGCATTGATTATGGCAGCAGAGTGCCACCTCGAATTGGGCGACCGTACCAAGGCTGTCGAGTACCTGAACAAGGTGCGCCGTCGTGCCGGCTTGGGCGACCTGAACCAGGCGAACTTCAAGAGCAAGCTTGCTCTGATGAACGAGATTCAGAAGGAGCACGGACGAGAGCTTGTAGGTGAGTTCCAGCGTAAATTCGAGTTGGTTCGTTGGGGCATATGGTTCGAGCAAGTGTCGAACTGTTCGGATTATGGCACAATGAAGAACAATATGTTGCCTTGTCACGAGTACTACCCTATTCCCGATAAGGAGGTAGCCCTCTCGGGTGGCGTTCTCACCAACGACGAGTACAAGAAGTACGGTATGTAATGCAAAATTGAGATGAAAGTTATGAAACAGATGATTAAATATATTTTGGCAGTCGTTGCTTTGGCAATGCTTGTGCCGTCGTGCAACAAAGAGTTCGAATGGGAGGGCTTTGGTGTAAACAACGACGACTCGGAGACCAACTGCATCAAGCTCAAAGTCGAAGAGGGCTCAACACCCATTTCGGTCTATTCCGACTCGGCTTGGAGAGCAGAGTTCGAAGACGACTACGACTGGGCAACCCTGACCAATGCCCAGGGCAACGGTTCGGGACGAATGCTCTTCACCTACAAGGCCAACAACAAGGCGGTGCGTCGTGCCTACATCCTTGTGCATAGTGGCAACGCAACCAAGCGCATAATGGTTGTTCAGGATGGTAAGGATATCATATTCCGCTTCCGTGCCGAGGATGGAGAGATGAGCATAGAGAAGAGCGCTACAACCTACTACCTCTCTCTCGACTCGAACATATCGAGCGACCTCTACAAGCACGTAGTTCTCGACGAGGTGGAATATCTCAGCGAGAGCAAAAATTGGATTAGCAACATTAGAATGCAGGGCGAGCAGTTAGCTCTCGATGTTGCACTCAACGATACCGAGGCAGAGCGTTCGGCACGCTTGGGTATAACCTTCACAGACCCTTATACAAAGGCTGTATATGGTCCTTCGTATGTGAGCATCACTCAGGGTACAACATCATCGGTTGAGATTACTTGGGAGGAGCTCTTCGAGCGCTTTACCACCGCCACAACCGAGAGTGGTACAAATAGCTGGACTATTGCCGCCAACGAGGAGGAGATAAGCGGCATCAAGATTAGTGGCATCAACCTCTCTTTCCCCGAGAACACCAACGCAGCGATGAACAAACAGAGCGCTTGGTCGGGTTCGGGCTTCTCTGCCACCGACACAAACATCAACGACGGCACTACATACATCGTCAGCCACGATATGAAGTACTCATTGAAGGTCTCGATGCTCACAGGTAAGGATAACATCATTCCACAGTATGCATCGACTCAAATTCGTATTGATGGTTGCACCCTCACAAAGCTCGGCGAAGGTCGTTACGAACTCTCGAATGTGCGTTCTCGCAATGTTGTGTCACTCATAACCGGCACCGAGGGAGATGTTCCTGTTCGTGAGCGCAAACTCTCGGAGCTCACCTCGGATGACTACTACCGCATCGTCACAATCAAGGATGTGGAGCTTGTCTACAACAAGGGTGCGTTATACAACACCACCGATGGTTATCGCTACTACTGCGACTACTATCCTACACTTCTTCGTGACAGCGAGGGTAACACCATCTATATGATGTTCACCCACAAGCAGGCCCTCGAATGGGTACGCAAGGGTCAAGAGGCACCACTTGGTAAGGGCACTGTCAAGGGTATCCTCACCTACGAGACATCCCCTATGTATGGCGATAACAGCGGCGAGGAGAACAATGTCGGTGGCTCGCTCGGCAAGTTCGTGATTCGTCCTTACGACGAGAGTTGCTTGCAGTTTAACGCATCGGAGGAGGACAACTTCTCGAAGACCTATGTCGAGTGGCATTGGTTGGACGAAGCGGTAACACTCGATGCCGAGAATAAGGTAGTGCCAAAGTATGGCGAAGGCAAGCTCTACCACGAGTTGGGCACCGTACCTGCCATCAACACCTGCTTCAATACGCTCATATCCGGAACAGATGCAAAAGTAACGACCCGTAAGACTGCTTGTTACTACAATGCCGCTTGGGTAGACGACAAAGGCGATTTCAAGGGCTTGGTTGTGGAGTTCCCGGCCATATCGCTTGGCGCAGGAGCATCTATCAACCTCGCATATTGGGCAGGCGGTCAGTCTACCAATGGGGCAGGTCTGAACTTCCCTGCTAATTGGCATATCGAGTACTCGTTGGATGGCGAGAACTACTCGGCAGTCGAGAATTCGGAGTTCGACATCCACCCTGCAGCTTGGTGGCATTCGAGCTGTATAAAGTTTGGAACACACGGATTGGCGCAACGCTCATTCCGTCTGCCGTCAGAGATTTGCGGTGCCGAGAAGGCATACCTCCGCATAGTACCTTGCACCTTGCGTTGTGCTACGTCGTCACACCCCGAGGGTAGCGAATTTTCGGCAAGCAAGGTTGTGCCACTCTATCTGGCAGCCATCACAATCAAGTATAACAAGTAATCGAAAATATCTGTTATGAACAAGATTAAAGGATTTCTCACTATATTACTCTCGGCTACGACACTTCTATTCGTGTCGTGCCAGATAGATGAGGCGGACTATGTTCCTTCGCCCGAGTTGGGTGCCTACATCGAGGGTGATACCAACAACACCAACACCATCTCGGTTGAGTATACGGGCGGTATCAAAGAGTTTGGAGTATATGCCTCGCAACCCTATACTGCGAAGGTTGCCAAGGGTGCAGATTGGGTACGCATTGGCGAGAGTAAGGCCGATGCCTCCTACTCCGACCTATCGTTAAATGGCGACGGCACAATCTTCACTATGGTGGATCGCAACGATGGTGTGCGCCGTATGGCACTCATCACACTCGAAGCCGAGAACCGTATCGACACCGTATTCATCAAGCAGAAGGGTCGCAAATCGAGCACCCTCGAAGTGTCGAAGCGTGCAATGCTTGCCGGCTACCAGGGTGGTCAGCTCTCTACACTGCTCAAAAGTAGCATCGAGTTCGATGAGTTGCAGATTGATATCTTCGACAAGGATATCTTCGACAAGGTGGATTGGATTTCGAACATTACTTGTGTGAATAACACCCTTAAATTCGATGTCGAGCCAAACCCGAATGCCAAGAGTATGCGTAAGGCGACAATCCGCTTCTCCTATACCGACGATTGGAACGAGACCATTATGACCGACATCTTGGTAACACAGGATAAGGAGGTGAGCATTGCAGACGATATCGTTTCGTTTGCCGAGATGCGTCAAAAGGGCGAGCGTGATATAACCGAGGATATCTGTATCGAGGGTTACATCATCAGCGACTCGCAGTCGGGAAATGCAGCTCCGAATGCTCCAATCACCACACAGCGTATCGACTACACCGGCACAAAGCGTATCGTATATATCGAGAGTGTGGATGGTCGCTACGGCTTTATGGTGGAGTTCAAGAGCGTAGAGGACAACATCCTCAATCGCTACGACAAGGTGTGCCTCAACCTTAATGGTTGCTTCTTCGGTATGGAGGGTAGCAACAATATTACCGACAACGACCCTATCCGCTACTACATCAACGAGGTTACGGCAAACAATGTCTTGTCGATTGAGAGCGGCAACAATGCAGTCATTCCTATCAAGGAGCGTTACTTCAACGAGCTTACCGACGACGATATCTATACCTATGTAACCTTGAAGGATTGCGAGTTCCCGATAAAGAAGGGCCCTCTCACCCCCCTCAACGAGGGTTACACCGGAGGTGGCGTTTCGACTCGCTTCACAGCAAACCGAATCAGCTTCTATCCACAGTTGGTGCGTGATGCTCGTGGCAACGGCTTCTATACACTCACCAACACCACCTGCAACTATCGTCGCAACGCACAGCGATTGCCATACGGTAGCGGTACAATCTCGGGTGTTATCGTACACGAGAAGTGCGACCGTTTTGAGTGGAATAGTACAAAAGAGGCCGAGTTGGTAGCAAAGGGCTACTCGACCGACCAGATTTACGACCTTGGAAACATTGGTCGCTACCAAATTCGCCACCAATCGCAGTCGGATATAGCATTTGCCAATGGTTTGGACAACTCGTTGACGAAGATTATCTGCGAGTTTGCCTACTTCAACAACAACCGCTCCGATTGCTTAACGAATGTCGATTCGTATGGCAAGATGTACTATCCGGCCTACACCACCAACAACACCCATGTGGCGACACTCTCGCACTCATCGTCGGGTAGCATCACTGCCACTGATAGTTGGTACTATCTGGGCGATTCGCACTGCAACGACCCTGTTGGCACAGGCGTTGTCGATGCCAATGGCAAGGCTGTTGATGGCCACCAGATATACTACGAGGCCGACACGGGTCGTGGCGACCGTGGGTTGATCACTGCCGAGTATGGTGGCGCTTGGCACTCGTCGAAGTGGCTCAATGGCACAGGCTACCACTATTGGGTAGCGGAGTTCTCCACCGCAAATACTATGGGAACGGCTCCTTCGGTACAATTTGCCGTACTCAACCGCAGCATTGGCGCACCTCGCTACTGGAATGTAGAGTGGTCTACAAATGGTAGTGTGTGGAACAAGGCGGGTGAGTATACCGTGCCTGATGTAACCAGCTGGAACGACACTCGCTATTGGCAGTTGTGTGGCTATAAGCACATAAGTTGCGAGTTGCCTAATGCAATTCTCGGAGAGGATAAGGTCTATATCCGTCTTATCCCTAACTCGTCACTTGCGGGCGAAGCGACAAGCTACGACGGTGGCATAGCAAAGGATGTATCGAGCAGTCTTGCATACTTCGCTGTGCGCTATACAGCCGAGTAATAATCAGAAAAAAACGAAACTATGAAAAGAGTACTATTATCTTTGGTATTTGTTGCAACAATGGCATTTGTCGCCAATGCACAAATCATCAAATCATACGAAAAGCCTACCGACAAGGAGTTCAAGGCGGCGGTAAAGACGGTATTGAAATCGACCACCTGCTTCGACGAGGATATGACTCCTCGCATCGAGGCTATGAATGTCATTCAGCGTGAGTTCAACAACTTCTCGAACGAGAGTTGGAACAACTTCTACAGCCACAATTGGGATTGGATAGGAATTGCCGATATGGAGCTCAGCGGCACACTCTACTTCTATCGCCAATCGTTCAATAAGGTGCGCAAGGAGATCAAGTCGACAAAGGTTGCACCCGGTACGGTTGTCTTGTGGAGTCTATACAATATGGGTTATATCGTAAAGACCCCGAGCCACACCTTTGGTATAGATGTCACCCACAAGCATATCGAGGAGATTGCTAAGGATTTGGAGTTCGTGTTGGTAACCCACAAGCACGGTGACCACTCCAATGCGCACGTCTACAATCAATTAGCTCTCGGCGAGTCGAAGATTATTGCCGGCTACAAGTTGGCAAAACCTGTGGTATGGCAGGGCAAGTTGCTCGATTGGGAGTATGTGGATGTGAATGACCGCATCAAGATTGACGACATTGTAATCAACTGCAAACGAGTGGATCACAACCGCCAAGATTGGGGTAAAAATTTCGTTACAACCTACGAGATTGACTGCGGCGCCGATACCAACCACGCTGTAATCTTCCACACGGGCGATGCCCACAACTACGAGCAGTTGGAGGTTACGCAGAAGCCCGACTTCTTCATCTTCCACCTTGCCGTAGGATTGAAAATCCAGCAGGCAATCGACAAGATTAAGCCGGAGTATGCTATCTTCTCGCACATCTGGGAGATGGGTCACAGCGCTCTCAAATGGCGTTGGACTATCGACGATGCATTCAAGCGCATAGATGCCATCGAGAACTTCGACAAAAAGCACCTTTTGTGGCCTTGTTGGGGCGATAAGATTGTCTACACCAAGGCGACTAAAACTCTATCAAAATAGCGACTATGAAGGGAATTACAAAGCTTGCGATATGTGCAATCGTGGCGTTATTTGCCAGTCTGCCAACCTCGGCACAGCAGCCTGCGCCAAAGACATTGCGCTTTATGGATTTCAACATCGCCGATGGTATGTGGTTCGACCAATTCAACAACTACGACCGTTTTGTAAGTTGGATGAACGCACAGCACATAGACATCTTCGCCGTATGCGAGGCTGCAACGCATTGGGATAAGGAGAAGAAGAATCTGCCCAAGAACGACGAGGCTCGCTACCTCCCGGGCAAGTGGGCGGAGTTGGCTGCCCGATGGGGTCACACCTACACTGCGCTCGGGGCCTATCAGGACAACTACCCCGTAGCACTCACCTCTCGCTACCCTATCGAGGTTATTCAGCAGATTGGTGGCAATAAGGTGTCGCACGGAGCTCTCCACGCCAAGGTTATGGGTGTAAATATCGTCATCATCCACCTCTGGCCACAACAGTATCGCAAGGGCGACCGCACTCGCACAAAGGGCAGCGGTGGCGATGAGTTTCGTTTGGAGGAGATTAACTATATCCTCGAACAGACCATACTCAATCCAAAGTACGCAAACGAAGAGCATTGGATTATGACGGGAGATTTCAACTCTCGTTCGCCTGTGGATAAGCCTTTCTACGACAAAATCTACCGCAAGAAGCCTCGCACCTTCAACTACGATGTGCACACTCGTATGCGAGAGGTCTATCCTCACGATGTTATCCAAGAGAAGAACCCCGACGAGCTTCAATCTTCGACTCGTGGCAAATCTCGCATAGACTACATCTACTGCACGAAGAAGCTCTACTCATCTACCAAGAAGGCCTACACCATTCGAGATGACTATGCTCGCACCTCATCGGATCACTGTCCATTGGTTATGGAGTTCAAAACCCCAAAAGCCAAGAAGAAGTAGCCAAGGTGAGCTGATAAAGCAATAAGGCGCAGAGTTATTCTGCGCCTTATTGCTTTATCTATCTGTCGGAACTATTTTCCGAGCAACTTCTTAACCTCGTTATAGACAGTCTCGCCATTGTAGCCGAACTTCTCGTCGAGTACCTTGAATGGAGCCGAGTGGCCGAAGTGGTCGAGTCCGTGGATATGGTCGAGCGAGCCTACCAAGCCGAGCAATGTTACAGGCAAGCCCGAGGTCATACCGTAGCGCAATACGCCCTGTGGCAACACGCTATCCTGATACGACTTTGGCTGGTCACGGAACAAGCCCTCGCTCGGTACGCTTACTACACGCACTGCGATACCCTCCTCGATAAGTTTCTCGGCACCTGCCACCAAGGTCGATACCTCCGAACCTGAAGCGATCATCACAACCTCCGGGTTGGCCGAGTCGATAACGACATAAGCACCCTTATATGCCTGCAACGCCTCGTCGATGCGGGCTGTATGGCTTGGCAACGACTTTACATCCTGACGAGAGAAGATCAATCCAACAGGGCGATGCTCTTCGAGAGCAATCTTCCACGCTGCAACTGCCTCCTCGGCATCTGCCGGGCGCAATACAACCATCGAACGCTCACCGTTGTGGTTGTGGAGGTGCTCCATCAAACGGATCTGTGCCTCCTGCTCGATTGGCTGATGGGTAGGTCCATCCTCGCCCACACGGAACGAGTCGTGCGACCATACATATATTACATGCAGACGCATCAACGCCGACATACGAATTACCGGCTTCATATAGTCCGAGAATACGAAGAATGTACCGCAAGCAGGGATGATACCACCGTGCAATGCCATACCATTCATCACGCACGCCATAGTAAATTCCGAAACTCCTGCCTGGAAGAACTTACCCGAGAAGTCGCCACGCTTGAAGGCGTGAGTCTTCTTCAAGAAACCATCGGTCTTATCCGAGTTGCTCAAATCGGCCGATGCAACGACCATATTCTCCACCTGCTCGGCATATACGCCCAATACAGCAGCCGAAGCGGCACGGGTTGGCGAGCCCGACTTAATAGCGATCGAGCGATAGTCGATATCAGGCAACTTGCCCGAGAGGAAACCGTCGAGTTTGATAGCCAAGGCAGGATTAGCCTGACGCCACTCTGCCTCGATATTCTTGCGCTCAACCATCTCGGCACGCAACTCCTCGGCACGAGCAGCAAACACCTCTGCCGACTCTGCAAAGATCTGGAATGGATTTTCAGGGTCGCCACCGAGGTTCTTGATTGTAGCCTCAGGGCTTGCACCTGCCGCCGATACAGGCTGTCCGTGGGTCGAAACCTTATCCTCGAACGACTCGCCATCGGCAGTACGCAAACCCTTACCCATAATGGTGTGACCAATAATGAGTGTAGGTTGCTCGGTCGAAGCATTTGCAGTGGTCAAAGCCTCACGAATCTGGTCGATATTGTGACCGTCAATCTCCAACACCTGCCAGCCCCAAGCACGATACTTCATTGCGATATCCTCCTTGTCGACCTCGTCAACCTTGGTCGAGAGCTGAACATTGTTGGCATCGTAGAACATAATGATGTTCGACAAGCCGAGGTCGCCGGCAATACGACCTACGCCCTGCGACACCTCCTCCTGAACTGCACCATCCGAGATGTAGATATAGGTCTTGTGAGCCTGCCACTCTCCAAAGCGGGCAACCATAAATCGCTCGGCAATAGCAGCACCAAGTCCCATTGCGTGACCCTGACCGAGAGGGCCCGATGTGTTCTCCACACCTCGCAAGAAGTCAACCTCGGGGTGACCCGGGGTTACGCTGCCCCACTGACGGAACTGCTGCAACTCCTCCAACGAGTAGTGACCTGCCAAAGCCAACACCGAGTAGAGCATTGGCGACATATGGCCCGGATCGAGGAAGAAACGATCACGGAAAGGATAGAGCATATTATCGGGATCGTAGCGCAAGAACTCTGCGAACAACACGCTCACAAAGTCCGCTCCGCCCATTGCTCCGCCAGGGTGACCCGACTTCGCCTTCTCTACCATTGAAATTGCAAGAATACGGATATTATCCGCTACTCTCATCAAATTTGAATTAGTTGCCATAGTTATATTTTGTATATATCTTAAATTCCTAACCACAAATTTAGCAAAAAATTTCTAATTCCCCGCTCTTTCTCCAATTATTTTCGACAAAAAAGCCGAGCGATGAATTTCGCTCGGCAAATAACATGCAATTTTATGCGTCTTAATTTTTCAGAGTTGCGTGATTTATCTGCTCCTCGGCATAGTTGCGAGTGACCACAATCTTCTTCTCCTCCGAAGATGGCGCCTCGTACATCAACTCCTTCATCACCGCCTCGCAAATCGAGCGCAAGCCTCGTGCTCCGAGTTTGAACTCCACAGCCTTATCCACGATATACTCCAACGCCTCAGGCGCAAACTCCAACTCCACGCCATCCATCGCTAACATCGCCTTGTATTGGCTCACAATAGCGTTTTTAGGCTCGGTAAGGATGTTGCGCAACGCCTCACGAGAGAGTGGTTCGAGGTGTGTCAGCACAGGCAGACGACCCACCAACTCCGGAATAAGACCAAACGAGCGAATATCCTGTGGCTGAACATATTTCAACATATTATCTCGGTCGATACTCTCGGTATCTACTCGGCCGTAACCCATTGCTCGGGTATTCAATCGCTGTGCGATGCGTCTTTCGATGCCATCGAATGCGCCACCGCATACGAACAATATATTCTTGGTATTCACCTGCACAAACGCCTGCTCGGGGTGCTTGCGACCACCCTGTGGCGGAACATTCACGATAGTTCCCTCCAAAATTTTGAGCAATGCCTGCTGCACGCCCTCGCCCGACACATCACGGGTGATGCTTGGGTTGTCGCCCTTGCGTGCAATCTTATCTATCTCGTCGATAAAGACAATACCCTTCTCCGCCGACTTGACATCGTAATCTGCCGCCTGCAACAGACGAGAGAGGATGCTCTCCACATCTTCGCCGACATATCCCGCCTGAGTCAATACCGTAGCATCGACAATAGTAAATGGCACCTTCAACAGACGAGCAATCGTGCGGGCAATCAGGGTCTTTCCCGTACCCGTAGGGCCCACCAAGACGATATTCGACTTATCCAACTCTATATCGTTGTCGTTATGTGCCACCGAAAGTCGCTTGTAGTGGTTATACACCGCCACGGCAATAGCACGCTTTGCCTCGTCTTGACCGATAACATAGTTATCGAGGAACTCCTTTATCTCCTTTGGCTTCGGAACATCGTTCATCGAGATCTCCGCCTTCGCCTTTGCCTTTGGTGAAGCGATAGCCAGACCCGCCTCCGAGAGCGACTTGTGACCTACCTCGATGCAAGCACCGCAGATGTTCGCCCCATCGACGCCCTGGAACATAATATCGACCTCGTTGCGACTACGACCGCAGAACGAACAACAATCTTCGTGGCGTTGACCTCCCTTTTTTCCTCCTTTTTGCGCCATAACTATTTGGTGTGTTTTGTGAGGACACTATCAATCAAGCCATACTCCTTTGCCTCCTCTGCCGAGAGCCAATAGTCTCGGTCGGCATCGTGCTCGATGTCGGCAACGCTCTTACCCGAGTGCTGCGATAAAATCTCGTACAACTCACGCTTGGTGCGAGCAATCTCACGAGCGGTAATCTCGATGTCGCTTGCCTGACCCTGCACACCACCGAGTGGCTGGTGAATCATAATGCGAGAGTGTGGCAACGCCTGACGCTTACCCGCTGCACCTGCGGTCAAAAGTACCGCACCCATCGAGGCTGCCATACCGGTACAGATGGTTGCAACATCGCAATTTACGAGCTGCATAGTGTCGTAGATACCCAAACCTGCCGATACGCTACCGCCTGGCGAGTTGATGTAGAGCTGAATATCCTTCATCGGGTCTGCCGACTCCAAGAAGAGGAGTTGCGCCTGGATGATATTTGCCACATCGTCAGTTACGGGTGCTCCGAGGAAGAGAATACGATCCATCATCAGACGGCTGAATACATCGAGCTGAGTGACATTCAACTGTCGCTCCTCCAAAATCATCGGGTTGATATATGCCGACTGAATAGCCTTGTAGTCGTGAAGGCGCAATGACGAGATACCGCAATGCCCCATTGCAAACTTTTCAAATTCTTTCATAGTTTTATAGCCATTGACCTTCGGTCTTCACTGCTCCGCCTCTGCATAGTCTGCAAGCAGTCTCTGCACTCGGCTTGATCGCAGCGGTAGCCATTGGTTTTTTTGTTTATCAAAGATTAAAAACTCCGCAAGTCTTACGCCAACTTGCAGAGTCAAATTTTATTTAATCAGTCAATCACCTAAAAGTTGTATAAAAGGTGGATTTTCAAGGCTTGCGAAGTGCGAGAAACCGCAGCATACTCGGCGTATGTGAGGATTTCGAGCACAAGCGTAACGCAGAAAATACCCTTTTAGACGGCTTTTCTTACAAGTTCTTAGCAAGCTCTGCAAACTCCTCAGCCGAAACAGCCTTCTCGGTAACCTTAACCTTAGCCTTTACAGACTCAACAACTTTCTGCTCGTACAACTTCTCGTAGATCTTCTGGTTCTGCTCCTTGTTGTCGAGAATGTTCTTAGAGAAGTTTTCGAGCATCTCCTCTGGTGCGTTAGGCATACCATACTGTGCGAACTGTGCAGCAGCCAAAGCCTTTGCCTCTGCCTTTGCCTCGTCAGCCGAAACCTTAATCTCCTCTGCCTCGATTACACGACGCTGGATGTAGTTCCAAGTGAACATTTTGAGGAACGACTCGAAGTCCTTCTCGATATCCTCCATCGAGAACTTACCCTCGTTGATGGTGTACAACCAACGCTTCATAAACTCGGTTGGCATTGCGAGGTTAGCCTTCTCAATGAGGAAGTCACGAACTGCGAATGTGAAGAGGTAGTCGCTCTCACGCTTCAACTCCGAAGCAATCTGCTCGTCGATATATGCGTTGAGCTGCTCCTCGTTGGTTACATTGCCCTCAGGGAATGCCATCTTGAAGAACTCCTCGTTCAACTCAGGGTTTGCGAACTGACGAATCTTGGTAATCTCCAACGAGAAGTTAGGGTTGATACCCTCCAACTCATCCTCCTTAACACCAAGAATCGAAGCACGCTGCTTCTCGTTCTTGTACAACTCGTTGATATTAACCTCGGTCTTGTAACCTACCTTCTTGCCGATAAATGGCTTGCGCTCCTCGTCAGACATCGAGATAAGACCTACATAAGCCTCCTCGATACGCATCTCGCCATTGTCGAGAGTTACATTGAGAGCCTCGTCTTTCTTTACCTTGTCAACATCCTTCAACGAACCGTAACGACGGAGGTAGTTGTCGAGGAACGACTCGTGCATCTTCTTGTCGATCTTGATCTTGTGGTAGGTAATCTTATCCTTTGCAGTGAGTGCTACCTCATACTTTGGAGCCACGCCATACTCGAATACGAACTCGTGAGTGGTGTTGTTCTCGAAGTCGAAGTCGCCCTGCTCCTCTGCCGGGATTACATCGCCGATGTAGTCAATCTTCTCTGCCTGCAAATACTCGAATGCAGCGTTTGAAGCCTTGCGGTAAGCCTGCTCTGCAACTGCGCCCTTGCCGTACATCTTCTTGATTACGCCCATAGGAACCATACCCTGACGGAATCCCGGAATGTTAGCCTTGCGCTTGTACTCTTTGAGCATCTTCTCAACCTCGGCTGCATAGTCTGCCTCCTCAACAACGATGCGGAGCAATGCTGCACCCAACTCTTTCTCTACCTTTGTAATGTTCATAGTGTTTTATATGTTATTTGTTTGAATTTTCGTTTTCACATATTTCGGGCGCAAAGATAATAAATTTTTCGCCATTTGCTATCTATTGCAGTTAATTTTATTAACTTTGCAGAGATATGAAGCGAATTGTTACCATACTGATAGCCTTTGCGGTGCTTGTTTCGTGCGGTGGAGTGCGCAAAAAGAGTGCAACTCCGCAGACGGTGGAGCCGTTGTTCTACACCTACGAGGTGGTGGCGGAATATCCCCATTTGCGTACGAGTTACACGCAGGGTTTGCAGTTTGTCGATGGCGAATTGTGGGAGGGCACGGGCGAGTATGGTCGTTCGCAGTTGCTCCGCACCGACGTCGCTTCGGGCAAGGTTTTGCAAAGCAAAAAACTCTCGAAAGAGGAGTTTGGCGAGGGCATAACCATTTTGGGCGACAAGATTTACCAGCTCACTTGGCTCAACGGCAAGTTACACATCTACGATAAGGCGACTTTGCGCCACCTCGCCACCCACACCTACAAAGGCGAGGGTTGGGGCTTGACCAGCGATGGCGAGAAGTTGTATATGTCCGACGGCACGAATTATATTCGCATTCTCAACCCCGAAACGATGGCGCAGGAGCGTCGCATCGGTGTAACTTTGCGAGGCGAGTCGTTGCAGTATCTCAACGAGTTGGAGTGGATAGACGGCAAGATTTGGGCGAATGTCTATACCACCGACCACATCGTCATCATCAACCCCGAAAACGGAGTTGTCGAGGGGGTCGTAAATCTCTCGGGCATACTCCCCGAAAAGGAGCGTGACTACAAGACCGATGTGTTGAACGGCATCGCCTACGACAAGGCGACAAAGCGCATCTTCGTAACGGGCAAGAATTGGAGTAAATTATTTGAAATCAGAGTTATAGCACAATGATAACACCTATTGAATTTCGCAGACATCTGCACCGCCACCCCGAACTCTCGTTCGAGGAGGAGCAGACCGCACAATATATCGAAAAGTGCCTCACCGAGGCGGGCATTTCGCACTCTCGCATAGCCAAGACGGGCGTTTTGGCAAAGATTGAGGGCAAGGGCGATTTGTCGAAGGCGGTGGTGTTGCGTGCCGATATCGACGCACTCCCAATCGAGGAGCAGACCGGCTTGGAGTACGCATCGCAGAGGTGCGGTGTTATGCACGCTTGCGGTCACGATATCCACGCTGCGGTGCTATATGGAGTGCTTTTGCGCCTTGCCGAGAAGCCCGATTTTGAGGGTACAATCTTCGGCATTTTCCAACCTGGCGAGGAGTGTAACCCGGGTGGTGCATCGACGGTGCTTGCCGAAAAGCCTTTTGAGGGATACAATGTTGTTGCCGTGGTTGGCGAGCACACCGATAGCGGTTTGGAGGTTGGCGAGTTGGGTTTCTGCAAGGGCGAGTTTATGGCTGCCAACGACGAGTTGCGCTTTTGGGTGCGTGGCAAGGGCGGACACGGAGCAATGCGCTCTGAACTGAACGACACAGTGGTTGCCGCAGCGCATCTTGTGACGATGTTGAACGCTGTAAATGACGAAAACACAGTGCTTTCGATTGGCAAAGTTGTTGCCGACGGAGCGACAAATGTGATACCCGATGAGGTCTATATGGAGGGTACTTTCCGCTGTTTCAGCGAGGAGCACCGCCACACCGTTTGGCGCATTATCGAGGCGGCAGCGCAGTCGGTAGATGCGAAGTTCGGCACAACGACCGAGGTCGATATCAACCACGGCTACCCTGCCGTAGTGAGCGATGATGCGCTCGTTGAAAAGGCTCTCACACTTGCTTCGGCAAAAGGCTTGACTGCCAAGATGTTGGACAAGCGATACACCTCGGAGGATTTCGGCTTCTACTGCGTGCAGTATCCGTCGTTGTTCTACCGTCTTGGCGTAGGCACATCGGCAGGTCGCAGCCATACCTCGACCTTCGCCCCAAGCGAGGAGGCTATCGAGGTCGGCATTGACTTCATGGAGAGTTTAACCAAAGAGTTATCTAAATAGTAAGATATATGGTTTCGTCGATTATTATTTTCGCCATTGCTTCGGGCTTGTTGCTCGATGTATTGGTAGGATTTTTAGGAAGTCGTCGCAATATCGGCTTCGGCTGGGCATTTATATTGTCGGCAATTTTCACACCGCTTGTCGGCTTTATTCTGGTACTATTATCCGAAAGATTACCCGAAGGCTCGGAGCCTAAATACGGCTGTTTGGGTTACACCTTTGGTCTCCTCGGCGCTATTTTGATGGTGCTGATTGTCGCAGCAGTACTCTTTGGTGTGCTGGCAATATTGCTCTAACCCATCATCGGCACAAGGGCGTAAATCACTACGCCCGCAACTGCCGAGAGGATAATCATCAAAATAGGATTGACCTTGCGATAGGAGCCGTAGAGCACTGCTCCGAAGAGCAACCACGACCATACATCGGTGAAGTTCTCGTTCTCGCCCGAGCGTGGGAACATCAACAATAACGCCGCCGAAGCGATCATTCCCACAACGATAGGTCCAACCGCCTTGACAACGGTCTGGATATAGCTATTTTCTCGGTAACGAAGGAAAAATCTCGTCAGGAGCAACATCAGCGTCAGCGACGGCAAACAGACCGCAAAGGTCGCCACCACCGAGCCACCAAAGCCCGCAATGGTATAGCCGATATAGGTTGCCGAGTTGATTGCGATAGGGCCGGGTGTAATCTGCGACACCGCCACGATATCGGCAAACTGCGTAGCCGTAAGCCAACCTCGCTGCTCGACAATCTCGTTTTGGATAAGCGACAACATCGCATAGCCACCACCAAAGCCGAAGAAGCCAATCTTCAAATAGGAGAGGAATAGTTGCAGATAAATCATCGCTTCGCCCCCTTTCTGCCGTTATATACGGCTATTGCAATGCCCACAACCACACCTGCACCAATCAGATACATTGGCGAAACGCCAAAGTACCACACTGCCATTGCCACCGCTGCTGCGAGGGCTGCCAAATACCACTTCATACCCTTGACCAACCCCATAAGCGGAGCGACAATCAACGCCACAACCGCTGGGCGCATAGCACGAAAGGCGGCATCGACATAGCGATTGTCACGCACCTCGGCAAAGAACAACGCCAAGAGCAAAATAACTATGAATGAGGGCAATACCGTGCCGAGCGTTGTCGCTATTGCACCCAAAACACCTCGTCTTTTATAGCCCACAAAAACCGCCGTATTTACTGCAATAGGGCCCGGGGTAGATTGCGCCAAGACAAGCATATCGAGGAAGTCTTTGTCGTCAATCCACTTGTGCTTCTCGATAACCTCACGCTGAATAAGCGGAATCATCGCAAAGCCACCACCGAAACTAAAAAGTCCGATTTTGAAGAATGTTGTAAAGAGTTGCAGTAACATTCGCCTACAAATTATTTACAATAGACACCATATCGACCGCTACGACGGCAGCCGTTTCGGTGCGGAAACGCTGAGTGCCGAGGGTTATCTCCTCGAAGCCGTTTGCGACCGCCAAGCGCACCTCCTCGGGCGAGAAATCGCCTTCGGGACCAATCAAAACGAGCGCATCCTCGCCCTTGTGCAGAGTCGAAGCAAGATACTTCTTCTCCTTCACAGCCTCGCCACAATGAGCGATAAATTTACGCCCTGCAAAGTTTTTGCATACCACCTCATCGAACGATGTAAGTTCCGCCAACACAGGGTGATACGCCTTCAACGACTGCTTCACCGCAGCGGTTATGACCTTCTCCTCACGCTCTGCCTTGATAACCTTGCGCTCGCTATGTTCGCTAATCAAAGGAACAAACTCCGCAACGCCAATCTCGGTTGCCTTCTCCAAAAACCACTCGTAGCGGTCGATATTCTTCGTAGGGGCAACCGCCATAGTCAGGCGATAGGGCAACTTCTCGAACTCCTCGAAGTGCTCGACCACTCGCACAAGGCAGTGTTTTTGGTGTGCCGAAGCGACCTCGCAACGGTAGAGATTTCCTCGTCCGTCGGTAATATGGAGGGTATCACCCTCCATCAATCGCAACACCTTAACAGCGTGGCGTGACTCCTCCTCCGAGAGCATATATTCGGGTGCAGTAAAGTCTGCGGCGTAGAACAGTTGCATAACTTCCTATTTTTTCTTATCTTTGCGAATGCAAAAGTAATAAATTTTATTGAAATGAAGCGCATACTATTCGTTTTAACACTGATTATGACCACGCTTAACACTACATTCTGCTCGAAGCAGGTGCAAAAAGAGGACAACCCTTTGCTCAATGAATTTGCCACACCTTATGGTGTGCCACCATTCGACCAGATCGAAGCCGAGCACTACGGTCCGGCACTCAAATATGCAATGTCGCTCCACAACGAGGAGATAGCGGCCATCCTTGCCAACAAGGAGGAGCCGACCTTTGCGAACACCATCCTCGAACTCGACCGTTCGGGTATGTTACTCGCCAATATCTCGGATATCTTCGGTATGATGTGCGCAGCGATGAATAGCGACGAGATGCAGAAGTTGCAGGAGGAGGTTATGCCACTGATGGCTGCCCACTACGATGCAATTTCGATGAATGAGGAGCTGTTCAACCGCATAAAAACTGTCTACGACAAGCGCAATAGCACCGACCTCAACGCCGAGCAGATTCGCCTCGTCGAGAAGATATACGACGGCGCAGTGCGTCAGGGCGCACTCCTCAAAGGGGAGCAGAAGGAGCGTTTGCAGAAGATAAATGAGGAGTTGTCGCTCCTCACCGTGAAGTTCGACAATAACCTGCTTGCCGAGACCAACGACTTCAAGTTGGAACTTTCGGGCAAGGAGTGCAAGGAGTTGCCAAAGGCTGTTCGTGATGCTGCACAGGAGGGTAACGACGACAACTTCGTCTTCACACTCCACAAGCCGAGCCTTATTCCGTTCCTGACCTACTCGCAGAACCGAGAGCTCCGTGAGAAGATTTACAAGGCATACCTCAACCGTGGCAACAACGAGAACAAGCACGACAACAAGGCGATTATCAACGATATGATTCGTCTGCGCATCGAGAAGGCGAACCTTTTGGGCTACAAGTCGTATGCCGACTATGTAACCTCGGAGCAGATGGCTGGCTCGCCAAAGGCGGTCTACGAGTTGCTCGAAGGCATCTTCACCCAGGCCAACGAGAAGGCAAAGGAGGAGTTGGCAGAGATGAACACCATGTTCAAGCGTGACCACTCGGGCGAGAACGACAAATTCGCATCGTGGGATTGGTGGTACTATGCCGAGAAGGTGCGCAAGCAGAAATACAACCTCAACGAGGAGATGACTTCGCCCTACTTTGCCCTCGACAATGTGCGTCAGGGAGCCTTCAACCTCGCAAATCGTCTCTATGGTTTGACCTTCCGCCCAATCGTTGTTCCGCAATACCACAACGAGGCTTCGGCATACGAGGTTTTGGATACCGACGGCTCACACCTCGGAGTCCTCTACTTCGATTTCCACCCTCGTGCAAGCAAGTCGCAGGGTGCGTGGTGTGGCTACTTCCGTCGCCCATCCTACGATAGCAACGGCAAGCGTATTGCCCCTGTTGTAAGCATCGTCTGCAACTTCACACGCCCTTCGGGCAATACCCCTGCTCTGCTCTCGATTGACGAGGTAACAACGCTCTTCCACGAGTTCGGACACGCCTTGCACTTCCTCTTCTCGGATGTGCCGTACAATGGTCTGCTCGATGTAGAGGGTGACTTCGTGGAGCTTCCGTCGCAGATTTTGGAGAATTGGGCATTAGAGGAGGAGTTGCTCAAAACCTACGCCTTACATTACCGCAACAACACTATCATCAACAAGAGCCTTATCGAGAAGATTCATCGTAGCGCACAGTTCAACCAAGGTTTTATGACCACCGAGCTGTTGGCTGCTGCACTCGTCGATTTGGATATCCACTCGCTCACCGAGTACAAGGAGTTGGATGTGGATGCCTTCGAGTACAACGCTCTCTACGAGAAGCGTGGTATGATTTCGGAGATTGAGCCTCGCTATCGCCTCCCATACTTCGCCCACATCTTTGCGGGCGGTTACTCGTCGGGCTACTACTTCTACACTTGGGCAGAGGTGTTGGACAAGGATGCCTTTGCTGCCTTTGTCGAGACAGGCGATGTATTCCACCGTCGCACCGCACAGGCCTTCCGCAAGTTGTTGTCGAGCGGTGGCAAGAAGGATGGTATGTCGCTCTATCGTGAGTTCCGAGGTGCCGAGCCGAGCCGTGAGGCGTTGCTCAAAGCGAGGGGCTTGTGGGTAGAGCCTGAGCAGACCGAGGAGCCAACCCAAGATAACGAATAATATAAGAAACCAAATAATTTAATGTAACACTATGAAAAAACTATTTTTAATTATGTCATTTGCAACACTTCTTGCATCGTGCGGCAACGATATGCCCGTAGCGCAGTTGCCCGAGATTGACACTACAAATCCATTGTTGGCAGAGTGGGATACCCCTCACGCCACACCTCCGTTCGATAAGATTAAGATTTCGGACTATGAGCCGGCATTCGAGACTGCTATTGCAGTGAGCCGTGCCGAGGTTGATGCCATCGTCAATAACCCTGCAAAGCCTTCGTTCAAAAACACCATCCTTGCACTCGAAAAGCAGGGTGAGTTGCTCGACCGCATCTCGTCGGTATTCTTCAATATGTTGCAGTGCAACACCTCCGACGAGTTGCAGGCTATCGCAATGCGCATACAGCCTAAATTGACCGAACTCGGCAACGATGTATCGCTCAATCCTGAGTTGTTCAAGCGTGTTAAGGCGGTTAATGAAAACCCTGGTTTGTTCCTCACAAAGGAGGATAAGAAGTTACTCGAAAACACCTACAAGAGCTTCGTGCGCAGTGGTGCAAACCTCAACGATGAGGATAAGGAGTTGTATCGTCAGTACTCTTCGGAGCTCTCGCAGCTCACCTTGCAGTTCGGTCAGAACTCGTTGGCTGCAAACAACGCCTACTCGCTCAACATCACCAAGGCGAGCAAGGTTGCCGAGTTGCCAGACTTCGTAAAGGAGGGCTTGGCTATGGAGGCAAAGGCTCGTGGTCAGAAGGGTTGGACCGTAACTTTGAAGGCTCCAAGCTATGGCCCATTCGTAACCTACTCGTCGCAGCGTGACTTAAAGGAGAAGCTCTACAAGGCTCGCAGTTCTTGCGCTATCGGCGGTAAGTTCGACAACACCGAGAATATCCGCAAGATTACCGCTTTGCGCCTCAAAATCGCCAACTTGCTCGGCTATGAGTGCTATGCAGACTATGTTCTCGACAACCGTATGGCAGAGAAGACTGCAACCGTAAACGACTTCCTTGCAGAGTTGCTCTCGCAGACCAAGGAGTATGCCGACAAGGATTACCAGACTATCAACGCCTACGCTCACTCGCTCGGTTTCGAGGGAGATATTCAGCCTTGGGACTTCTCATATTACAGCGAGAAGTACAAGAACGAGAAGTATGCAGTAAGCGACGAGGCGGTGAAGCCTTACCTCGAACTCGAAAATGTTAAGCAGGCGGTATTTATGCTTGCAAACAAGCTCTACGGCTTGGAGTTCAAGCCTGCTGAGGGCGTTGCAAAGTACCACGAGGATGTTGCAGTATATGAGGTTTCGGAGGCAAATGGCGAGCATTTGTCTATCCTCTATCTCGACTTCTTCCCTCGTGATTCGAAGCGTGCAGGTGCTTGGATGACCGAGTTCCGTGGTGCCGAGGGCGATATCCGACCTTTGGTTTCGCTCGTAATGAACTTCACAAAGCCTACCGAGACTACTCCGTCGCTCATCACTTTCGACGAGTTTACCACCTTCCTTCACGAGTTCGGTCACGCTTGCCACGGTATGTTGGCAAAGGGTAAGCACGGCTCGTTGAACGGCACAAATGTATTCCGTGACTTCGTGGAGTTGCCATCGCAGATTTTGGAAAATTGGGCATACGAGAAGGAGTACCTCGACCTCTGGGCAAAGCACTACCAGACAGGCGAGACTATGCCGGCAGAGCTTATCGAGAAGATTATCGCAGCAAAGAACTACTTGGCAGCATACGCAAATGTGCGTCAGGTGTCGTTTGGTATGACCGATATGGCTTGGCACACTCTCACCGCACCATACGAGGGCGATGTAGTGGAGTTCGAGCAGAAGGCTATGGCAGCAGCACAGGTGCTTCCTATCGTGGAGGGCACCGCTCTCTCGCCAACCTTCGGACACCTCTTCTCGGGTGGTTATGCAGCGGGCTACTACGGCTATAAGTGGGCAGAGGTTTTGGCTGCCGACGGCTACTCGCTCTTCACCGAGAACGGCATCTTCGACAAGGCTACGGCAAAGAAGTTCCGCACACTGCTCGAATCGGGCGGTAAGGAGCACCCAATGGATCTCTATGTTGCCTTCCGTGGTCACAAGCCACAGACAAAGGCTCTTATCGACCAGATGGGCTTGGGTAAGTAATCCTTGACAGGATACAAAAAAGGCAGACTCTTGCAGTCTGCCTTTTTTGTGTTTTGCGAACTCCTACCCTTGTCAAGGCGCAAGGAGGTAAGAGGTTGTTAGGGGTAGTTAGAGGTAGTTAGGGGTGCGCTTAAAGTTTTTAACTCCTAATTCCTAACTTCTAACTCCTAACTCCTAACTATTCTCAACCTCTCAACTCTCAACTCTCAACTCTCAACTCCTCTACATCAGGTTTTTCAGTTGCTCCTCTTTGATCTGTTGCAGCTCATACATCCTATCACGATAGCGGGCAGCAGCCATAAAGTCGAGCGATTTGGCTGCACGCTCCATATCGGCACGAGCCTGTTCGATAAGGAAGTCGAGCGAAGAGGCAGCACCATATTGTGCCGAGCTATCGGCTACAACACCCGATTGTGGAGCCGATACCATATTGTTATATATAGCCGTATTGTCTGCCACCTGCTGATTGTTCTCCGCCACATTGTCGAGCAGAGAGCTTGGTTGTGAGGAGTTGCGCTTTGCCTGACGAGGCATAATGCCGTGCTCGATATTGTAGCGAATTTGTCGCTCACGACGGCGGTTGCTATCCTCAACCGTCTTGCGCATAGCATCGGTGCAGGTTGCTCCATAGAGCACCACCCTACCCTGGGCGTGACGAGCAGCACGACCTGCCACCTGCGTCATAGCGGTATAGTTTCTGAGGTATCCATTCTTGTCGGCATCGAAAATCGACACCTGCGACACCTCGGGCAAATCGATACCCTCACGCAAGAGATTTACTCCACACAGAACATCGAACAAATCGGCGTGCATATCCTCAATAATCTGCACTCGCTCCAAAGTATCGAGGTCGGAGTGGATGTAACGACTGCGCACACCCATCTTTTCGAGATATGCCGACACCTCCTCGCACATACGCTTCGAGATAGTCGTCACTATCATCTTCTCGCCTCGGCTTACGCAATCCTCGATATCCTCCATAAGGCGGTCTATCTGGTGTGTCGAGTCGATAACTTTCAGTGCAGGGTCGATAATTCCCGTCGGGCGGATAAACTGCTCGACAATGCTATCCTCGCTACGAGTCAGCTCGTACTCGGCAGGTGTAGCACTCACATATATGGTCTGTCCAACCATCGCCTCGAACTCCTCGAAGCGCAATGGGCGGTTATCTCGTGCAGCGGGTAGGCGGAAGCCATACTCCACCAGATTCTCCTTGCGGGAGCGGTCGCCACCAAACATTCCTCGCACCTGCGGCACGGTAACATGGCTCTCGTCGATGATGAAGAGCGCATCCTCGGGGAAGTAGTCGAGCAGACAGAATGGGCGCATACCCGGCGAGCGGCCGTCGAAGTAGCGGGAGTAGTTCTCGATACCCGAGCAGTAGCCCAACTCTTTAATCATTTCGAGGTCGTAGTTCACTCGTTGCTCGATACGCCTTGCCTCGACCTCACGCCCCTCCTTGATGAAGAACTCTATCTGTTTTTCGAGGTCGGCCTCAATCTGCAACACCGCCTGCTCCACCCTCGCCTTGCTCGGCACAAAGAGGTTTGCAGGGTATATCTTCACGCTCTCCAACGAATCGAGTCGCTGACCCGTCTCGGCATCGATGCGTGAAATCTCCTCAATCTCGTCGTCGAAGAAGGTTATGCGGTAGCAGTGGTTGCCAATCGAGGAGCGAATTGTTATCGTATCGCCCTTAACTCGGAAGGTCGAAGCCTCCAAGTCGCCCTCAACACGGGTGTAGAGAATCTCCACCAGTCGATACATCAAGTGCTTCATCGCCATAACATCGCCCACCTTCAACTCCACCATCGTAGAGTGGAAGTCGGCAGGGTTGCCGATACCGTAGATGCACGACACACTCGCCACAACAATCACATCCCTACGACCCGAGAGCAGCGAGTAGGTTGCCGAGAGGCGCATACGGTCAATCTCGGAGTTTATCGCCAAATCCTTCTCGATATAGGTGTCGGTCGATGGGATATATGCCTCGGGCTGATAGTAGTCGTAGTACGACACGAAGTACTCGACCGCATTGTCGGGGAAGAAGCTCTTAAACTCGCTGTAAAGTTGTGCAGCGAGGGTCTTATTGTGGCTCAAAACAAGTACGGGGCGGTTGAGCTTGGCTATGACATTCGCCATTGTGAAGGTCTTACCCGAGCCCGTAACGCCGTGCAGAGTGGTAGCAGGCACACCCTGTTCGAGGTGCGCCACCAACTGCTCTATTGCCTCGGGCTGGTCGCCCATAGGTGCATAATCCGATACGAGTTTGAACTCCATAATGCAAAGATATAAAAAAGTTGAGAGTTGAGAGTTGAGAGTTGAGAGTTTTTTTAGTAAAAACAGTCGAGAGCAATTAGGAGTTAGAAGTTAGGAGTTAGGAGTTAAAAACTTTAAGCGCACCCCTAACAACCTCTAACAACCCCTAACTACCCCTAACAACCTCTTACCTCCTTGCGCCTTGACCACCCTCGGAGTTCCCACAACCAAAAAGTGGAGAGCCGATCTCTCAACTCTCCACTCTCAACTTTCAACTATATAAGCTTACTCGATCTCGTCGGTGCCATCAAAGAAGTATGGCGCATAAAGAATGCCATTCTTATCGTAGAGCTTACGCAAGTGGTGCATACGAGCACCGAACTCATCGAAGTTGCGCTCACCGATAGTCCAACCTACCTCGGCAATAGCTGCCATACGAGGCAACAAGTTAATCTGCACCTCCTGGAAGTTAGGAATATACTCGGTCCACAAGTTTGCCTGAACACCCTTGATACGGCCATACTCCGACGGCTGCAAGCCCTCGAACGGATTGAGGCTATAAGCCTTGCGGAGTGTAAGGATACGCTTCTCGTGAATCATCAATCCCTCCTTGTTGCTCCATGGACGATTGGTCTGATAGTAGTCCATATAGCAGTAGTACTTCGGAGTGAGAATCACATCGTTGCCGAGCGAGATAGCCTTTGCACGGTTCCTATCGTTCCACAACATAATGGTTGCACTCTTGTTGATACCGCCATAGATAATCTCATCCCAGCCGATAACCTTGCGGTTGTGCTTTGCGAGGAACTTCTCCACACGGTGCATAAAGTAGCTCTGCAACTCGTTCTCATCCTTCAAGCCCTCCTCCTGGATACGCTTCTGACAGTGTGGGCACTCCTTCCAACGATGACGAGGGGTCTCGTCACCGCCATAGTGGATATACTGCGATGGGAAGAGCTCTACAACCTCCGATAACACACCCTCGATAAACTCGAATGTCGACTCCTTGCCTACGCAGAGAACATCCTTGCTGATACCCCAAGTTGTGCGCACCTCAAACTTCTCGTCACGGCAACCGAGCTCCGGATACGAAGCCAAAGCTGCAACCATATGACCAGGCATATCAATCTCAGGAATAACCTCGATATAACGCTCTGCCGCATACTTCACGATATCCTTAATCTCGTTGTGAGTGTAGTAACCACCGTGAGGTGTGCCATCATAGACCTTGGAATAGCGGCGGTGACCAATGATGGTCTCCTTACGCTTCGAGCCAATCTTAACGAGGTTTGGATACTTCTTAATCTCAATACGCCAGCCCTGATCCTCGGTCAAGTGCCAGTGGAAGCGATTGAGCTTGTGGATAGCCATAATGTCGATAAAGCGCTTAACCTCTGCCACGGTGTAGAAGTAGCGGCAAACATCGAGCATTGCGCCACGGTGACCGAGCAACGGCTTATCCTTGATGGCTACGCCCTCCAACTTGATACCTTTCTTGGTTGCCTCGCCAGCCGAAACCAACTGACGAAGGCTCTGCAAGCCATAGAATACTGCGGCAGGAGTACCACCCACAATCTTCACGCCCTTCGACGAGATGTTGAGGGTATATTCCTCGCTTGCGAGCTCCTTGTCGAGCGACAAAACGATGCCACCCTTCTGCTTCTGCTCAACCGAAAGGGTTGCGCCCAAATCGTTTGCCACATACGAAGCAAACAACTCGGCAGGGCGTACCAACTCTGCGTCGGTAGCTGCGATTACACTCTTTGCAGTTACAGTGTAGGCACCCTTAACTGCGGTAACCTCCATCGGGCGAGGAACGATTACTGTCTTTGCGGTCTGCGCCGACAAAGATGCTACGGCAACAAGTGCCGTCAAAATCAAAGCGATTCTCTTCATAATTTTTTGGTTATTGGTTAATGTTGTTATGTATATGTTGTTACTTATCGCTGAATTTCACTCTCGATATCACAGGATAGTGATCCGATAAATCTACCCTATTATCCACCTCGTATGACACAACCTCCACCGAGGGCGAAACCAAGATATTGTCTATGCGCAACAATCTGTATCTCGTATTGTAGGTGTAGGCGAAGCCCTCTGCCATCTTCGAGAAGGTGTCGTCGAGATTGGCGGTTATAAGGTTATAGGTATAGGAGAGTGGCACATCGTTGAAATCGCCACAAACCACCATTTTGTAGGGCGACTTTTCGAGAAACTCCGCCACACATTCCGCCTGCTCGGCTCGCTTGCGGTTATTCTCAACCAGACGCTCCACAATGCTTCGCAATTTACTCTCTCGCTCCTTGTCGAGGATATACTCGTGCTTTTCGAGGAACTGCGTATCCTCGGGGCGGATAGAGGTCGATTTCAGATGCAGGCTCACCACCCTCACCGTGTCGTCCTTAATCTTCAAGTCGGCCCATACTCCATTTTTGCGAGGCAAGCCCTCAATCTCGCCACTGCGCAGAATGCGGAATTTCGACAAAATCTGATTGTTGGCGACACTACCCACATCCTTGAAGGTGGCTTTATACTTCGCCGATAGTGCCTCCCAATTCTCGCCCGAGGTGGTAATCTCCTGCAAGCAGAGGATATCGGGGTTGTGCTTCTCGATATATGTCATCAACTCGGGATTCTTGCCTTCGAAAACATTATAGGTCATAACCTTCGTATATCGACGCTCCACAAACGAGGTGTCGTAGTGGCGGTCAATATCCACTTTGTAGTAGCGGGATAGGTAGAAGAGTCCGAGTACCACCATCGCAATCATCGCCACGGCACGATACCAACGCCAACGCACCACCCAATAAAACATCACCACGATGTCGAGCAGATAGACCACAGGTGCAACAATCGACAGAGTCGAAAGGATGCCACTCTTCTCGGGTGAAACATATTGGCAAACGATGGTTGTAATGGTGCAGAATATAAGCATAAGCATCAGTAATGTTACAAACACATCGAGCAGGAAGAGTGCCAGCGTCTTTCCGCTATAAACACTGCTCTTGCGCTTTCGCTTGCGACTTATGCTATTCGAATAGAACTCTGCCATAACCGTTTAGAAGAAAATCTTTCCCTTTTTACGCCACCAATAGAGCAGAGCCAAGCCCCACAACATACCACCCACATGGGCGAAGTGCGCTACGCCCGTATTGATAGGCGACCATCCGAGTGCAATCTCCAATACGGCATAACCCACAACAAACCACTTCGCCTTAATCGGGAACGGAAGCGGAATGATGTATATCATATTGTTCGGATGCAGAACGCCAAATGCCAACAACAAGCCAAAGACCGCTCCCGAGGCTCCAAGCAGTGTGAGGTTTTCGCCAAAGAGCGATGCTACGCCTATCTGAATCAATGCCGCACCAATTCCGCACACCATATAGTAGGTCAAAAATCGTTGCGAGCCGAGTTCATACTCCAATGTTCGACCAAACATCCACAACGCAAACATATTCGAGAAGAGGTGTCCGAAGCCTGCGTGGAGGAACATATAAGTTACGAATTGGTAGCTATGGAACTCAGGTGCGTTGAGCAAATCTGTCCACCAGAGTTGCAGATACTCTGCACAAAAGTGATTTACCGCCGGAATAAGGCGCACCGCCAAGTAGAGTACGCAGTTGGCGATTATAAGGTTTTGCACCACAGGTGGTGTCTTGAAATATGGATTTCTCATATTTTTAGCCGTTAGCCATTGGCATTTAGCCATTAGCTAATTGAATTAGTTTATTATTCGAACAAGTTTTTAATATCGGACAGTGCCCACGCCGAGACGATACGCTTACCCGACGGGGTATAACTCTCTCCCGAGGCGAGAATCTGCAAAGTCAGACGCTCGGCATCCTCCTGCGAAAAACGCATCTTACCTACCGCCTCGCTATGTGCCAAGGTCTGCGCCAAGGCGTTGCGACGCATCTCCACCACCGACTGCGGAAGTTTCAGGCTCTGCAACAGGTCATAAACCGCACGGTCGAGCTGCTCGGTATGCACATCGGCTGGAATACCGAACACCTCTATCGTATTTGCACCCTGCGCCTTGATATCGAAGCCGAGCGATGCAAAATCTACGGCATACTCCTCCACCAAGTCGTACTCCTCCTCGGTAAGGGTGAGCAACTCGGGGAACAGCAGCTGTTGCGACACCGAGTGACCGCTCTGCAAAGATGTTGCATAGTGGTTGTAGAGCAATCGCTCTCTCGCCCTCGCCAAATCTACAACCAGCACCTTCGACGAGAAGGTTGCCACAGCATAGCGACCGCAGCAGAGCGCAATGCTCGACGGCTCCTCACGGCTCTCTACCTCGAAACCGAGCGACTGCACCTCACCTTCGCCCGACTCGAAATAGTCGAAGTCGGCATCCGAAGCATTTGCTCCGCCACCAAACTCCATCGACGATGCCAAGTCGAACTCCTCCGAAATCATCGGTATTGCCGACCACTCGTTGTTCGGCTCCTTCACGCTATCGCCACCCTCCGAGCCATAATTATCGGCAAAGGGGTTGTAGTTATCTTTGGTTGTCGCACGAGGTTCGGCATAGCGCACGCCCGTAGTTGCGACAGGGATATCAACCAAATTCTCCGCCTCGAAGTCAATCAACGGCATTGCGCCATTCTTGGCGAGAGTCTCACGCACGGCGGCGTTCAAAATCTGCCATATCGCCTCGTTGTCGGCAAACTTGACCTCGGTCTTTTGAGCGTGAACATTCACATCCACCCTCTCGGCATCGACCGTGATATAGAGGAAGAAGGTAGGATATCCCTTCTCGGGAATCAGCTTCTCATACGCCTTCGACACCGCCTTATTGAGATATGGCGAACGGAAGAAACGGCCATTCACGAACATATACTGCTCGCTCGAATTGTTACGAGCCGTCTCGGGGCGACCGACATAACCTTTCACGGTTGCGATGGATGTTTCGACATCCACCTCCAACAGATTACGCCTTGTGGCATTACCCATAATGCCCACGATGCGCTCCACAAGCGACGATACGGGCAACGAATATATCGGAGCCTCGTTGTTCAAAAGCGTGCAGGCAACCTCGGGGTGGCACAACGCCACACGGCGGAACTCACGCTTTATGTCCGACGATAGCGACGACTCCTTGCTGTTGATAAACTTGCGGCGTGCAGGGGTGTTATAGAAAAGGTTGCGCACCAAGAACTGCGAGCCCACCTCCGCAGCCACGGGGGTCTGCGACACAAACTCGCCACCATTAATTATGGTCTGCGTACCCACCTCGCAGTCGGCCTGGCGGGTGATAAGCTCCACCTGCGACACTGCCGAAATCGAAGATAACGCCTCGCCACGGAAACCGAAGGTGTGCAGAGCGTAGATGTCGTCAAGCGAGGCAATCTTGCTTGTGGCGTGGCACTCGAAGGCCATTCTCGCATCCACAGGCGACATTCCTCGACCATTGTCGATAATCTGCACGAGGTCACGACCGCCATTCACATAGTTTACGGTAACCTCGGTGGCGCCCGCATCTATGGCGTTCTCCATCATCTCCTTCACAACCGATGAAGGGGACTCGACAACCTCGCCAGCCTTAATCTGGTTGGCAACTATTTCGGGTAGTAATTTAATGCAATCTGCCACCTCTTTTACTCCTCTTTATAATCGTTTGGTACTATCGTAATTGGTGCGTATGGGTTGAACTCCTCAATCTCCTGCTGCATACGCTCCTCGGGCGTTGTGCGAGCCGTCGAAAAGGCCTCCACAATACGAGGATAGAGCATATAGACAATTATCACCAGCAGAGCAAAGAGCATCAACAGCATCATTGAAGGCATCTTTTGCTTGCCCTCGTTGGCGCCTTGTGCTGCACGCCTTGCCTCACGCTGGGTGCGAATATACTGCCCAGGCTGATACTCCTGTCCATCCAACTCCGACGAGGTGCCGTGCAACTCCCTACGGCGTTGCTCTCGGCGCTCTTTCTCGGGGTCGTAGTAGCGCGGAATATAGCGAAACTTATTGGCGTGTTTCTTTACCGGTGTAAAAAGTCCCATTGACCAAATTAAAAATTAAAAATTAACTCCTAACTCCTATCTCCTAATTCCTAACTGTTTGAGTGCTGTTTTTGAGCAGGTTTTTGTTTTCGGAGCGAAGGTAATAGTGGACCTATTTCCAAGCGACAAAAACAAAAAGATACCAAAAAGAGTCTCAAACTAACGGAAGAAGTTTTTCATTCTCTCGAAGATATTCTGGTTCTCGGTGCTCTCCGCCTCCTTGAAGTGTGGTTTCTCGGATAACTCCTTAACCAACTTCTTCTCCTCGGAGGTGAGCGATGTAGGGATGGTGATATCCACCACTACCATAATATCGCCACGACCATAGCCATTCACATCCGGCAAGCCCTTGCCACGAAGGCGCAATACCTTACCGGCGTGTGTTCCGGGGGCAATCTTAATCTTCGCCTTACCCTCGATGGTCGGCACCTCAACCTCGCCACCGAGAATTGCCGTTGCAACGGTGATATTGAGGTTGTGGATGAGGTTGTTGCCGTCACGCATCAACTCTGCATCGTGCTCCTCCTCGATAACCACAATCAGGTCGCCACTTACACCGCCACGGCGTGCAGCATTTCCCTTGCCCGAGACGGTGAGAGCCATACCCTCGCCCACGCCCGCAGGCACCTTTATCTCGATAACCTCCGAGTCACGAACTACGCCCTCGCCACCGCACTTGTCGCACTTGGCTGTGATAATCTTGCCGTCACCACCGCAAGTAGGACATACCGACTGCGACTGCATACGACCGAAGAAGGTATTCTGAACGGTTACGACATAGCCCGAGCCGTTACAGGTCGAACAGGTCGAGAACGACGACGAATCCTTCGCTCCATTGCCGCCACACTTGTCGCAAGCGATATACTTATTGACCTTAATCTTCTTGGTTGTGCCGTTAGCAATCTCGGCAAGCGTGAGCTTGATGCGAACACGGATATCCGAGCCACGATTTACCGAGCGACCGCCACCTCGTGTGCCACCAAAGCCACCGCCGAAATGACCACCGAAGATATCGCCAAACTGCGAGAAGATATCCTCCATCGAGAAGCCTCCACCGAAGCCACCGCCAAAGCCACCTGCTCCGCCGGCACCCGACATACCTGCGTGACCAAATTGGTCGTAGCGGGCACGCTTCTGCTCGTTCGACAACACATCGTAAGCCTCGGCAGCCTCCTTGAACTTCTCCTCAGCCTCCTTGTCACCCGGATTTTTGTCGGGGTGATACTTGATTGCGGCCTTACGATAGGCCTTCTTTATCTCATCGGCATTGGCGTTCTTCTCCACGCCCAACACCTCGTAGTAATCTCTCTTTTCTGCCATAAAAATTTCATAATTGAGAATTGAAAATTGAGAATTGAGAATTATTTTTCAACTCCTATCTCCTATCTTCTAACTCCTAACTATTCCTTACTCGCCTACAACAACCTTTGTGTAACGGAGCACCTGCTCACCCTGCTTGTAGCCACGCTGAACTACATCTATAACCTTGCCCGACTTCTCCTCGCCTGCGGCAAAGCGTGCCACAGCCTCGTGCAAATCGGGGTTGAACTCAGTGTCGAGAGCCTCAATCTCCACAACACCCTTCTGGCGCATAATATCGACAAACTTATTGTAGATGAGCTTCTCGCCCTCACGCAAAGCCGAGATATCCTCGCTCTTCTCCGATGCAGCAATTGCACGCTCCATATCGTCGAGTACAGGCAACACTGCCTTCCAGACATCGCTACCACCCGACTCGATAAGAGCCATCTTCTCACGCAAGGTGCGCTTGCGGAAGTTGTCGAACTCCGCCTGCAAACGGAGATATTTATCTCGCCAATCTATCTCCTCAGCCTTTGGCGCCTCCTCCTTTTCGTCGGCTGGTTCCTCTGCCACAGTGTCAGCAGTTACCTCTGCTTCCTCTGCCATATTGGCACAAGGCTCACCCTCACAATTAGGATAGCCCTCGCCCTCTACAAAGCCCTCTTTCTCTTCAACTACTTGATTCTCTGCTTGTTTCTTTGTCATATCTCTAAATTTTATCGTTCTATGTTATTATATTGCGCAAAAGATGTACCGTTTCCGCATCTTCGTTAGAAGAGGTTATCGTACATCGATTGACTCTTGTCGTATTTCAGGTCGGCAAGCGACGATGCCTTAACTCCGATATTGAAACTCCAACTCTTATGTGTTCCGAACGGAATCCAGACGAACGACATCTGCCAACAGTGCAAATCTCGCGTTATGGAGATGGAGGTGGTGGTCAGCTTGCGGTTTTGTATATCAAATCCCGAGGTGAATGTAATACCGGTCTTTGGTGTCAGATTGACACTACCATTGAAACCGATTGTCTGCGACACATTGCGCTTGAAGCCCGTAGTGCCGTTATTCACATACGAAATACTATAACTGATGACATAGTTGAAACCTATATTCCACGGTATGGAGAAGTCGTAGTACGAACTTGCCATATAGTGTCTTCGCAGCGTAGGGTCCATCAGACCATACGGATCGGAGAATGGGTTAAAGTACTCCGGTGGTATGGAGTTGATATCGTTTGCCGCAGGTTGCGACTTATTCTCTCTCGACTTGAAGGTATAGCCAAAGCTCCAACCCGTGCTTGTGATACGACCGAGTCTGCCTCGTTTTAGCATCAGTTTGTTGGTACGCACTCCTTGCGGTGTCACCTCGTATGGGTCGAGCGTAAATGAGAGGTTCAAACCGAAATTCTTGTAGAGTGTTGTTCGGAACGATATTGGCAAGTTCGACAATCCGAGCGAGTCGGCAAGGAAGTTATACGAACCGCTGATACGCAACTCATCGATAAGTTTAATCTTCTTCACACCCGAGGTGTCACGCTTGCTCAGCACCTTCATTTCGAGCGACTGCGAAAGCGAGAAATTCAAATTTGCCTGCTGTCCCGAGCCTGGTACGCCATATGGCTGGTTAGAGTATGGCGAATAGATCTTGTAGTTACCGAGCGAGTCGGTCTGCACAGTTTGGTAGTAGCCATACTTCTGGTCGCTGAAATCGGGAGCATACGAGAAACCTATCTGCGGTGTTATGGTATGACGCACCGCCTGTACCTTTGCTGTCTTCTTCTTCATCTGCCACATACCATAAATGGTGGTATTTGCCGATATCGAGGCGTTGTAGTTATAGATGCGGTAGAAGCCATACTCTGGGTCGAGAGTCTCCACCTGATTGGTCTCGGGATTCCACTGCTGATTTTGGCGTGAGAAGTACCAACGCTCCGAGTAGTTGAACGAAGGCGAGATGTTGATATACTTGAAGAGGTTTATCGATGTCGAAATAGGCAATGTATGCTCTATGCCGTTACGCATATTCTTCAAGGTCTGCATCGTGAAGAGATCCTTCTCGGCAGTAGTTACCGAGTTGGTCAATTTTGCCGAGTAGGTAAAACCAATCTTCTCGTACCAACGCTGCTTACCCATAGCATCCTTACGCTTGAACGGATAGACGCGCGCAACATTGAATACGATGTTGGGCAAGGTTATTGCCAACTGTCGGGTCTGCGAGTTCTGCGACACCGAGAGGTTCATCGACAACGAGAATGGCGTGCCCGCCCAGCTCTTCGAGTAGGATATAGAGGAGTTGGTCTGCGTAGCAAGGATGTCGTTCAGCGTGGTAGCCGAGTATTTCGAGTAACCACTCGACGAGAGATTTACCGAGGCGGAGAATGTCGAGCCGGGGTTAGCCTTCGGATCCTGCGAGTGGGTCCAAGCAAAGCGGAAGTTGTTCTGCTTGATGTAGTCGGGCTCGCCCTTGTCACCCGTCTTAATTGACGAGAAGTCGAAGTTCAAGTTACCACGATATTTATATCGCTTGACATAGCGTGACGAGGCATTCACCTCCCACGAGCCGAGCGTATAGATACCTCCCGTAAGGGCAAGGTCGATGTGCTTATTGATGATGAAGTAGTAGCCCAAACCTCGGATAAAGAAGCCTCGTGAGGCATCCTCACCATACGACGGCATCAACAATCCCGACTTTGGTCCCAAGTTAATCGGGAAGAAGCCCTCGGGGATACAAGCGAAGTAGATAGGCACATCGTGCATAACCAAGTAGGCAGGGCCTGTAATAATCTTCTTGCCAGGGATGACCTTCGCCTTGGTCATCGCCAAGTAGAAGTGAGGGTTCTCGGTATGGTCGCAAGTGGTATATTTTCCGTGGCGGATATTGATGGAGTTGTCAGGCATCTTCTTAATCTGACTACCGACCAACCAGCCATCACCCTCCTGGGTTGCTACGCCCTGAATAAACGCCTTCTTCGAGCCGAAGTTGTAGGTGATAGTATCCATCGTATAGGATGAGCCACCCTCGTTGAATACAGGGTGAGTATTCTTGGGCTTGCCATCCACCGAGTCGGCCTTACCATAGGCGTATATCTCCTTGGTGTTCATATCAATCTGCATATAGTCGGCTTGCAGACCCATATTCTCATACTTGACATCGCCCTGATTGTAGATAAAGACCCTCTTGTTGCGCACATCGTAGAAGAGCGAGTCGGTATTCTTTCCTGTGATTATCTCGTCAATCATCGAGCCACCCTTCTTGCCTGCGGTGGTGTCGGGGCGTGAGATTGGCACTGCCGACAACGAATCGGTCGGAGCAAGGCTGTCGCTCTTTGGAGTTGAAACACTATTGCTCAATCGGCGTGAAGCGGCACGGCGAGCAGAGCGAGAAGTCGGCACTTGGAGTGGCTGTTTTGTGCTATCAGGCGTAGGCGACACCGCAAGAGGTCCCAACGAGTCGCTCCTACGCACCTGCTCCAACGCCTCATCCGAGATTGGGCGAGGGTTGGCAGAACCAAGCACGATGTGAGCCATCGCCAAGGCGACAACCGACAAAACCAGATATTTCAGCCTAAAATGTTTCAAAAATTCCAAAATTTTTCGTAACTTTGCCGACGCTGTCGGCAAAACGCCAAAAATATGCCTCTCGCACGCACAGGCAGGCGTTTTTCAGCGGGTAAAGATAGTGAAAAAAGTGTATATGGCAAACTTTAAGAGCAACTTTCGACCATTTGAAAGATATTTCGCAATCGCTATTGCGCTATTTGCACTCCTTGTTTCGTATAACGGATTTGGAGCGGAAAATGTTGCGCAAGGCGTAAAGGTTATCGTCATAGATGCCGGTCACGGAGGCTCTCGCTTCCCTGGTGCCGGCTACAACGGCTTTGCCGAGAAGGATATCAACCTGCAAGTGGCCCTCAAACTCGGTGCGCTAATCGAGAAAAATCTTCCAAACATAAAGGTTGTGCAGACTCGCACCGTCGACAAATACTTCTCGACCGTACTCTCCGAAGATTTGCAAGCACGAGCCGATATTGCCCACCGCAATGAGGGCGATCTCTTCATCTCGATTCACTCTAATGCCCACCGCAACAGCGAGGTGCGAGGTGTTGAGACGCTCATTATGGGCGAGACCTCGATGGAGCAACGAGTAAATCAGAATGCCCTCTACCTCAACAATAAGGAGGAGTTGCTCGATATGTCCGACCAAAAGACGGCAACAATCGTTCGAGCATATATCCAAAACTTGCAATTCACCTATGGTGAGTATAGCGAGATGATGGCTCGCCTTATTCAGGAGGAGTATGTAAAACTTGGTTACAACAACCGAGGTGTGCGCCGTCAGCCTTTGAAGGTGCTCTACGCCACCGATATGCCGAGTGTGCTGACCGAGATTGGCTTTATGTCTAATCCTGCCGATTTGAAGCATATTACATCGGAAAAGGGACAAAAGGAGATTGCAGGGGCTATTTTCCGTGCCGTGAAGCAATATGTGGAGAATGTGCGCCGTTCGTTGCTTTTGGATAGTGGTGCTCAAACTACACCTGCCCCACAACCTCAAAAGGAGATTAAGGAGCCGGCAAAACCTACACCAACTACTCCGAAGGCACAACCTATGGTTAAACGATATGCCATTCAGCTGATGGCGAGTGTCAAAAAGATACCTACCAACCACCCCGAGTTGAAGAGTTACAGAGGTAAGGTGTGGATATTGGAGGGCAACAGTGCGCTAAAATATAAGTATTGCTACGGAAGTTTCGCCGACAAGGCGGTTGCGCAACAACATATCGCTGAGGTACGCAAAGAGTTTCCGCAAGCATTTATTATAAGTTACGAGAAATAGAGAATAACACATAAAGATTTTAGAGATGAAAAAGTTGTTAATCCTTTCGAGTGTGTTGTTGGTTACCACCCTCTCTGCAGCACAACCGAAGTATCAAAAAACCGACAAGGGCGATTTCGTTGAGATTACCCAGCAGGGCGGTCGAACTCTCGGTTACAGCCAAAATTCGGGCGTAAAAATCTTGGAGGTCGATGGTTACGCCTTTAAGGACTTGAATCGCAACGGCAAACTCGACAAATACGAGGATTGGCGACTTCCGTCTAAGGAGCGTGCCGAGGATTTGGCTTCGCAACTCTCGTTGGAGGAGATTGCAGGTCTGATGCTCTACTCCTCACACCAGGCACTCCCAGCAGTCGAGATGGGCAAGAAGAGGGGAACATACCAAGGCAAAGTATTCAGCGAGTCGTTCGCCTCTCCGGAGGATTTGACCGACCAGCAGTTGGAGTTTATAGTAAAGGATAAGGTGCGCCACATCCTTATCACGAAGGTGCAGAGTCCATATGTAGCTGCTGAGTGGAACAACAAAGTGCAGGCGTTGTGCGAGAGTCTCGACCACGGTATTCCTGCGAACAACTCGTCGGACCCTCGTCACGGCTTGATTGCCGACGATGAGTTCAACGCAGGTAGCGGAGGTAAAATCTCGGTATGGCCTGGACTGCTCGGTATGGCGGCGACATTCGACCCTGCCGTAGCATTGCGCTTTGGAGAGGTAGCCTCAACCGAGTATCGAAACCTCGGTATGGCGACCGCACTCTCGCCACAGATTGACCTTGCAACCGAACCTCGCTGGCGACGAGCGATAGCTACATTTGGCGAGGGCTCGAAGTTGGCTACCGATATCGCTCGTGCCTACTCCGATGGTTTCCAAACCTCGAAGGGCGACGATGCTCGTGAAGGAGCTTGGGGCACAAATAGCGTAAATGCCATGGTTAAGCACTGGCCCGGTGGCGGTACAGGCGAGGCTGGTCGTGATGCCCACTTTGCATTTGGCAAGTATGCTGTATATCCCGGTAATAACTTTGAGGAGCATCTGCTTCCATTCACCGAGGGAGCTTTCAAACTCGCAGGTGGTACCGAGCAGGCCTCGGCCGTGATGCCTTACTATACTATTTCGTATGGTCAAGACCCTTCGGGCAAGAATATAGCAAACGGATATAGCGACTACATTATTAAGGATCTTCTTCGCACAAAATACAACTACAAGGGTGTAATCTGCACCGATTGGGGCATTGTAAACGAGTACGAAACCCTGCACACCAACAATGGCAAGCCGTGGGGCTTGGAGGGTATGCCTGCAGCGGAGCGCTATCTCACAGTTTTGATGGTTGGCGTAGATCAGTTTGGTGGTGTGAATACCACAAAGCATATCATCGAGGCGTACGAGCTCGGTAAGCAGAAATATGGCGAGAAGGCTATTCGTGCTCGCTTCGAGGAGTCAGCACAGCGCCTCTTGATGAATATCTTCCGCACGGGCTTGTTCGAGAATGCTTACCTCGAACCTGTAAAGAGCCAGGCGGTAGTGGGTTGCAAGGAGTTTATGGCGGAGGGCTTCGCTGCACAGCTCAAATCGGTAGTGATGCTCAAAAACCACGCCAACACACTCCCATTGCAGGGCCGATTGAAGGTCTATGTTCCGAAGCGCACCTATAACGGCGTTTACAGCCAATGGAGCGACCGCATAAAGGGTGAGCCATACGAGAGCTACGGCGTCTCGCTCAACCTTGTGCGCAAATACTTCGACATCGTCGAAAATCCTGCCGAGGCAGATGCGGCGTTGGTGTTCATCCAGGGCCCGACCGTAGACAGAGGTCACCACAAGACCGATATCGTAAAGGGCGGTAACGGCTACACCCCTATCTCGTTGCAGTATGGCGACTACACTGCCAAGTATGCACGCAAGCTGAGCCTTGCAGGTGGCGATCCGAAGGAGAACTTTACAAATCGCTCCTACTACGGCAAGACGGTAGTATCCCACAACAAAGTGGAGATGACAACTGTACTCGAGACTCGCAAGGCGATGGGCAGCAAGCCTGTAATCGTGGCGGTGGCGGCTGAGCGACCTATGTGCTTCCACGAGATTGAGAAGGCCGCAGACGCCATTCTTATCGGTTTCGAGGTACAAAACCAGGCCTTTATGGAGATTATCGCAGGTAAGGCCGAGCCACAGGGTCTGCTCCCTATGCAGATGCCAAAGGATATGCGTACTGTCGAGGAGCAGAAGGAGGATTTGCCATTCGATATGAAGTGTTACAAGGATGCCGACGGCAATATCTACGACTATGCCTACGGTTTGAATTGGAGCGGTGTCATCAAAGATTGGCGTACAGAGAAATATTCACCAAAGAAAAAATAACAAAAAGAACAGAGATATGAAAAAAGAGGTTAAAATTGGCATTTACGCAGTTGTTATACTGCTTTGTGCTTGGGCAGGAATTCGTTTTTTGAGTGGTCTTGATGTATTTGGTCGCACTCGCAACTACACCGCTCACTACGAGCAGGTAAATGGTTTGCAGGATGCTGCAGCAGTTGTGATCAACGGAGTAAAGGTTGGTCAGGTGACAGGCGTTGCACTCGATGTAGAGAATGGTGGCGTGGATGTTACACTCTCGGTAAACAAGGCGTACAACATCCCAACCGACTCGAAGGCTATGATGTTCAGCGCAGGTTTGATGGGTGGCAAGTCTATCGAGATTAAGATGGGCGAGGCGAAGGAGTACTTGAAGAGCGGCGACGCTATCGAGACAGGTGTAACGCTGGATATGTTCGACACTTTGACTAACGAGTTGGGCGATATCAAGGAGCGTGTAGCAACCCTCCTCGACAACCTCAACCAGACAATCGAGGGCGTAGATAGCCTCGTAGATAACAACTCTAAGAACTTGACAAAGACCGTTGCGAGCCTCAACGCTGTTATGGCAGACTTGAAGAAGTCGAACATCATCGGCAACATCGACGGCTTCTGCGCTACACTCAACCAGAATGGCGAGAAGTTGGAGGGCATTATCACCGATATCAACTCGCTCACTAAGGCTTTGAACGAGCAGCAGAGTGGCGAGAAGTTGGCACAGGCTATCAACGAGGTTAATGCGTTGTTGGCAAAGGTTAATAGCGGTAGCGGCTCGATTGGCAACCTCGTTTCTGACGAGAAGTTGTACAAGGAGTTGGCACAGGCATCGCAGAACTTGTCGCTCCTCTTGGCAGACCTCAAAGAGAATCCGAAGCGCTATATCAATGTAACCATTTTCGGCAAGAAGACATACGAGGAGAAGCAGGCCGACAAGGCTGCAAAGGCTGCCGACAAAGCCAAAAAGAAGGCGAATAAGTAGAGAATAGAAAGAATATTAAATAATTCTTAATTCTCAATTTTTAATTCTTAATTCGTGAAAACGGTAATCTACCCTTCAAACTTCGAGGAGAAGATTGGTTTCTCGACCATTCGAGAGCAGGTTGCAGCGTTGTGTACGATGCAGCACGCTCGTGCTATGCTCGGCGAGGAGGGTTTTACTGCCAACGAGAACGAGCTCAGACATCGCCACGCCTTGGCGGAGGAGATGCGACAGATTCTCCTCTCGGAGCGAGAGGCTCCGACCGAGGAGTTCTACGACATCGCCGAGATTGTCGAGAAGGCGAAGGTCGAGGGTACATTCTTGGAGGTTGCCGAGGTTGTTCAGTTGGGCAAGGCGTTGATTTCGGCGGGCGACTTCGTGCAGTTCTTGCACAAGAGCGATGCGGAGCGATACCCCGCTCTCACCTCGCTTGCAAAACCCGTGAAGGCGTTGTGGAACATTGTGGCAGATATCCGTCGCATTGTCGACGATAAGGGCGCAGTGAGGGATGGAGCATCGGAGGAGTTGCGCCAAATCAGAGCCCAAATTCGTCGCCACGAGGGTCAGGTATCGAAGCGATTGCAAGCGATTTTACAGTCGGCAAAGTCGAGCGGCATTGTCGATAGCGATGCCTCGATTTCCATCCGTGAGGGTCGTGCCGTGATTCCTGTTTCGGCAGGAAATAAGCGCAAACTCAACGGCTTTATCCACGACGAGTCGGCTACGGGAAAGACCTTCTATGTAGAGCCTGCCGAGGTGGTGGAGTTGAACAATATGTTGCGTGAATTGGAGTACGAGGAGCGCAGAGAGATTGTCCGCATCCTGACCGCCTTCACCGATGTTGTTCGCCTCGATATCAACGATGTCGAGCGCACCGAATACTTTATGTCGGTGGTAGATATGGTGCGTGCAAAGGCTCGTTGGGCTTTGGAAAACGGAGCCGGCAAACCGATTATCTCGGAGAATAGCCGATTGGTATTCCACACCGCAAAGCACCCACTCTTGGCGCAGTCGCTCAAACGCCACAAGCGAGCAATCATTCCGCTCGATGTGGAGCTCGACTCGGAGCGTCGCATAATGGTTATCTCGGGCCCTAATGCGGGCGGAAAGTCGGTATGCTTGAAGACTATCGGCTTGTTGCAGTATATGTTCCAATGCGGCTATCCGATTACCGCATCGGAGATGAGCGAATTACCGATATTCAATAAGATTTATATAAACATCGGCGATGAACAATCCATCGATAACGACCTCTCGACCTACTCGTCGCACCTTCTGAATATGAAGGCGATGGTGGCAGGGGCGGACAAGCAGACGATGGTGCTGATTGACGAGTTCGGCTCGGGTACGGAGCCTGTAATCGGCTCGGCAATTGCCGAGGCTATACTCGAAAAGTTGGTGGCGAGTGGTTGCTATGGCGTAATCACCACCCACTACTCAAATATCAAATATTTCGCCTCGAACAACGAGGGTGTTATCAACGGAGCGATGATGTTCGATGTGCAGAACATCCGCCCACTCTTCCGCTTGGAGTGCGGTAAGCCGGGTAGTTCGTTTGCGATAGAGATTGCTCGTAAGATTGGCTTGCCCGAGGATATCATCGCCTCGGCAAAGGAGAAGGCGGGCTCGGAGCATATTGATTTGGAAAAGCAGCTGCGTGAAGTGGCACGAGATAAGCACTATTGGGCACAGAAGCGTGAGCGTATCCGCCAGACTGACCGCAAGGTCGAGGAGATGGAGCAGGCGTTGAGCGAGAAGCTCTCCAACATCCGTGAGGAGCGCAACCGCATCATCCACGAGGCGAAGGTGCAAGCGAAGGAGTTGGTTGCCGAGGCTAATCGCCAAATCGAGAATACCATCAAGGGTATTCGTGAGGCACAAGCAGAGAAGGAACAGACCAAACTGTTGCGCCGAGAGTTCGAGGAGTTCCGTGAGGAGATCGAGGCGGACAACTCCGAGGAGAACGAGCGCATCGAGCGTGAGATGGAGCGACTTCGTCGCCGTCAGCAACGCCGTGAGGAGCGCAAAAATAACCCTGCCGAGTCCAAAAAAGAGGAGGTGGCACAACCCGTTAAGAAGGTGTTACCATTGGAGGTGGGAGCCAAGGTGCGAATGTTCGGTCAGAATGGCGTGGGCATCGTAAAAGAGGTGCGTGGCAAGAGGGCACAAGTGGCGTTTGGGGCGATTTTGACAACGGTCGAAACGGCACGCTTGGAGGTTATCTCCTCGGCAGAGTATAAGCGTATGACTCGCCCCGAGACACCTCGCACCATTATCTCGGCAGACATCTCGCAACGCCGATTGAACTTCACCTCCTCGATTGATATTCGTGGTGAGCGAGTTGTCGAGGCGTTGGAGAAGGTGCAGACCTTGGTCGATGATGCACTGATGGTTGGCGTGAGCAGTGTAACAATTCTGCACGGCAAGGGCACAGGAGCATTGAAGGAGGAGGTGCGCCGATACCTTCGCTCGTTGCCACAAGTGGCAAGCGCAACCGACGACCACCCAGACCGTGGTGGCTCGGGCATAACAATAGTAACTTTTAAAGAGTAAGCGATGAGATATCTTTTGTCGGACATTGCGAAGATTGTGGGTGGTCGCCTTGTGGGGTGCGACTTGGAGGTGGCGTCAGTGGCTACCGATAGCCGCTCGTATGCCCTGACTCCCGACACACTCTTTGTGGCGATGCGAGGTGTAAATCACGATGCCCACGACCACCTTTCGGAGGTCGAGGAGCGTGGCGTAAAGGCGTTCGTCGTAGAGCACGATATTGCCCCCTCGGAGGGTTGCGGTGCGGTAGTGGTCGAGAACTCACTCTCGGCATTGCAGACTTTGGCAAAGTATAATCGCAAGCAGTTCGATGGCAAGGTTGTAGCCATCACCGGCTCGAATGGCAAAACCACCGTCAAGGAGTGGATAGCGCAGTGCGCACCGAGCGAGATAAAGATTTTCCGCTCACCACGCAGCTACAACTCACAGTTGGGTGTGGCTCTGTCGCTCCTGATGTTGGATAACTCCTACGATGTGGCGATTATCGAGGCGGGCATTTCGCAGAGGGACGAGATGGAGCGACTCCGTGCGATGATTGAGCCGGATATGGTCATCTTCACCTCGATTGGCGATGCCCACGCACAGGGTTTTGCCTCGTTGGAGGAGAAGATTTCCGAGAAGTTGCTCTTGGCGCAGAACGCACCAAACATCATCTACCACTCGGCATATTCGGAGTTGGCAAACTCCATTTTGACAACCTATCACGATAGAAATTTGGCAGATGCAGCCTCTGCAAAAACTTTGCATAGGGGTAATGACGCCTCTCAACGCAACGCCCAGCTCGTGGCGACCTTCTTTGCCGAGATGGGTTGCGCCGAGCCCTATTTTTCGCAGTTGCAACCCGTAGCGATGCGCTTGGAGGTGAAGCAGGGCATCAAAAATTCTATTATCATCGACGACTCGTATAGTGCCGATCTGACCTCGCTTTCGATTGCACTCGACAACCTTCGTTCGGTTGCAGCACAGCGCAAGACAATGCTTATCCTTTCGGATATTTTACAGAGCGATGAGGGGGTATGCAAAAAGATTGCATACATAGTTAGCCAAGCCAATATCGACCACTTTGTGGGCATAGGCAAGGGGTTGGCAGAGCACCATTTACTATTTGCACCGAACAGCACATTCTTCGCATCGGTCGAGGAGGCGTTGGCAAATATATCGAAACTCGATATCGCCAACCACGCAATACTTATCAAGGGTAACCGTACCAGCCGTATGGAGCGCATATCGCACCGTTTGGAGCAGCATAGCCACACCACCGTTTTGGAGGTCGATTTGCAGGCTATGGTGCGCAACATAAACTATTTCCGCTCGAAGATTGGCTCTTCGACACGCCTTGTGGCTATGGTCAAGGCGTCGGGCTATGGAGCAGGCGAGACCGAGGTTGCACAGATGTTGCAGAAGCAGGGCGTGGCATACCTCGCCGTGGCATTTGCCGACGAGGGCGTGGCTCTGCGTGAGGGCGGTATTACGATGCCTATCGTGGTATTGAATGCCGACGATGCAAGCTTCGACACGATGATTACCCACTCGTTGGAGCCAGAGATATACTCGTTCCGCTCACTCTCGTCGTTTGTTCAGGCAGTGGAGCGTGCCGGCGAGCGCAACTACCCTATACATCTAAAAATTGATAGCGGAATGCACCGCCTTGGCTTTGCCGAGAGCGATGTTGCGCAGTTAAACAACGAGCTCGCTCGCACTTCGCAGAGTGTTCGTGTGGCTTCGATATTCACCCACCTCTGCGTGGCAGACGACTCTGCGCAAGATGACTTCTCGAAGGAGCAAATTTCCAAATTTGACCGCATAAGCAGTGCCATTATGGCATCGCTATCGTACCGCCCACTGCGCCACGCAGCCGCTTCGGAGGCGATGCTGCGCTTCGAGGAGGCTCGATTCGATATGTGTCGCTTGGGAATCGGATTGTACGGTTTCTCGACTACCGCAGGCGAGGAGTTGGAGCCTGTTTCGACACTCCGCACACGCATCGTGCAGATTCGCACCCTCCACGAGTGCGATACCATAGGCTATGGTCGCAACGGCAAAATAACAAAGGTGAGCCGCATCGCCACCATCCCTGTGGGCTATGCCGACGGACTAAATCGCCACCTCGGAAATGGTGCGTGGGAGATGATTGTCGGAGGTAAGCGAGCAAAGACCATCGGCAATATCTGTATGGATAGTTGTATGATCGATATCACCGACATCGAGGGCATTGAGGAGGGCGATGAGGTTACGATTTTCTCTGCCGAGAGGGGCAACACCGCAGCCGATATGGCGTCTGTGCTCGGCACAATACCTTATGAGATTTTGACCTCGGTGGCAAAGCGAGTAAAACGCATATATATAAATGAATAGTATGGCAGGAACGCTCTACCTTATACCTTGTCCCATTTCGGAGGATACCCTACCCTACGATGTTACGCCCGAGGGCAATCGTGAGGTTATCACCTCGCTCGACTACTTTATAGTCGAAAATCTCCGTTCGGCACGCCGCTTCCTGTCGAAGGCTGGGTTGTCGGGCAAGATTGACGAGTTGGAGTTCGACGAGTTGAGCGAACATACCACCTCGCCACGAGAGATTGAGCGTATGGTTGCAAAGATTAAGGAGGGTCGCTCGGCAGGAGTAATCTCCGAGGCGGGAGTTCCGGCGGTGGCTGACCCTGGGCAGTTGGTAGTGGCAGCCTGTCATCGTGCCGGCATACGAGTGGTGCCATTGGTGGGTCCTTCGTCGATTATTATGGCGGTTATGGCGTCGGGGTTGAGCGGTCAGTCGTTCGCCTTCAATGGTTATCTCCCCGTAAAAGAGCCAGAGCGTACCCGAGCAATAAAGCGTTTGGAGAGCCGTGCTACGGGCGAGCACCAATCGCAACTCTTTATCGAGGCACCCTATCGCAACATCAAGTTGGCAGAGCAGATTATCGCTTCGTGCGGAGTGCAGACAAAGCTCTGCATCGCTTGCGACATAACCTCGAAAAACGAGTATATCCACACCGCCACCATTGCCGAGTGGCGCAAAATCGGAGTTCCCGACATCAACAAACGCCCTACTATTTTCATAATCGGCGAATAACTTGAAACACAAAATTAACCTTTTAGATAAATTGGTGTCTATACAGATAGACAAACAATAGTAGTATGGAGCAGAAGAGACCACTAATTATCGCAGGACCTTGCAGTGCCGAGTGCGAAGAGCAGATTCTCGTTACTGCCAAAGCCCTTGCCGCAACAGGCAAAGTTGATATTTTCCGTGCAGGAGTGTGGAAACCTCGCACCAAGCCCAACACCTTCGAGGGTATGGGCGAGAAGGCGTTGCCGTGGCTCGTCGAGGCTCGCAATGCTACGGGTCTGCCTATCGCCATCGAGGTGGCAACCACCGCCCATGTGGAGAGTGCAATGAAGCACGATATCGACATCTTCTGGATAGGTGCCCGCACAACCTCAAATCCCTTCTCTATGCAGGAGGTTGCCGAGGCGTTGCGTGGCACGGAGAAGATGGTCTATGTGAAGAACCCTATGAGTGGCGATGTGGAGTTGTGGTGCGGTGGCGTAGAGCGACTCCTCGCTTGCGGAGTGAAGAATATAGGTCTTATCCACCGAGGTTTCTCGGGCTATGGCACAGGCGACTTGCGCAATGCCCCAATGTGGCATCTTGCTCTCGAAATGCGCCGTCGTATGCCTCACTTGCCGATAATTTGCGACCCTTCGCACATCTGCGGCAGCAGAGCCTACATTAAGGATATCTCACAGCAGGCAGCCGATTTGAACTACGACGGCTTTATGATTGAGAGCCATATCAACCCCGATGTGGCATTGAGCGATGCCAAGCAGCAACTTACACCCGAGGCTTTGGCTACCCTTCTCGACACAATTAAGTGGCGTGCAGGAGAGTCTAACTCGCAGTCGTATAAGACAATGTTGATGTCGTTGCGTGAGCAGATAGACTCGCTCGACGGCGAGATCTTGCAACTCTTGGCGGAGCGTATGAGCGTGGCCGAGAAGATTGGTCGCATCAAGCGAGAGAACGATGTGCGCATCTTGCAGTCGTTGCGCTGGGAGAGCATTGCCGAGCGCACCTTGGCCCGCAGTGCCTCACTCGGCCTGAGTATCGAGTTCCTGCAAACACTGCTCGATGCTATCCATGTCGAGAGCATCAACCACCAGAACAAGGTGATGAAGGAGTAACAAAAAAGCAGAGAATTTTCTCTGCTTTTTTGCTAATTCAAAATTCAGAATGCAGAATGCAAAATTAAGGATTTCACATACTACTCAATTTCTTGTCAGAGGTGTAGAAAGTGATTTTAGGCAGATGGTTGCAAGGCAAACAAGAAATCCGCTTGCGCAGTTTACTAATCGTAAATGAGCAAGCGGATTATCGTAGTTTAACGCAGCAAATGCTGCTTAAAATTACTTTCCTATCCGCAAAAGAAAAATTATTTTGAGCGAGGAAATTTTGTGCCAAACAAAAAAGCGAGTCCGCAGCATAGTAGACCTATGTAAGGAACTCGCTTATTGAAGAGCGGTGCAAAATTTACCGCTCAAAATGATTTTTACTTGCGGATTGCTGCTACACCTGGAAGCTCCTTACCCTCGATATACTCGAGAAGTGCACCACCACCGGTAGAAACATACGATACCTTGTCGGCAAGACCGAACTTGTTGATACAAGCAACAGAGTCACCACCACCGATGAGAGAGTATGCACCGTGCTCCTGAGTTGCCTCAGCGATAGCCTCAGCTACTGCACGAGAGCCGGTAGAGAACTTGTTGATCTCGAATACGCCAACAGGACCATTCCAGAGGATAGTCTTGCACTTGAGGATCTCCTCACGGAAGAGCTTCTTACCCTCCTCAGAGATGTCGACACCCTCCCACTCAGCAGGGATATTCTTTACAGGAGCAGTCTGAGTATTTGCGTTCTCGCTGAAATCGTCGCAAACGAGAGCGTCTGGCGACATTACGAACTCTACGCCACGCTCCTTTGCCTTAGCAAGGATATCGAGAGCAACAGGGAACATATCTGGCTCGCAAATCGACTTACCAACATTGCCACCGAGAGCACCTGCGAAGGTGTAGGTCATACCACCACCGATGATAATCTTATCAACCTTCTCCATCAAAGTCTCGATGATAGTGATCTTGGTCGAAACCTTCGAACCACCAACGATAGCTACGAATGGACGCTGTGGGTTCTGCATCATACCGTCGATAGCCTTCAACTCGTTCTCCATTACATAACCGAACATCTTGTCCTGTGGGAAGTACTCAGCGATGAGAGCAGTCGACGAGTGAGCACGGTGAGCAGTACCGAATGCATCGTTGATGTAGCAGTCTGCATACGAAGCGAGCTTCTTAACGAACTCCTTCTGCGGACCCTCTTTGAGAGCCTTCTTTGCAGCCTTCTTCTCCTCGTCGGTAGCATCCTCAGCCAAACCTCGTGGCTTACCCTCCTCCTCAGCGTAGAAACGGAGGTTTTCGAGCAACATAACCTCACCCGGCTTCAAGTTAGCAGCCATCTCAGCAGCCTTCTCGCCCATGCAGTCACCTGCGAACTGAACCTTAACGCCCAAACGAGCCTCGATAGCAGGGATAATCTGCTCCAACGAGAACTTTGGATCCGGATTCTTCTTTGGACGACCGAGGTGCGACATAAGGATTACGGCACCACCCTTCTCCAATACCTTCTTGATAGTAGGGATTGCAGCACGGATACGAGTGTCGTCGGTTACCTGGCCCTCAGCGTTGAGAGGCACATTGAAATCCACACGGATAATGGCACGCTTGCCGGTAAAGTCATAATTGTCAATTGCGAACATAACTTTGTGTTTTTAAGTGAATTATACTTGATTGTTATTTCATTAACATCTCCAACGGTGCAAAGATACAAAAAATGCAGAATGCAGAATGCAAAATGCAAAATTAAATTAAAAATTAGGAGTTAAAAGTTGAACTATTAAAGTTGTTAAAGAATGAAAAAAGTGGAAGTTGGTCAAAAAGGAGAAATTTCAAGGCTTGCGAGGCGTTGAGTGCGCAGCATACTTGGTCGTATGTGAGCAACTCAACGACCGATGCGTAACGCAGAAATTGCCCTTTTTCACCGACTTTTCAGAATACCTCCTGGAGAATCTCTATCGAACGCACCGAGCGGATAGCTTCGAGGTGGATAGAATAGTACTCGACAAGGCGTGAGAGCATCGCTACTCGTTGCTCTCGGTTGAGCGGTATCTCGCCCAAACATTCGAGGTCGCACTCAGTCAAATCACGCAGCAGCTCCGCCTCCTCGGCATTCATTGTGTGGTCGTGCAGCGGCATCTCCGCCACATACAAACCCTCACTCATATCAAACCACCACCCCTTGCGGTGTTCGTTACCCGGGAAATAGCCGAGGTAGCGGCTCAGATTTGCCAAGAACCAGAGGTGGAAATTCGCCACGCCCTCCTCAATCTCGTCGAGCGCACATACCGAGCTATGCACAAAGTCGAAAAGCGGCTCATTTGCCTCGCTCTCGCCCACTAAGCGGTAGAGCACCTCCGCCATAAAGAGCGCCATCGTGGATTTGCGGATATCATAGGGCAACGACTTGAAAACCACATCGTTCTGCACCTCTCGCAGTTTGTGAAGGTCGCTATGCGAGGACTCCAAGCCCTCGAACTGCAACAAAAAAAGTGGTTGAAAGAGTGCCATCTTCGAGCCACGACCACGCCCCGAGCGCACACCCTGCACCATATAGCTCTGGCGACCAAACTTATCGGTAAGCATCTGCACGACCATTCCGCTATCGCCATACTTGACGGTCGATAGCACCACGCCTCGTGCTTTATAGCTCTTCATCGCCTGTCCCATAAAATGCAAAATTCAGAATGCAGAATGCAAAATTATTTTTCGCTCTCAACTTTCAACTCTCAACTTTCAACTTATAACGAGATTTTCTCGATTGTTTCACGCAGGCGTGAGGAGTCGAGGTGAGTGTAAATTTCGGTTGTTTCGATACTCTCGTGTCCGAGCATCTCCTGCACCTGACGGATGCTTGCTCCGCCAGCCAGCAGATGCGTAGCAAACGAGTGGCGGAAGATGTGTGGGCTCACGGTTTTGTCTATGCCGGCACGCTCCACGGCATCACGAATGACATAGAAGACCATTACACGGGTAAGTGCCGAGCCACGATTGCTCAAAAAGAGGACATCCTTATTTTTCGAATCCTTAGCCTTGCGCTCATCCATATAGAGCATTATACGCTCCCTTGCAACATTGCCTATCGGCACCAAGCGTTGCTTGCTACCCTTGCCCATAACTCGGATATAGCCCTCGCCAAAGAAGAGGTCCGACAGGCGCAAAGCGGTAAGCTCCGACACTCGCAAACCGCACGAATAGAGCAACTCCAACATCGCCCTATCTCGCTTGCCCTTTGTCGTATCGAGCGGTATGGAGTTGATAATCTGCTCCACCTCCTCCACCGTCAGCACATCGGGAAGATGACGAGTGCGCTTCGGTGTCGAAATCATCTCGGTGGGCGACTGCTCAATCTTATCGTTTATCAGCAGATAGTTAAAGAATGCCTTCACGCCACTCAGCTCTCTCGCTTGCGACGCCTTGGTGTGCTTGCACTCCTCGAAAAGATATGCCAAGTAGCGCTCGACCATAAACTGCTCGACATTCGTAGGCGCAACATCGTACATACGAAGAATGAAGCCGGCAAAATTGGTATAGTCACGCATATACGCCTCGACCGTATTCTCCGACAACCCCTTCTCCAAGCGGATATACTGCTTGAAGCCCTTTGCTGCCTTGTTCCACTTTTCGCTGTTATCTGTCATTGCTCTCTTTCTCTATTCTACGACTACAAAGATAGTGAATTTTTAACATAATATTTTTTGATTGACAATAAAAAAAAACTCGGAGATTTCTCTCCGAGTTTTTTGCTATCTAATCTTTCGATTACTTATTCTGTGAAATCATAAACTCCAAATCCGACTTCAAGCCAACAACCAAGTTGTCATACTCACGGAGACCTGTACCACCTGGGATAAGGTGACCACAGATAACATTCTCCTTCAAGTTAGCCAATGGGTCGCTCTTAGCCTGAATTGCAGCCTCGTTGAGGACCTTAGTGGTCTCCTGGAACGATGCAGCCGAGATGAAGCTCGAAGTCTGCAATGCTGCACGGGTGATACCCTGAAGTACCTGGTTCGAAGTTGCCGATACGATTGGGCGAGTCTCAACAAGCTTCATATCACGACGCTTGAGCGATGAGTTCTCATCACGCAACTTGCGCATCGAGATAATCTGTCCAGGATGAACATTTACAGAATCGCCCGCATCGGTAACAACAACCTTATCGTACAACTCGTCGTTTACATCCATAAACTCCCACTTGTCGACAATCTGGTTCTCGAAGAAGCGAGAATCTCCCGGATCCTCAATCTGAACCTTGTTCATCATCTGACGAACGATAACCTCGAAGTGCTTGTCGTTGATCTTCACACCCTGCATACGGTAAACCTCCTGTACCTCATTTACGATGTACTCCTGAACCTTGGTAGGTCCGAGGATACGGAGAATATCGCTTGGAGTGATTGCACCATCCGACAACGCCATACCTGCACGAACATAGTCGTTCTCCTGAACGATAATCTGTCGTGAGAGTGGCACGAGGTAGCGCTTAATCTCGCCATCCTTCGCTGTGATAACGATCTCACGATTACCACGCTTGATCTTGCCGAATGTTACCTCACCATCGATCTCCGAAACGATTGCCGGATTCGATGGGTTACGAGCCTCGAACAACTCGGTAACTCGTGGAAGACCTCCGGTGATATCGCCGCCGCCCTTACCAACAACACGAGGAATCTTGATGATGATATCACCAATATGAATCTTCGCATTATCCTTAACCGCAACATGGGCATTTACAGGCAAGTTGTATGCCTTAACCTCCTCGCCATTCTTGTCGAGAATGCGGATAACAGGGTTCTTGGTACGATCCTTCGAGTCGATAATTACACGCTCGGCCAAACCGGTCTGCTCGTCACGCTCCTCACGGTAAGTAACACCCTCGATGACATTGTCGTAGAGAGCCTTACCATCGGTCTAGGCAACCACTACTGCGTTATATGGATCCCACTCGCAGATCAAGTCGCCCTTCACTACCATGTCGCCCTCCTTCTTGAAGATGGTCGAGCCGTATGGCAATGCGTGAGTATAGAGTGTAATCTCGGTCTTAGGGTCTACGATACGCAACTCCGACTGACGAGATACTACGATATTGATAGCCTCGCCCTGCGAGTTCTTGCCCTTAACGGTGCGCAAATCGTCGATATCGAGGCGACCCTCGTACTTCGAAACAACATTTGTCTCGACGGTCGAGCCACCCGCAACACCACCGACGTGGAAGGTACGGAGTGTAAGCTGAGTACCTGGCTCACCGATAGACTGTGCTGCGATAACGCCGACAACCTCACCCTTCTGTACAGGTCGTGCGGTTGCAAGGTTACGACCGTAACACTTAGCACAAACGCCGTGACGAGATACACAAGTGAGTACCGAACGGATCTCAACAGACTCGATTGGCGACTTCTCGATTGCCTCGGCGATAGCCTCGGTAATCTCCTGACCTGCCTCGCAAAGAACCTCGCCCGAGATTGGGTCGATAACATCGTTCAATGCGGTACGGCCGAGGATACGATCGTAGAGAGTCTGTACGACATCGTCGTTACGCTTGATAGCCGTAGCGGTCAAACCACGCAATGTACCACAATCCTCCTCATTAACGATAACATCCTGTGCTACATCCACCAAACGACGAGTCAAGTAACCCGCATCGGCAGTCTTCAACGCAGTATCCGCCAAACCCTTACGAGCACCGTGGGTAGAGATAAAGTACTCCAACACCGAAAGACCCTCCTTGAAGTTCGACAAGATCGGGTTCTCGATAACCTGCTGGCCACCCTCAACACCCGACTTCTGCGGCTTCGCCATCAGACCACGCATACCCGAGAGCTGACGAATCTGCTCACGAGAACCACGGGCACCCGAATCAAGCATCATATATACAGGGTTGAAACCGTCATCGTTCTTGGTCAAGGTATCAACTACCTCCTTGGTGAGCTTATTATTTACGCTTGTCCAAACATCAATAATCTGGTTGTAACGCTCGTTGTTGGTGATAAGACCCATATTATAGTCGTCGATAATGGCATCTGCCTTCTCGTATCCCTCCTGAACGAGCTTCTCCTTCGACTCAGGAATAATTACAGCCTCCAAGTTAAACGACAAACCGCCACGGAATGCCATCTGGTAACCCATATTCTTGATATCGTCGAGGAACTTTGCCACCTTGTCGGCACCCGCCTTCTTCATCACATCCGAGATGATGTCACGGAGCGACTTCTTGGTGAGCAATACATTCACATATCCAACCTCCTCAGGAACAACCTGATTTACGAGGATACGACCGATAGTGGTCTCCTTCAATACGGTTACAGGGTTGCCATTCTCATCGAGGTCACGAACACGGCACTTTACAGTAGCGTGAATGTCGGCACGACCCTCGTTGTAGGCGATAATCGCCTCCTCTGGACCGTAGAATGCCAAGCCCTCACCCTTAACACCTGGGCGAGCCTTGGTGATGTAGTAAAGACCGAGGACCATATCCTGCGAAGGTACGGTAATAGGCGCACCATTCGCCGGGTTGAGGACATTGTGCGAACCGAGCATCAGGAGCTGTGCCTCCAAGATTGCAGCGTTGCCGAGTGGCAAGTGCACCGCCATCTGGTCACCATCGAAGTCGGCGTTGAACGCTGTACACGAGAGTGGGTGCAACTGCATTGCCTTACCCTCGATAAGCTTCGGCTGGAACGCCTGAATACCCAAACGGTGAAGGGTTGGAGCACGGTTCATCAATACAGGGTGACCCTTGATGACATTCTCCAAAATGCCCCAGATAACCGGATCCTTTCTATCGATAATCTTCTTTGCTGACTTAACAGTCTTAACGATACCACGCTCGATGAGCTTGCGAATGATAAATGGCTTGTACAACTCAGCAGCCATATCCTTCGGCATACCCATCTCGTGCATCTTCAACTCAGGACCTACGACGATAACCGAACGAGCCGAGTAGTCAACACGCTTACCGAGCAAGTTCTGACGGAAGCGTCCCTGCTTACCCTTCAACGAGTCCGACAACGACTTCAATGGTCGGTTGCTCTCGTTCTTAACAGCATTGCTCTTACGAGAGTTGTCGAACAACGAATCTACCGCCTCCTGCAACATACGCTTCTCGTTGCGGAGAATAACCTCCGGAGCCTTGATGTCGATCAAGCGACGAAGACGGTTGTTACGGATAATAACACGGCGATACAAATCGTTCAAATCCGAAGTTGCGAAACGACCTCCATCGAGTGGTACCAACGGACGAATCTCCGGTGGAATAACCGGAACAACATCCAATACCATCCACTCAGGACGGTTCTTACCCTGCGATGCACGGAACGACTCAACAACATTGAGCTGCTTCAACAACTCGCTCTTACGCTGCTGCGAAGTCTCTCGTGTAGCACGGTCACGCAAGCTGTATGACATTGTGTCGAGATCAACCTCCTGCAAGAGGAGCTTGATAGCCTCGGCACCCATCATTGCGATAAACTTGTTAGGATCGTCGTTCGGAAGCTGCTGGTTGCCCTTTGGAAGTGCAGCCAATACATCGTTGTACTCCTTCTCGCCGAGGGTATTCAACTTCTCGATACCCTGCTCGGCAGCAGCACCCGCCTGAACAACTACATAACGCTCATAGTAGATAATCGACTCCAACTTCTTCGATGGAATGCCCAAGAGGTAACCTATCTTCGAAGGAAGCGACTTGAAGTACCAAATATGTACTACCGGCACAACCAACGAGATGTGTCCCATACGCTCACGGCGTACCTTCTTCTCGGTAACCTCCACACCGCATCGGTCGCAGACGATACCCTTGTAACGGATACGCTTGTACTTTCCGCTTGATGTGGAGGATAACTTCATCGGCACACGCTGGAGCAAACTGCTTATCAACGCCTCGTTCTCGGGCATGAGTGCGGTGCTTGGCTGCACCTTTGGTGAGGCGGCAGGCGAGCGCAGGTCACGCCGTGTGGTACAGGCTCTTATCAAGGAGTGCATAGATGTGTGTCGCCAAGGCGGCATACGCATCGAGCCTGTGCAGGGCAAGGATATTGTGAAGCTATTAGACTACTCTAACCCCGTAAAAAGAGCCATCTCGCTCTTTATCATCCCCATAGCCATACGCAAGCACGCCCGACTCAAGGCGAGCATGCTTCAGGATATAGAGAAGGGCAAGCCAACCGAGGTGGATGCCATCAACGGAGCTGTGTCGGCGTATGGCCGAAAGGTAGGCTTCCCAACACCTATGAACGACAAGGTGGTGGAGGTCATCCACCGCATCGAACGAGGCGAATTGCGTCCATGTTTCGACAACCTGAAATATTTTGAGTAGTT
>JAFVVS010000102.1 GCA_017502025.1 Alistipes sp. | reverse complement strand
GTTTAAGATTATCGAGGGAAAATCCCCCTTCAGTACTTGCGGCAAAGCCTTGCTCTACCTTTGTGTCGCAAATAGCGACCTGCGGAGTAATGTACTCCTTGTTTTCAATTGTTTTCATAGTTTTTTTGTTTTATGATTGTGGAAAATTATCTATTCTTTGGGATAAACTGCACCGCATCGGCCACGATAGTACCATCAGCACCTTTGTTGGTAAGTTCAACATAAGGTTTTGCACCCTCGGCAAAGTGATATGTGCCGAGCAATACCCACTCGCCACGAGTCTGACCGATAATTTTAACATCCTTTGTAGCAATGCTTACTTCGTGTTTCTCTGTGCCATCAAAGATGTTAAAATTGATAACCGAAGATCCCTGCTTCTGCTTTGGGAAGTAGTAGTAAACATTGTACTCATCAGCCTTCTTCAAATTAGGATGGAAGAATGCTGACATCTCGCTCTTGCCCATCGAGTTGTCGAAATGACGACAGAATGCATAGCTGTGGCGACTATCGTCATATGTCCAATCACCAACCAATCGTACACACTTCTTGTCTGCATCATCTACAACCACATCAGGTTTGCGATTATCACCCCACGGGCGAGCCTCCAACTCAGCATTGAGCGCTTTAACATCGACATCCTGTACTGCGCAGTTGTTATCGATAGCCATCGAAGCAGCGGTTGCTGCCGCCTGCGACAATACCATCGCTACCGGCTCCATACGAATCGAACCAAATGCAATGTGCGATGCCGACAAACAGAATGGCACATAGAGATTTGACACCTCTCTACGCTTTGGCACAATCGAAAGGTACGAAATCGGATATGGCTTCACATTATCCTTAACCTCGACATTGCCTTCGTTACGAACACAGCCGTTAACTATCACTCGGTCGCAGTTGTGAGAATCCATAGTGTAGGCAGCCAAAGCAATACCATCTTTCACAACCTCACGGCCCTGGCAGTGGTGCTGCGTCATTACTACATCGCTAACCATACGGCGAGCCTCACGAACATAAATCTGCGGAGTCCAGTGATTGTTGTTCACATACTCATCTTTTGGGTATCCCCACGAAAGCATCTCCTTGCGAATGAACTCAGGAATACGCTCGTCGTGACCAACGAAGTAGAGTAAGCCCTTTGTGTAATCCTCGTGCTTCTTAACGATGCGTGCACGCTCCTCGTAGCTTGCCTCTGGATAGTCCCAGTTCTCGCCAATCATATCGGTTGAAAAACCACCTCTATGATTGATATCTGTCTTATTATTCGGCATTCTACTCCAAATAAAGGCGTCAGTCAAACCTTTCCAAGGCTGTTTCTCCTTCAAGCGGATCAACAACTCATACTTTGATGGATCGTAGTTTTCAGGCTTGGTAATAGGTATCATATTCTCCTTATCATTGGTCAAGCAGATGCGGAAGTTGTAGGCCTGCACCTTCTTGTCGCCCGAACCTGTTGGCAAAACAGACTTTTTGTTGACGCCCCAAAGCAGACCGCTGCTCTTCTTTCCCGGAATAACATAAGGATCTACATCTACGGTAAACTGATGCTTGCGTCGAACCTGCACACCGTTGTACTCCTCGTTATAGACCTTATTATCCTCACGACCAACGGTATAAGAAACTCCTGCAAGAGCCATCAAATCACCCTCATAGGTACAGTCGATAAAGACTTTTGCCTCAACTACAACATTGCCCCTCTTTCCGGGAGCAGCAGAGTCCTCGAGAGTGATATTTGCGATGCGGTCGTCATCCTTATTTGCGGCAACAATGCGGCGATTGCACCAAACCTCGATATTCTCCTCGGCAATGTAATCCTTGAAGATTTTCTCGGCGACATGTGGCTCGAATACCCACTTTTCCAACGAACCATAGTGAGTACCAAGTCGACGATAAAAATCAAGGGCAAGACCTTTCACAACATACTTGTTACCGATGTCGGTCATTCCCAAACCACCCGACGACATTCCGCCGATGTGGGTAGTAGGCTCGATGAGCAAAACGCTCTTTCCCTGCTTCTTTGCAGTGTAAGCAGCGATAACACCGAGCGAAGTTCCGCCATATACACAGATATCCACGCTCTTTGCCACCTCCTTTTTAGGAGCAGCATTTAGCGGTAAAATAAGGCTAATGGCCAGAATAAATAGCAAAATCTTTTTCATCCTAAAAATGTGCTAATGTTTTATTTGCTTATGTTGAATTTCGTTAGTTCGTAGAATCCCAACTTCCGTTTGAGCCCGTCATATCGTCCGGAGTAGTATTGCCCTGCTGGGTTGTCTTACTCCACTCTGTGTGCTCGTCCTTGAAGAAGCTCGTTGCGATTGAAGCATTAAACCAATCGCCTACATCAATTACGTTCAATGCCGAATTACCATCAACAAATAAGTAGCGAAGGTCGCTGTTATTCTTAATATCGAGCGATGTCAAAGCATTGTTGTTCAGACGCAAGCCACGCAATACTGTATTCTTCGAGAGGTCGATGCCCACAAGTTTTGAGTCGTTGGCATTAATCATCAACAACGCCGTAGCAGGTGCAACATCGATAGTTGTAAAGTTGGTAAATGCTGCGTGCAAGTAGTTGAGAGCGGTATTGCCCACAAGTGTCAACTCGCTTACTGGATTATGGCTGATAGCCAAACGCTTCAAATTGCTCAAACCGTTAACCTTAATCAACGAAAGGTTATTGCGGGTGCAAGTGAGCGATTTAAGCGATAAGTTGTTGCTTGCATCGAGCTGTGTCAGCTTATTATCGTCGCACACCAAACGCTCCAATGCCACCAAAGTCGATATATTCAACTCTGTGAGTCCGCAACCATTGCAGTACAATGCTACGAGGTTGGTATTATTAGCAACATTCAAAGTCGAAACCTTCGAGTATGCACAGTTGAGCATAGTGAGGTTTGAGAGAAGCGACACATCGAGCGAAGTCAATGACTCACATCCACGAAGGGAAAGCTTCGAGAGATTTGTGTTGCTGCTCAAATCGAGCGATGCAATCGGAGTACCCGAGAGAACCAACTCCTCCAACTCGGTATTATTGCTCAAATCGAGCGATACGATAGCGGTATTTGCGCAGTTGAGCTTGCGGAGTTTAACATTCTTGCTCAAATCAATTGAAGTGAGAGAAGTAGGTACACCCTGAATATCCAACTCTTCGAGGCTTGGTAAGTGCTGCAAGTCGCTCAAATCGGCGATATCGTCAGTCTCGAATGTGAAATACTCCTTCTCAACACGACGCCATAAGGTAATATTCGTAATTGCGTCCAATTCGTCCTGCGAAAACTCACCGTCGTCGTCTGTATCATAATTGTTGTTAAGTAGGAATGCCTTAAAGTTTGCATTAGCAAATATCACAGCAGGCTTTGCGCCATTCTGTGTTACGGTCAGTGTTACACTCTCTACACCCTCGCCCGACAAGGTGATAGTTGCAGTGCGAGGTTCAGTAGTCTCATTTTTGGCTACGGTAAACACCATCTGATGAGCAGCCATAGCACGGGTTGGCTCTGCCAAAGTAATCCAATCAGCTTCGATTGTTGCGGTAATCTCGATATTAGTCTTCAAATCAACCACAACCTCTCCTCCTTTGGCGGCAACCTCGTATGTTGTCTTCTCGACAATAAAACCATTGGTCTCGGATTGTGTTACTGTCAAAATCTCATCTTTGACGCCTTCTCCTGACAAGGTAATAGTTGCTGTACGAGGTTCGATAGCATTGTTTGGAGCTACGGTGAATGTCATCTGACGAGCCTCCAAAGCTCGGGTTGGCTCTGCCAAAGTAATCCAATCAGCGTCAATCTCTGCCGAAAGTTCGGTATTGGTCAGCAAATCAACAACGATATTTCCACCTTCTGCTCCGACCTCATATACGGTCTTCTCAACGAGCAAGCCCTTTGCCGAAGCCTGTGTTACAGGGATATATATCTCCTCAGCAACACCATCGCCCTTAATAAGAATCTCACAGTTGCGCTCTTCCGTTTCCTTATTTGCCAATACCTCAACTTCGATTTTGCCATTGCCTTCGCCGTGGTATACTCTCAGAAATAGCCACTCGGACTCGCAACTTGCTCTCCATTTTGTATCGCTTGTAACGGTCAAGAAGTATACACCTTTTGCTGCTGTTGCCTTGATTTCGCTCTCTGCAACACATAACTTCGCAGTAAAGTCAGTGGTGGTGTCGGGAGCACAGGCTGCCAAGCCAAAGAACAATGCTATAATAATCAGATATTTTTTCATAATCAAAATCTTTTGGGGTTATAACTATTTATTAAGCATTGGTTCGAGAATTGGCATTATCGCCTGCTCCATAATGTAGTAGCCCTCGGTTAAAAGGTGGCAGTTGTCATTTGAGAACTTTGGATCAAGGGAGCCATCTGCTTGTACAAACAACGAATAGTAATCTACATACTCGCAGTTGTTGTTCGCTGCCCACTCCTCGACAATGGTGTTCAACTGAGAAATAAAGTTAGCAGGTACGGCATTTGTATTCCAATTATAACCAGACGATGGAAGCACGCTGCACAACACGACCTTAATACTGGCCTCCTGCGCCATCTTCGCCATATAAAAGATATTGCTGCTAATCTGCTCGGCTGTTACAAATACGCCATTGTTCTGTGCGATATCGTTAGCGCCAGCGAGGATAACTACCACCTGAGGGTGCTGGCCAATCACATCGGAAGCGTAGCGTTTAAGCATATCGCCCGTAGTCTCATCATCGATACCCTTACAAAGAAAATTGTTGGTAGAGAAGAAAGAATCTCTATATTTTCCCCAATTATGGGTGACGGAATCTCCAAAAAACACTACCAGCGGATTGGCGAATACAATGCTCGGTAGCACGCACAAAAGTACGGTTGCAAGCATTACTCTAAAAAATCGTTTAATAGCCATTTTTGATATAATTTGTTATATGGTTAATTGCATTATTTATTCTGTTTACCATTCTACCTTCTCCGTGTAGGTAGTACCGAAGTTGTCTTTTACACGAACTTCTCCAGAGCGAACACCCTCGCTTGGCTTGATGCGGAACATATAGCGTGACTTTGCAGGTTTCGCATAATTAGCCGCTCGACCTTTGATGTGGCTCAACTGTTCGGTAAAGATCTGCATATAGTCAGGATCAACTTCGGCAAACTGCTCGAACTCGCCGACCTTCTTGCCATTTTCCCACCACTCAACAGTTGACCAATTCGAATCTGGCGAGTAGTTCCAGATGTTAGCCTTCACGTAGCCGTCGCCCGTGCGAATAGGTGAGTAGGTACGCATCTGGTAGTTGCGGTCGTGACCGACACTTTTGTACCACCACTTAACATCTTCACCATCAACCTCTACGACCATATAGCCATTTGGGCAACCGGCGGCATCCATCTCCATATTCGTGCGCAGAGCACCTACGCAACGACATACCGAGATACACGATAACTGGCTCATATCCTCGTAATCAGGCTTTCCTGCATACTCAAACTCATAGTTGGTATGATAGTGACCCGACCACGAATAAACTCGCTTATATGGCTTGATAAGCTCGGTATATTCCTTATAGTTTACATTGTACTTACCGTAAGAGGCATTAGGGTTGTTACCCGGCTTCTTCCAAAGGTTAGCGTGACCACAAATATAGATTGTATAGTCGTGTGGAATGTAACTCAAATCCTGCTTCAACCATTCCAACTGCTCGTTATCCAAGCCAGAACCATAGTGTTTCTTTGCATTTGCACGGCTGTACTCGATACTGTTTACCATCACATAGTGAATCTTGCCAATGGTGAACGAGTAGTAGGTAGGCGACACATACTCCTCGAAGTATGGAGTACCCAACTTACCCTCGATAATGTTTGCCTGATCGTAGTCGTGATTACCAATTATATGGCACATAGGGAACGAGAGAGGGGCGCTGATGTCCATATAGTCATCATATCCTGCCATCCAGTTATAAACCAAGTCGCCAAGGTTGATGGCGAAGAACTCACCATTTGTAGTCTTCTTAAAATCCTCTACATCAGGGAGTACAACATCACGATAACGCTCGCCAGAGCCGTCGTGACCGAGACCTCGCATCTGTGGGTCGCCGATCATAACTAC
>JAFVVS010000101.1 GCA_017502025.1 Alistipes sp. | reverse complement strand
TCGTGAGTTATGAAGTAAACGGTGTTAAATATGATTCGTGGAGCGCAAAGAACCAAAGGATCATTGATATGCTGGTCAATCGTGAAGTTTATTGTTGTATGACTTCTGAGGTCGAATATATGATTTCCAGAATTCCATTCAACGATGATAATAATCCGTTTGAAGAAAGTGATTACGATCAGATGATGGTTCCTTATTGCTCCGAATGTGAGTCTTCGTATGGTTTTGAAGAGCTTACAGTTGCAGAATTGAAAGATGACGCTTTCGCAACTGGTGAAGGCTTGAATGAAGAAACAGACGAGCTGGAAGACGGTTTTCTCTGCCCTGTTTGTGAGCATTGGCATAAAACAATTGCTGAAGCACGCAAATGTTGTGGCGAAGATGCAACCGTGTATAGGTGTCAAAACTGCGATAAGGTTATCAGCGAAGACGAACACGAAAATCTTGATACTAAGCCAGAGGAAATATACGAATGGTGGGCTGTTACCAATTGGTTTGGAGAAAAACTCAAGGAGCAAGGCTGTGTAGTCATTGAGGCTTGGGGTAAATCATATTGGGGCAGATGTACAACTGGTCAGAGCATCAGCCTTGACGGTTGCATCGTAAACATCGCCAAGAGTATGCAAATTCTGGATGGTATGGAAAACGAATGGAGTGCGTGATATGCGAAAGAAACTAATTGGAAGAAAACATTTTGAAGGTTTGATTGACATTACAGATCCTTGTTATGACAAAGATGTGTGGTGTCGTATGAACGCCACTGTGAAAGCAGGTACATACGAATGTAGGGTTTGGAAACAGACTGAAAAATATGAGTATGAGGGCGAAGAACATAAGTATCAAATCGTTGGAATTATCGGTATTTACCTCGATGGAATTATTCCACCTCAAAAACAGATGGAAGAGATTGGTTCGATTGGCGTAGATGCTGGTTTGGCTGGGTTCTTTATGAACAAGCCCGACTACACAGACGAGCAGTGGACAGAGTTTTGCGAGTCTATCCGTGAGGGCGACGCTTGGATTAAAGACGAGGGTTTCTTTAGCAGTTCTGGTAACGGCGACGGTTGTTATGGCGTTTATGCATACAAACAAAATGGCGAAATTACCGCACTCGAAATTCGTTTCTGTTAAGCAAAGCGAGGTATATGTGAATGTTAAAACATATCAAAGGTGACATTTTTGAAAGTGGCGCACAGGTTATCTTACATCAGGTAAATTGCCAAGGTGTTATGGGTAGCGGTGTTGCCAAACAAGTAAGAGAAAAATACCCGATTGTATTTGAGTACTACAAATCTTGGTGCAACGATCCCAGCCTGAAGCCCGGTTTGTTAGGTCAAATTCAAACTGTGTACACAGATGACACAGGCAAACAAGCCATTGTCAATCTATTTGCACAGGATAAATACGGATACGACGGCAATTGTTATACCAGTTATGAGGCATTAAAACAGTGTCTTGAGGCGGTAAACAAGCAGTTTGCAGGTCATACCGTGGCAATCCCGTATCTTATGGCTTGCCATAGAGGTGGCGGAGATTGGTCTGTGGTTTCTAAGATGATCGAAGATACTTTAACCGACTGCGATGTTACATTGTATGAATATTGCGGAGGTTAAGTATGGAATACGAGAGGCTTTTAGAAATCGCAAGGAAAATGCATTGTTGGATTTTCCTACATACATTTGACGAGGACGAGGTATATGAAGAACTCGGACTAACCCCAGAAGAAAACGCTATCCTCGGTAGCGCTGGGAAAATCGAAATACAAATACCCAAAGAGGAGAATGTAAAATGAATTTATTTGTTTTGTTGCCTGTTGGCATCGTAGCGTTATTCGCTATTATTTTCGTGGTTGCCGGATATATTAAGGCTCCACCCGACACAGCGTTGATTATTTCTGGTATCCGCAAGAAGCCCAAGGTGCTAATCGGTAAAGCAGGTTTTAAGATTCCGTTCTTTGAACGAGTTGACAGACTGTCTTTGAAACTTATCCCTCTGGATATTAAGACCGGCGACTCCGTACCAACTGCTGATTGTATCAATATTTTCGTTGATTCAGCAGTCAATGTTAAGTTAAGTCCTGATCCTGAGTCTATCAATATTGCTGCACAGAACTTCTTAAACAAGAGCATCAGCGAAATCGGTGATATCGTTGCAGAAGTTCTTGAAGGTAACATTCGTGAGATTATCTGTACAATGAAGCTCCGTGAGCTTATCGGCGACAGAAAGACATTCGTTGAAAAGGTTTCAGAAAATGTTATCCCCGACTTGAAGCGTATGGGTATTGAGCTTGTAAGCTTCAATGTTCAGCGTTTCTCCGATGAAAACCGCGTTATTGAGGATTTGGGTATCGACAACATTTCCCAGATCAAGAAAGATGCTGCTATTGCAAAGGCAAATGCAGATAAGGAAGTTGAAATCGCACAGGCTAAGGCTGCTAAGGAAGCCAACGATGCAAGAGTTCAGGCTGAGTCTGAAATCGCTATTAAGCAGAACGAACTTGATATCAAGCGTGCTGAGTTGAAGAAAGATGCTGATGTCAAGAACGCTGAAGCTGACGCGGCTTATAAGATTCAGGAAGAGGAACAGCGTCGCACCATTGAGATCACAACTGCTAACGCTAACTTGGCTCGTCAGGAAAAAGAGCTTGAGTTGAAAGAGCGTGCGGTTTACATCGAAGAGAAAACTCTTGAAGCAACCATTAAGAAAAAGGCTGAAGCTGAGAAGTATGCCGTACAGCAGAAAGCCGACGCAGATCAGTACGAGCGTCAGAAGGAAGCTGAAGCTGAACTTTACGAGCGTAAGAAGCGTGCTGAAGCTGATAAGTTTGAGGCTGAGCAGGATGCTGCGGCTAAGAAAGCACAGGCAGAGGCTGAAAAGTTTGCTGCCGAACAGGAAGCTGAGGCTGTTAAGGCTGCTGGTTTAGCAGAAGCTGAAGCAGTTGCAGCTAAGGGTCGTGCAGAAGCTGAGGCTATTCAGGCAAAGGCAGAGGCTGAAGCCGCTGGTATTTTGAAGAAAGCCGAAGCTATGAAAGAATACGGCGATGCTGCAAGACAGCAGATGGAACTTGACACTATCAAGGTTTACTTTGAACAGTTGCCTAAGATTGCTGAAGCAATTGGTCAGGGCTATGCAAATGTTGAGTCTATCAAGATGTTTGGCGGTGATTCCGCACAGCTTGCCGGTAACATTATGAATTCAATCACACAGGTTTCTGACGGTATTAAGGAGTCCACAGGATTCGATATTTCTTCTATCCTCTCTGGTTTCCTTGGCGGTCGCCTTGCAATGCCACGAGGCAATTGTAACTGCGGCGATTGCGACTGCGAAGCTTACGACGAGGAGTAATATGGGATATACATTTGACGCAAAGGATACAAAAGACAAACTAATCGCGTGGATTCGTGATTGGTTTGAAGAAAACGGCAAAGGTTGCAATGCCATCATTGGAATTTCTGGTGGCAAAGACAGTTCAGTTTGTGCTGCACTGTGCGTAGAGGCACTTGGAAAAGACCGAGTTATCGGTGTTCTGATGCCTAACTTAAAACAAGATGATATTGACGACAGTTATCAGCTCGTCAACCATCTTGGTATTAAAAACTTCACTATTCCGATCTCAGTTGCCGTTGCTGGTATTCATAATCAGCTTGAACACGAAGGTATTGAAGTTTCTGCACAGACCACTATGAATTTACCACCAAGAATTCGTATGTCAGTTCTGTATGCAGTTTCACAATCTATGAATGGTCGAGTAATCAATACTTGCAATCTATCTGAGGACTGGGTTGGTTATTCAACCCGATA
>JAFVVS010000009.1 GCA_017502025.1 Alistipes sp. | reverse complement strand
CTCTCCGCATCGACAAGACTATGGTTGTTGCAGCGCCGGCACCGGCACAGCCAGAGAAGAAGTAAAATCGTTCTGATTGGCTCTTTTTTCACCAATCTGCGGTCGCCAAATTCCTCACATAGGCAGACTATGCTGCGGATTTGTCGCCTTGCTTGGCAAAAAAATAGCTCAATCATTTACGATTTTGAAGTGGGGGGCTATTTTGGCCGTTAAAAACTCTAACGACTCTAACGCCCCTAACGCCTCTAATAAAAAAGCAAAATACAACTAACCAATAACAAAAACTATGAAAAAACTGATTCTTTCGTTTGTTGCCCTTGCATTGGCAACATCGGCATTCGCAGCTAAGAAGGGCGAGATGATGTCGTGGGATGAGGCGACTGTTAAGGCTAACGAGGTGTTGGCTACATTGTCGCTCGATGAGAAAATTGAGATGACTCACGGTCACAACAAGTTCTTCCTTCCGGGAGCTCCTGCAAAGGGCTTGCCACACGTATTTATGGTAGATGCTTCGGCAGGTGTGCGTATCAACCACTCGTTGCCAGATCAGAACGAGGTGCGTCACCCGCAGAAGACCACTCAGTTCCCTGCAACTATCGCTCTCGCATCGACCTTCAACCCCGAGTTGGCACACGCTTATGGCGAGGCGGTAGGTTACGAGACCCGTATGGCAGGTGCAGGTGTATTGCTCGGTCCAGGTATGAACATCTATCGTTCGTCGCAGTGCGGTCGTAACTTCGAGTATATGGGCGAGGATCCATATTTGGCTGCCCGTATGGTAGAGAACTATGTTACAGGTATGCAGGGCACAGGTACAATGGCTTGCTTGAAGCACTTCCTCTGCAACAACACCGAGCTCTATCGTAAGCTCTCGAACTCGATTGTTGATGAGCGTGCTATTATGGAGATCTACACTCCTGCATTCAAGGCCGGTATCGACGCAGGTGCCGGTTCAGTAATGACTTCGTACAACCTCGTAAATGGCGAGTGGGCAGGTCAGAGCAAGTATGTTATCACCGACCTTCTCCGTGGTACACTCGGCTTTAAGGGCTTGGTAATGACCGACTGGCGTTCGGTTTACGATTGGGAGAAGATTGTTCTCTCGGGTCAGAATGTCGAGATGCCTGGTACACCTAACGAGTACTATCACATCAACTCGGTGCGTGGCCTCTTAAAGGAGGGTAAGTTGACCGAGAAGAATATCGACGATATGATTCGCCCAATGGTTGCAACTTTGATTCGCTTCGGCTTGTACGAGCGTTTCAAGAATGGCCAGCCAAATGAGGACGCACTCGAAGTGAAGTTCCCTCACCACGAGCAGGTATCGTATCAGACTGCTGCCGAGGGCTCAATCTTGTTGAAGAACGACGGTATCCTCCCATTGAAGGAGGGTCAGCAGGTGTTGCTCGTAGGCCGTTGGGCAAAGGTTGCTCCACAGGGTGGAGGCTCTTCTCGTGTTAAGGGTTTCAACTGCGTAACTTCGGAGCAGGCACTCCTCAGCGCATTGCGTTCGAAGGTTAAGGCTATCGAGAAGCCAAACTTCATCGAGTTACAGAAGGCAGATGTTGTGGTTGTTGCAACAGGTACTTACGACACCGAGGGTCAGGAGCGTCCATTCCAGATGATGGAGGAGGACGAGGCTTTGGTGCGTATGGCTTGCGCAGCAAATAAGAAGGTTATCGTTCTCGTTCTTTCGGGTTCGGGTATCGATATGAGTGCTTGGCACGATAAGGTATCGGCTATCATCTACGGCTGGTACCCTGGACAGGCAGGTATGCAGGCTATTGCCGATATTATGGTTGGTAAGATCAACCCATCGGGTAAGCTCCCTGCAACCATCGAGAAGTCGTTCAAGGATTCGCCTGCTTATGGTATGGTACCAAAGGGCTTGCCTGTAACATACAAGAGCCGCAATACTAATGAGTTGTGGATTGCTCCAAAGCACTACGATGTAGAGTACAAGGAGTCAGTTCTTGTTGGCTACCGTTGGTATGAGACTAAGGGCATCGAGCCTTTGTTCCCATTCGGCTTTGGTTTGTCTTACACCACTTTCGAGTTGTCGAAGGCAAAGGCTGCAAAGCAGATTTCGGCAGAGAAGCCGTTGAAGGTTACTGTTCGCTTGGAGAATACAGGCGCAATGGCTGGTGCTGAGGTTGTTCAATTGTATGTTCAGGAGAACAAGCCAACCGTACTCCGTCCAAAGAAGGAGTTGAAGGCGTTCAAGAAGGTACACCTCGAAGCAGGTAAGCATACAACTGTTGAGTTCGAGTTGAACCACTCGGATTTGGCATATTGGAACGACAAGACTCACGCTTGGGAGGTAAATAAGGGTACCTACACAATTCATATCGGTAATTCGTCGGCGAATATAGCGCAGACTCTCACCGTAGAGGCTCTCTAAAAATCGTTCTGATTGGCTCTTTTTGCACGAATCGTCGGCTAACAAAATGCTCACATAGGCTCACTATGCTCCGCTTTTGTTCCCTCGCTTCGCACAAAAATAGCCTAATCATAAGCAATTTTTGAAGTGAGCGGGGAGAGGTGAAGAATATAGTGAATATAAGGGGTCTAATAAAAATCTCTAATTTCACTAAATTCCCTAAGCTCTCTACTAAAATAAGCTAATGGCTAAAAAGAATATGGGGAGTTGGGTCAGTTCCCAACTCTCCACTTTCAACTCTCAAACTTATGAAAAGAGTTATATCCTTCTCGTTGATGTTGATGGTCGGACTTGTGCTGTCGCAAATCTTACCTATGCTTATGGGCGAGGCGTATGCCGAGTTGAAGCATATGGTCGAGGTTACGCTCGGCATCTGCTTGGCATTTATTATGATAAATGTCGGTCGAGAGTTCGAGATTGACAAATCGAACATTCGGGTATATGTCAAGGACTACCTTGTGGCGATGTTGGCTGCGGCACTGCCGTGGATATTCATCGCTCTCTACTACATCTTTGCGCTTATGCCGCAGGAGTGGTGGGGTATGGGCGAGACCTGGAAGGAGACTCTTTTGTTGAGCCGATTTGCAGCCCCTACTTCGGCGGGAATTCTCTTCTCGATGTTGGCCGCAATGCAGTTGCAGAAGAGTTGGGTATATCAGAAGGCGCAGACCTTGGCAATCTTCGACGACCTCGACACCATCATCCTTATGGTGCCGTTGCAGGTGGCGATGATTGGCGAGATGAATTGGCAGATGATGGCGATGCTGATAACTATCTTTGCGATGTTCTTCATCGGCTGGAAGTTTATGTCACGCTTCGAGATTCCCCAAAATTGGTATGCTGTATTCACCTACTCGGTGTTGGTCTATGGTGCTACCTACTTTATTTATACCGTTACAAAGCACTTCTTCGGTGCTCAGGGTGCAATTCATATCGAGGTGCTTTTGCCGGCCTTTATCTTCGGTATGATTATCAAGAATCGCCATATCGGAGGTAAAGGCGAGTTGGCATTTGCGACCACCATTTCGGTTGTCTTTATGTTGCTCGTAGGTATGAGTATGCCATTGATCGACTTTGGCGACACAACACCTTCCGCAGGCGAATCGACAAGCCTTATTGCCACCATTCCGATGATGTCGGGTTGGAAGATTGCGCTTCATGTGTTGGCGGTAACGGTGTTGTCCAACTTAGGTAAGTTGGCACCTATGCTCTTCTATCATGACCGTTCGCTTACCGAGCGATTGGCGCTCTCGGTGGGAATGTTCGCTCGTGGCGAGGTTGGTGCAGGCGTGATTTTTATCGCTCTCGGCTACAATATCGGAGGACCTGTGCTTCTGATATCAGTGTTGGCATTGGTGCTGAACCTTATTCTCACCATCGGCTTTGTCTATACGGTTAAACATCTTGCTCTCAAAGCAGAAAAGGCGAAATAGTATGCGTAAGTTGGTTGCGATATTCTTCTTTGTTCTCGGAGTTTTTGCCTTCGAGCAGACCGATATCATACCAACTGCAACCACTTCCGAGTGCGAGGTGGTCGATTTGCATCACGAGCAAATCGTATGCAATCATCGCTATAATATCGACGCAGAGCGCACCTCGACGATTGTAGTTCCGTCGGTGCGTACAAGCGTAACGCCCTCTACTCGATATCAGCAAAATCGCACTCAACATTTTGCGGTTGTAGGGCGTTCTATCGCTACATCAAACTATCTTGTAACACGATTTATTCATCGCCTTGGCACTTGTGCCCGTGCGGTGGATTTCTATCTCTATACGCTATGTAGGTTACGACTGTGATTGCACCTTTACCCCATAAAATCGCAATCATAAAATAGAATTAAGTAACTAACATAACATATAGAAATCAATGGATATCAGAGAATTTAACGAGGCGCTCTACGCCTCGTCTAACGGCGTTATCGTAGAGCGTCGTCAAAATATTTTATTACCTATTATTATACTTGCAGTAGGCGTCGCCCTGCTCGTTTTGAATAGCTTTATCGAGAATGGTAGCGATGCCAACAACCTCAAATCGGCACTCGTGCTGGTGGGTGGAGCAATCTTGCTGATTGGTGTGGCACTTTGTGGTGTGCGACTCTTTGGCGGTGGCGCACCATATCACACAAAGGATAACTGCTTCCTCGTTCGTCGTCAATACTCCTTCGACCGTGCGCAGCACAATGAGGTTGTAAAGGCGGTAGAGTCGGGCGAGAAGTCGGCCATAGATGCCCTTAGCGAGAGCGATATTGCAGGCATTACGGTTATCTGCTACTACTCGCCACAGAGCAACTTCTGCGCTATGCAGGCGTTTGCCTACGAGGAGTTTGTCTATAAGCCACAGACTCGGATGGTTGTCAAAGCATAATAGCAGCGAGGTCGGCAAAAATGCCGACCTCGCTGTGTTAATATCCAATGACTACGGACTATTTCTTGTTTCCCCTTGCCTTAAAGACCTTCGACTTGTAGATAATCTCGTAGTCGAGCGAACGGTCGTTCAAGACAAAAATCTGATACTTCTTTCCGCCGTTATATACACGCACCACGATGTGTCCCGCAGGGCGGATAGGATCGGCAAGACCCGCCTCGGTGAGTTTTGCGAGATTCTCCTCGGTCATACCCGCAGGGAATACCTCGGTAACGCCATTTTTGATAATGCGCTTCATAGCGTTAGG
>JAFVVS010000008.1 GCA_017502025.1 Alistipes sp. | reverse complement strand
TTGTTTTTCGTTTGGAGCGAAAAGCGGAACCGACGCAGCGGAGCGAGAGCAGAGGCTGCTTGCACACTATGCCGAGCCGCAAGGAGGAAAAGCCTGCGAAGCAGGATTAAAGCGGAAAACTTTTCGTTTCTCAACTCTCAACTACTCAACTCTCAACTCCGAAGGTGGGAGAGGCGCAACGAATTAAGGGTTGTTAAAGGCTATTAAGGGCTATTAAAGGTTATTAAGGGGGGCGCTGATGCGATAAACTTTAATAACCATTAACTACCCTTAATCACCCTTAACAACCTTTATCAAATTTGCGCCAACTCTCTCGTCTTTTCAACTACTCACTACTCTACTCACTTTTTGAAAAGTTTTCCGTTTTCCGCTTTCCGTTTTCCGTTTTCAACTCTCAACTCTCAACTCTCAACTCTCAACTACTCTCTACTCTCTACTCTCTACTCACTAAAAAAAGGAGTTGGAAGCATCTCTGCTTCCAACTCCCATATTCAAAAACTTACAACTTTTAGAAGTTGAAGGTCTTAATCTCGTTACCAGCGAAGTCCTCAACCACTACATCCATATTCTCCTGTGTTGCACGGATGTTAAGAAGGTTGGTTGTGCCATTCTCCAAGATTGGGAAGTTGCACTTCTTGTCAGCCTTGTGATAGTGGTGCTCGTGGGTATAGCCACAAATCATAAGGTCGATACCTGCCTCGTTGAGAATTGGCACGAAGAGCTCGTTGAGCTCCTTGCCAACAGGCGAAAGACCTGCAACAGGAGGGATGTGCATAAGGGCAACCTTGAACTTCGCACCCTTAACATCCTCGCTCTGCAAAACCTCTGCAAGCCACTGAGCCTGCTCCTTGCGGTAAGAGGTGAAGTCGGTGTTTGCAGCCTTATCCTTCTGGTCGTTACCCGAGTCGAGCACGATGAAGCATACCGAGCCGTAGCGAACGGTGTAGTATGGCTTACCTGTCGAGGTTGGGAAGAGGGTCATATAGTTAGCGCCAAGCCAACCCTTAGACTCATTCACACCACGAGTCATAAACATAGGTACCTCGTGGAACGGAGTCTCTCTGTACTTAGGGTAGTTGTTCACACCACCCGACACCTTGTAGTACAACGAGCGCTGCTTCTCATCCACCGAGCCCGCCATATCGCCAACGAAGAGTACTGCATCTGCCGACCAATTCTTGTTGGATTTCTTAGCCTTGGTGATGCGCTTGTTGAGCAACTCGTAGGTACCCTCGTTGCCGTGCTGGTCGTTCATCAGGATAAAGTTCACCGACTTCTTGTTGTAGTCGAGGGTGTTAACCCAGATGTGACGATAAGCGAAGATACGGGTCGAAGCCACACGACCATACATTGTACGACCGCCCTTGTTGCTGGTAATCTCCTGCGAGAATGCACGATAGCGGAAGGTTGCGTTGCCATTGGTGTTTGGATTCGGAATGGTAATCTGGTGATACTTTGTAGGCAACTTACGACCGAGCTGTGTCTGGTAGAACTTAGGGCGCTCGAAAGCGTAGAAGTGCATCTTGTCGTTCGGAGCGGTCTCCACCCACGAGATAGCGGTCTTGTCGGTACCCCATACGATAGTTACAGTCTCCTTGGTTACGGCCTGGATGTAAGGGCCATAGGTGATTTTGATTGCAAATGCCGAAGTCGATACGGCAAGCATCAATGCGAGAGTTAAAATCTTTTTCATTGTTTTAAGTTATTTTGGTTTAATATTTCTGACGCTTATTTCTGACGGAAGTAAATCTGAATAGGTACGCCCGAGAAGTCCCAATGCTCACGGAGGTGGTTCTCCAAGAAGCGACGGTAGTTCTCACGGATATACTGCGGCAGGTTGCAGAAGAATACAAACTGCGGAGTAGGCGTAGGCAACTGCATTGCATACTTGATGCGGATATACTTACCCTTGGTCGATGGTGGCGGTGTCTCCTCGATAATCGGCAACATATAGTCGTTGAACTCCGATGTAGGGATACGACGAGAGCGTGACTCATAGACACGAATTGCGGTCTGCAACACATCCAAGATACGCTGCTTGTTCAGAGCCGAGGTGAAGATAATCGGAATATCGTTGAACGGAGCAAGACGCTTCTCCAAAGCCTCACGCCACTCCTTCATCGTATTGTTGCTCTTCTCGATCAAATCCCACTTGTTCACCACGATAACGCAGCCCTTGCGGTTGCGAACGATGAGGTTGTGGATATTCAGATCCTGCGACTCCAAGCCCTGCTGAGCATCGAGCATAAGGATGCAGACATCCGAAGCCTCGATGGCACGAATCGAGCGCATCACCGAGTAGAACTCCAAGTCCTCCATCGTCTTGCCCTTCTTGCGCATACCTGCGGTATCTACAAGGTAGAAGTCCATACCGAACTTGTTGTAGCGGGTGTGGATAGAGTCACGGGTTGTACCTGCGATGTTGGTTACAATGTTGCGGTCGGTGCCGAGCAAGGCGTTTGTAAGTGACGACTTACCCACATTCGGGCGACCAACAATGGTGATGCGTGGGAGATCCTCCATCTCCTCCGCCTCGCAATCCTCGGGGAGGTGCTTCAAAATCTCATCCATCAAATCGCCCGTGCCGCTACCCGACATCGACGAGATGCAGAATGGGTCGCCCAAACCGAGCGAGTAGAAGTCGTTTGACGAGTAGATAAGGTCGTAGTTATCGACCTTGTTGCAGACCAAAATGGTGCGCTTCTTTGCACGACGCAACACCTCTGCCATCATCATATCGAGGTCGGTAACGCCTGTGCCTACCTCAACCATAAAGAGGATAACATCCGCCTCTTCGATGGCGAGCAAGACCTGCTTGCGAATCTCATCCTCGAAGATATCATCGCTATTCACCGAGTAACCACCCGTGTCGATAATCGAGAACTCACGACCACACCAATCGGTCTTACCGTAGTGGCGGTCACGGGTTGTACCGGCAGTCGAGTCGACAATCGCCTGACGATTGCCCACAAGGCGGTTAAACAGCGTACTTTTGCCCACATTCGGGCGTCCTACTATTGCTACTAAACTCATATTTTTAGCTTTTAGCTTTTAGCCATTGGCCATTAGCTTTTTTATAATTCAAAATGCAAAATGCAGAATTCAAAATTCAAAATTCAAAATGCAAAATTACCTTCCAAAGAGCTTCAAAATCGGAGATGATGAGATTATTTTTGTGCGAGGCGAGGGAGCGAAAGCGGAGCATACTCTGGCGTATGTGAGCATTTCGGCGACCGAAGCTCTCGTGCAAAAAGAACTCATCAGAACGATTTTGCCATAATTTTACGGCTACAAAGGTAGAAAAAATTTGAGATTTTACCAATTCCTTAGCGGTTATTTCAAAAATATTTATTATTTTTGGGAGTTAATAGATTGGAATAGTTTTTATTTATGAAACACATAGTTGCAAAATTTACACTTCTGTTGGCAATGATTGCCATCGGCTCGACGGCTCTGGCACAGGAAGAGTCGTATGACAAACCGACAACTTCTTCTGCCGAGAAGCCTATCAGCAAGATGAAGTCGCAGAATAAAGGTCCGAAGGTGTCGACCGAGTTCGGTTTGAGCGCAGGTGCAAGGTACAACATTCAGTTTGGCGTTACACCCACTTGTAAAGACTTTACGCCCGTAATCAAGATGCCGGCATCGTTTGTGGTGGCGTTGCAGTTCCGCCTCAACATTGGTCGCTCGTTCGGTATTCAGCCCGAGATTGCCTACACTCGCAACTTCATTAAAATCAGCGATAAGCAATATGGCAAGGATATCAACATCAAGCCAAAGTCGAATATCGTGCAGATACCGATGTTGCTTTCGTTCCGCATAGCGATGTTCCGCTTCAATGCAGGCCCTGTATTCACGCTTATGGACGAGAATACATACCAATTGTCATTGGGCGAGGATATTCAGCAGATGCATCTGGGCAGATTGTTCCCTACGGTGACCTATGCCGCAGGCGTCAGCGTCAAGCTCGGCAAGGTGTCTGTAATCGACATCCGCTATGCCGACCAGTTCAGAGGTTCGTGGGCAGAGAGTTTGGACAAGCGAGAGAATCAATGGGTTTGGACCCTCGACACTGCCAAGCAACCCGCAGCGCAGACCTTCCGCACAAGCTGCCGAAGCATACAGGTGAGATACGGAGTGGTGTTTTAGAGAGACGAAAGACGAAAGACGAAAGACGAAAGACGAGAGAGTTGAGAGTTGAGAGTTGAGAGTTGAGAGCGGAAAACGGGAAGCGCTCCCTTACTAGCCCTTAATAGCCCTTAATAGCCCTTAATTTCGTTGCGCCGTGATAAGGGTCGGAGTTCCCACAACCAAAAAAACTTTCAGCGCACCTCTAACCACCCCTAACTACCTCTAACTACCTCTAATCAACCTTGCGCCGCAACAAGTTAAGGAGTCCGCAAAACAAAAAACAAAAATATATTAATGACAGAAACAACAGGAAAAGAGATTATAATCGAGGGTGTTGACACAAGGGAGTTGTATGGAGCAAAGGAGTGCTACCTGCAACAGATTGTGGCGATGCACCCGAAATTGAAAATAGTGGCACGAGGCTCTTCGTTGAAGGTGCTCGGTGCAAAGGGCGATGTGGAGCGATTTGAGCGTCAGATGGCGGGTTTGATTGCCTACTACGACCGCTACGGACACATCTCGAAGGAGGTGGTTGAGCAGTCGTTTGCAGCGGGTTTTGCCGAGGCTGCCGAGCAGGCACACAAGAGCGACAAGGAGGTTATAGTCTATGGCAACAACGGCGTAATCGTCAAGGCTCGCACAGCCAATCAGCGCAAGTTGGTCGATTTGTACGACAAGAACGATTTGATTTTTGCCACAGGCCCTGCCGGCTCGGGTAAGACCTATACGGCTATTGCGTTGGCGGTCAGAGCGTTGCGAGATAAGCAGGTACGCCGAGTGATTTTGACACGCCCTGCGGTCGAGGCTGGCGAGAAGTTGGGCTTTCTGCCTGGCGATTTGAAGGATAAGTTAGACCCATATTTGCAGCCTTTGTACGATGCGCTCAACGATATGATTCCGCCTGCGAAGTTGCAGAAGTTTATGGAGGACGGCACGGTGCAGATTGCACCTCTCGCCTATATGCGTGGTCGCACCTTGGATAACGCCTTCGTGATTCTCGACGAGGCGCAGAACACCACCCTCTCGCAGATAAAGATGTTCCTTACCCGTATGGGTCGCAACGCCAAGTTTATCGTTACGGGCGATGTTACGCAGGTCGATTTGCCACACAAGAGCGACAGCGGTTTGGTGCGTGCAATGAACACCGTAAAGGGCATTAAGGGCATCGGCTTTGTGGAGTTCAACAAGGGCGACATTGTGCGCCACGAATTGGTTAAACATATTGTCGAGGCGTTCGATAAACAAGACGAGTCGAGAACTCCGAAGGGTGGTCAAGGCGCAAACAAAGAATAGGGATAATAGGGGCAATAGGGATAATAGGGTGCGCTGACGCTTAACAACAAATACCCTATAACCCCCATAATCCCCAGAACCCCTAAAAAAGCAAATAAATAACAACTTAAATTATACAACTATGAATTACAATTTGGAACAACTCAAACCTGAATTGGTTTGGAAACACTTTAAGGCAATCTGCCAGATCCCTCACCCATCGCACCACGAGGAGAAGATTCGTGAGTATGTAGTGGAGTTTGCTAAGGCTCACAACCTCGAATACTCGGTGGATGAGGCTTGCAATGTATATATCGCAAAGCCTGCGACACCAGGCTATGAGGGTCGCAAGGGTATCGTTTTGCAGGCGCACCTCGATATGGTGCCACAGAAGAACAACGACAAGGTTTTCGACTTCGAGAACGACCCTATCGAGGCGTATATCGATGGCGAGTGGGTAACCGCTAATGGCACTACTCTCGGTGCCGACAACGGTATTGGTGCCGCCTGCATCCTCGCAGTTTTGGAGGATAACACATTGGAGCACGGCGCGATCGAGGGACTCTTCACCGCAACCGAGGAGACCGGTATGGACGGTGCATTCGGCTTGAAGGGCGGCTTGCTCAAAGGCGATATTTTGTTAAACCTCGACTCGGAGACCGAGGGCGAGTTGTATGTTGGTTGCGCAGGTGGAACGGATGCAAATATCACCCTCCCTTACACCGCAGAGGTTGCTCCACAGGGTTGGTCGGCACTCAAACTCGAAGTTAAGGGCTTGAAGGGTGGTCACTCGGGCATTCAGATTGGCTTCCAGCGTGGAAATGCCAACCGCCTATTGTGCCGTTTGTTGCTCCACACCGAGCAGGAGTGGTTGCTCGCATCTATCGACGGTGGTGGTTTGAGAAATGCTATCCCTCGTGAGGCTCAGGCGGTGCTCCTCGTTAAGGATGTAGCGGCGTTCAAGGCAGAGGCTGCGGCATACGAGAAGACTTTGCAGTCAGAGTTCGAGAATATCGAGGATTCGATTGCAGTGCTTGTGGAGGAGGTTGCCTACCCTACCGAGATTGTCCCTACCGCAACGGCTCTCAACCTCGTAAAGGCTGTTGTTGGCGCACCTAACGGCGTAGTGAAGATGTCGGTAGAGATGGAGGGCTTGGTGCAGACCTCAACCAACTTGGCTCGTGTAGTGTCGAATGGCGAAAATGTGAAGATTCAGTGCTTGCTCCGCTCGTCGGTTTCGAGCGAGAAGTTTGCTTTGGCAGAGGCTATCAAGGGCGTATTCGAGTTGGCAGGTGCCGAGGTTGAGCTCTCGGGCTCGTATGACGGTTGGAAGCCAAATATGGAGTCGCCAATCTTGAAGGCTATGTTGGCATCTTACGAGGCGTTGTATGGCAAAAAACCTGCCGTAACTGCTATCCACGCAGGCTTGGAGTGCGGTATCATTGGCGGTGTATACCCTAACCTCGATATGATTTCGTTTGGTCCTACAATCTGCTACCCTCACTCGCCAGACGAGAAGGTGGAGATTGCTTCGGTTGCGAAGTTCTACGAGTTCTTGCTCCACACCCTCAAAAACGCTCCTGCAAAATAGTTGAAAGTTGAGAGTTGAGAGATAATTCTGCATTTTGAATTCTGAATTCTGAATTCTGCATTTTGAATTTTGCATTTTGAATTTATTATGACTAACCGTTGGTTCGTAATAGTTAATCCCGTATCGGGCGGAGGCAAAGGATTGGTAGATTTTCCGAAAATCTCCCACCTCCTGCGTGAAAACGGCATCGAGCACGACCCAGCCTTCACCGAGCATCGCTACCACGCCACCGAGTTGGCTGTCGAGGCAGTAAATCGTGGCTACCGCAAGATTATTGTTGTGGGTGGCGACGGCACTCTGAACGAGGTGGTCAATGGACTATTCATCCAGAAGCAGTGCGAGCCTAAGGAGATATTGGTGGGCGTTATCGCCGTAGGTACAGGCAATGATTGGGTGCGCACATTCGGCATTCCACGCAACTATACCGCTGCAATTCGTGCAATAAAGGAGGGGCACTCCTTCTTGCAGGATGTCGGCAAGGTGACCTACACCGAGTCGAAGGTAGAGCATACTCGCTATATGGCAAATGTGGCTGGTTTAGGCTTCGATGCCTATGTCATTCAGATATTCAACCACCTCAAATTGAAGGGTTGGAAGGGCAAGTGGCTCTACATTGTCAGCCTATTGAAGGGTTACATCTCGGCAAAGCCTGCGGGTGCAACTATCGAGGTCGATGGCAAGGTCATCTACAACAAGTTGCTCTTCTCGTTGGCAGTGGGCATCTGTCGCTACAATGGCGGAGGTATTCAGCAGTTGCCTCGTGCCGTAGCAAACGACGGCTTGCTCGACCTGACAATCATCCGCCCTGTCCATTGGTGGCATGTAATATTCCGTGCAGCACGACTCTTTAATGGCAAAATCTACTCTATCGGACATGTGCAACACGCTCAGGGCAAGGTGGTAAAGATAACCTCGGCACCGCATATCCCTATCGAAACGGATGGCGAGTTGCAAGGCGTAACACCAGTAACAATATCGGTAGTGCCACAAGCCATAAAGGTAGTGGTAACAGAGGAGTCGTTACAACAAAACTGTCACAAATAGTATGAAAAGAGTCTCTTTATGCCTATTGGCATTGGCAATATTTGCGAGTTGCGCAGAGAGATCCCCTCAACAGATTGGAACTCTGCGCCAGAAAACCCTCTCGGAGGTACAAAACGACCTCGCCATTGGTTGCGAAACGCTCGATAGAGATTACGCCGATTATCAAAAATATAAGGAGTATCTCGAGCCTCTTGGAATGCGCTATATCCGCTTGCAGGCAGGATGGGCAAAGACTGAAAAGGCGAAGGGTGTCTACGACTTTGCTTGGCTCGACACGATTATCGACGACGCCGTATCGCGAGGATTGGAGCCTTGGGTTGAACTCTCGTATGGCAACCCCATCTACCCAGGTGGTGGAACTATATTCTTAAATGGCGGTTGGCCGACATCGAAAGTCGCCATAGATGCCTGGTTGCGCTGGACAAAGGCTTCCGTAGAGCGATACAAAGGTAAGGTGCATCAGTGGGAGATTTGGAACGAGCCGGACAACACCGTGCGTTACAACAACGCCGATCCAAAGAGCATTGTCGATTTAACAATCGCTACGGCACGAGTGATAAAATCGGTAGACCCCGATGCAAAGATTGCTGCATTTGGTTTGGCAGTACCTCGCTATGAAGTCTATGCGGAGGCTATTATCTCCGACTTGGCAGCGAAGTTGAAGGCGAACAACGAGGAGCATCTGATTGATTGGATAACATATCACGGATACCACTATGTGCCAGAGGATACCTACTTTATTGATGGCGTTGCACTGCGTAACGTAATCGAGCGTTGCGACCTCGACATTGCGATATGGCAGGGTGAGAGTGGCGCTCCTTCCGCCGGTTATATGGGTGGTGCATTGGCAGAGTACTCTTGGACCGAGCAGACACAGGCAAAGTGGGACGTCCGCAAAATGATGAACGACCACGGAAATGGCGTGCGTACCAGCATCTTTTCGATTGCCGATATGAATTACGGAACGAAGGATGAGATAAAGATTAAAAACCTGAAAGGCATTCTCGCAACCCGAGCGAGCAACAAAGTGTCGCGACCAAAGATTGCATACCACGCAATTCGTAATTTTGTCTCGGTATTTGATAATCTCGATAAGGTGTGCGACAAGTCGGGCATCGAGGTGTCGGCTCCAATCTACAACGCCAACTCCAAACCGTTATACTATCTATTCGAGGACGACGAAACCGCCTTACAGTCGCTTGTTGTATGGCGAGGAGGTGAAGTGCCGATCTACTGCGAATGCGAGAATTGTGCCGAGATTGTTATCGAGAATTTCAACTGCAACGAGCCTGTGTGCGTTGATATCCTTACCGGCGTAGTCTACGAATTACCGCACCGCAAACTCGGCAAGAATTTCAAATTCAAGAACACCCCTTACTACGACTCGCCGATAGTCATCTGCGACAGGTCGCTCATAGGAGTGGAGTAGAGTTTTTGTATCATTACCACAAAAAAAGAGGTCTTTGGACCTCTTTTTTTGTGGTTGTGGGAACTCCTACGGTGGTCAAGGCGCAACGAAATTAAGGGCTAGTAATGGCTATTAAGGGCTATTAAGGGAGCGCTGAGAGTTTTTTTTTGGTTAGGAACTCCGAGTGTGGTCAAGGCGCAACAGGATTAGAGGTTGTTAGAGGCTGTTAGAGGTTGTTAGAGGTGCGCTTAAAGTTTTTAACTTCTAACTCCTAATTCCTAACTATTCTCAACCTCTCAACTCTCAACTCTCAACTCCTATTTGTCCGTTGCCCACTCCCCTTTTGCACCTTCGTAGATTACGAGGTGGTTTGGTGCGAGCGATTTCAGCAAGAGATAGGTGTCGTAGATATTCAAGCCCGAGGTTTTACCCTTCGCAATGGCGTAGCCGATAACGGCTGCATTCGCCTTTACCGAGTTGAGTGCGTGGCTATTGCGCCAGAGGTAGCTCTCGTTCCATTGCGGGTCGTTGCTCGGGTTTCCGCCACGACGGATATCATCGCCCAACAGCGTGGTGTCGATAGGCGTGCGCACCACCACATACAGACCTCGCTCGGCACACTCCTCGATAACTCGCTCTGCTCCTCGGTCAAGGGTTATGACGATGCCGTCGTAGCCATATTTCTTCGCCTCGTCGAGCGACTTTATCGCCTCCCACTCTGCAAGGTTTGGCGAGATGAGTTCGTTGTTGATATAGAGTTTGCCATTGCGCAGTTTCTGCTCTCGCAAGCCGACCTTACGGCTCACACACTCGACAATTCGGTTGTCGATACGGCTCTCCAAGTCAAGGCGCAACATCGTAGGACTCTTTGCGCTCCACAACGCCTTGGCTGGCACCACACACGCAAAGCGAATAGTATCCTCACGGCGCATATCGAGAGCCATTTCACGATAACCCTCCGCCACAACCGTAGTATCGTTGAGTCGCAGAGCGTAGTGCATACGCATCTCCTTGCGATTCAGCGCATCGCACTTTACAGGCACTGCAAACTCGGCAACGCCCTCGCCCTGCTCGTTGAGCGTGGTCTTGACTGCGATATCTCGGATGCGGATGGTAGGCTGCGAGAAGATCTCGATACCCTCCACTGTCAGCGACTTCGGCTCGTACAACTTATTAGCCAAGAGCGACTTATCGAGCATAATGGATATCTCGTTGCGACCCTCTTTCGAAGCCTTTGTGATGTTGAACTCGGCACCCATCGCCCCCGACGGAGCAAAGCCCACCTCACGGCCATTTACATATACGGTGTATGCCGACGAGGCGTAGCCCACACGCAACAGCACCTGGCGATTGAGCCACGCAACAGGGAGTGCATAGTGGGTTGTTACGGTTGCGGATGTTCCGCCCTCGCTACGGGTTGGTTCCTCAACCACCGCCACAAAGCGAGATTGCGAAGCGTCGCCTTTGAGCGCACCCGCCATATTATTATAAGGTATAAGGCGTGGGCGTGCAGGCTCCACACCACGAGCCGAGAGGTCGTAGGAAGATTGTGCCGACACTGCAATCGCCGAGAACAATATCGCAAAGAAAAGTGTGTATCTCTTCATAATTTTGACTATCTTTGTGGCAAAGATAAGACTTTTTGCAGAAAAACACTATGTCCGAGGATGTAAAACTCATATTTCCCGCCATTTCCGCCCGAACAAAGGAGGAGGAAGGGGTTAAGTATATCTGGGACTCGCTACGAGGAAAGTGGCTGGTGCTGACTCCCGAGGAGTGGGTGCGCCAACACACCATTGCGTGGCTTGTGAGGGAGCGTCATATCCCCGAATTGCGCATCTCGCAGGAGTACCCTGTAAATATCAACGGACAACACCAGAGAGCCGATATAGTGGTTATTGACGAGTGTGCCAAGCCCCATATTTTGGTCGAGTGCAAAGCCCCTGAGGTGGCGATTGACCAAGAAGTGGTGATGCAGGCCATACGCTACAACGCCGTTGTTGGCGCACGATATATCCTACTGACCAACGGGCTAAAACTCTACTGTTACGAGTATGCCGACGGCAAATATCGAGGCTTAAAGGAGTTTTAAGAGAGTGAGGAGTGAGGAGTGAGGAGTGAGAAACTCAAATTGACAATTGATAATTGACAATTGACAATTAAAGGAATTTTTAATTTTTAATTTTTAATTAAATCATAGAGGTTGGCTAATTGCCAACCTCTATGATTTCTATTGTCCAGCCGAAGAGTTCGTTGGCGCAGGTCGCCTGCATCTGCGCTATCTGCGAGGTCTGCACCGTGTCGGCAACTATTGCATTCACCAGCTGCTCGGGCGTTGCGTAGGTGTTATCCACAGCATTGGCAAAGCACTGATAGAAGGCATTTTGCTGCGCTCGACTCAAACCATCGGGCAGGATATTTGCCGACACGAGGTCACGATAGGGATAGAGGTGACGCATATTCGAGGCATCGGCAGCCAACTGCTCGACGATGGTCGTCACGACATATACCTGCACCGTATCATTCACGGCAGGCATCTCGACAAATGTCGTATAGACGGGGTACGCCTCCTCGACCGAGGCTATGACATCGTCGGTAAAGAGCATATACTCCGCCTCGCTCAAATCGTTCAGATAGACCATCTTGCGATAATCACGCAGGAGGTTGCGCATAGCCTGACGCTCCTCACGGTTCCACTTTGTCTGCTCACCACACGCCAACAGACCACCAAAAACAAGTGCCACAACGGCAAACGAAAGGATAAACTTTTTCATCGTGTAAATCTTTTATGTGTTAAACCATCCGATGAAGGAGCAAAGTGCGTGCCAAGAGGGAAATTATTAGAGGCGTTAGGGGCGTTAGGGGTAATAGGGGTAATAGGGGTAATAGGGAATTTAGGGAGTTTAGGGAGTTTAGGGAGTTTAGGGATTAAGAACTACTCACTACTCACTATTTCTTGTCAGAAGTCGTGAGATGTGGTGCATCGCAAAAGAATAGTCCTCGGGATAGTACTAAATCGTACAGCCCGAGGACTATTACTTTTAGCGATGTGCCGCAGATTGCGGCTTATCACAAGAAATTATTTGAGGGGGCGGAGCACAAATCTAAACTCCTTATCCTCGTATGGAATCTGATACTCCTCTCGTGGAAGACGACCCCAAGAGTTTACGCAACCTACACCCATTTGAGCCTTGTCGATGTTGATATAGGTGTTACCATCCTTAACAAGGCGCTGCGAGTACTTGCGGTAGTTCTTTGAATGAACATCGAACTGATCCATAGAGTAAGGGAGTGCATTTGCCTGGAATGGAGCCTCGCTGACAACCTCGAAACCACGACCTGCGGTATCGACAATACGCCACCAGCGGAGGTCGCAGTGCGAGCCGCTCTCCTGTGGGCGAGAGTAGTATGGCCAGAACTGGTCTGCCACATTCTGCTTGTAAACGCCAATAAGTGCGCTGCTTGCACGGTCGATATATGTCTCGTGAGGACCAGCACCGTAGAACTCAATAGTATCGAATGCCTCAGGCATTGCGAAAGCCATACCATAGCGCAACATCGAAGGAATCTTAACCTCGCTTACGCCCTTATTCATCTTCTCGCTTACTGCGATAGTTCCGTCAGGAGCAATAGTATAGGTGAGGGTTACGGTTGCACCTGTCTTTGCATACTTGTAGACAGCCTTAACCTCAACACACTTATCCTTCAACTCCTTTGTATTGAACTTTTCGAGAGCCGGCTTATCCTCGCCCCACAACTTCCAACCTGCGTGGTTGAAGCGGGTGTTCTTGTTCTTGCGCACGCCATAGTCGTTATCGACCATTGCACGATAGAACTCAGGCATCACAGGCTTAGAGAGGAGCTGCTGGCCCTTGTAGATGTACGACGAGAGGAAGCCCTCTGCGTTGAACTCTGCAACGAACTCGTTACCCGACAATCTCTTGCCGTCGATAACTACGCCCTTTGCCTTCTTGCACTCAACGCCCTTAGGCTGTGCTGCTGCAAATGCTGCTGCATAGTCGTATGCCGAAACAGCGAGCTGATTGCGAGCAATCTCGTAACCTGCCTGCAAGAGTGGCTCCGACGACTTCAATACGAACGATACATTTACGAATACCTCGCCCTTCAATGCTGCGATGTCGTGAGCGTTGTAGCCGAGCTGAACATCGACCTTCTTCTGAGGTCCAACCTTCAAATCCTCGACGATACCGCTCTTAACAACCTTACCATCAGCTACCAACGACCAAACGAGGCGAACATTCTTCAAACACTTGAAGAAGTACTCGTTATAGACGCTTACACGGCCGATAGTGAGATCAACAGGTGAAGCCCAGATATCCTGGTACTGCTGCTTAACCTCGTATGCCGACGGGTGATACTGACGGTTGGCTGCGATGAAACCGTTGCAGCAGAAGTTATTGTCCGAAGCGTCACGGTCGTTGTAGCAACCACCATAGCGGTAGGTCAACTCGTTGGTCTTAGGGTCACGATAAGCCAAAGCCTGATCTACGAAATCCCAAATATAACCACCCTGGTAGGTAGGATACTTACGCACCAAATCCCAATACTCCTTGAAACCACCGAGCGAGTTACCCATTGCGTGAGCATACTCACACTGGATAAGTGGGCGGTTGTATGGGTTCTTACCCTCCGAGTGCTTGATACAATCGTCGTATGTAGCATACATCGGAGCGTCGATATCCGAGTTGTGGATACCCTTATCCTTATTTTTGAGGTAGCGGATAACATTTGCCTGCTCGTATGCCACAGGGCGAGACTTGTCGTAAGCCTTGATCCAGTCGTAGCACTTGTGGAAGTTAGGACCGTTACCAGCCTCGTTACCAAGCGACCAATAGATTACTGATGGGTGGTTGAAGTCACGCAACACCATACGCTGGTCACGGATGAGGTGAGCAGCCTCGTACTGCGGATCCTTCGCCAAGGTGAATTTGCCATAGCCCATACCGTGCGACTCGATGTTACCCTCGTCGCAAACATAGATACCATACTCGTCGCAGAGGTCATACCAGAGTGGCGAGTTTGGATAGTGGCAAGTACGAACAGCGTTGATATTCAACTCCTTCATAATCTGGATATCCTTAATCATATCCTCACGAGTGAGGTAGTAGCCGGTGTTAGGAGCCATCTCGTGGCGGTTTGCACCCTTGATGAGTACAGGGCAACCATTTACGAGCAACTGTGCATTCTTAATCTCGACCTTGCGGAAACCAACCTTGAAAGCGGTAGCCTCAACGGTTGCACCCTTATCGAGAACCTCAACAGTAAGGCGATAGAGGTTTGGAACCTCGGCACTCCAAGGCTGCACCTTGTCGAGGTGCCAGCAACGCTCAACCTTGCCCTTCTCAACCGATACAACCTCCTGCTTAATCTGCTTGCCACAAGGGCCTGCGAGAGTAAGGCGGAGCTCCTTAACACCTTTGGTTGCGGTGATATTGAGGTCGAGGTGACCCTTGGTGTAGTTGTCGTGAAGGTCTGCAACGAGCTTCACATCCTCGATATGCTTCTTGTCACGAGCGTAGATGTAGCAGTCACGACCGATACCCGAAAGGCGGAAGAAGTCCTGATCCTCCAAGTACGAGCCATCGCACCAACGATAGATCTGCATAGCAAAGAGGTTCTCCTGACCAGCCTTTACATACTTGGTAATCTCGAACTCTGCCTCCAACTTCGAGTCCTCGCTATAACCTACATACTCGCCATTTACCCACAACGAGAGGTTCGAGGTAGCCGAGCCAATGTGAACATAAATCTGCTTGCCACGCCACTCTGCCGGAACATAGATGTTGTGACGATACGAACCTACTGCATTACGCTCGGTCGGAGCATACGGAGGGTTCTTCTCGTAGAAGTTGTGCCAAGCGTAGCCGCTGTTTTTATACAAAGGATCGCCATAGCCATTCATCTCCCACAAACCCGGTACAGGCATCTTGCCCCAAGCCGAGTCGTCGAACTTTGGCGACCAGAACTCCACAGGCTGTGGATCGGTAGCGTTTGCAGTCCAATAGAAGTTCCACACACCGCCAATCGAACGATAGAGAGACGATTTCGAGAAGTCGTGCTCTGCAACCGCCTCCTCGGCAGTAGGAGTTACGATGAATGTCGAACGCATCGGCAATCTATTCTCCTCGAAAACCTTCGGATCCTGCCATTTAGGATCCTTTGCTGCCATTGCATTGAGCGCCAACACAAGAGCAACTGCACCTAAAAATAGTCTTTTCATCTTTTTTGTTTTTGTTGGTTAAAAATATATTGTTTTGTCTATTGTTTTCTGTGTTTTGCGAACTCCGACCCTTGTCAAGGCGCAAGGTTTTCTGGGGGTTACTGGGGTTTACTGGGGGCGCACCTTCGGTGCTTACTGGGGAACGCTTCGCTGTTTTTCCGTTTTCCGTTTTCCGCTTTCCGTTCTCAACTCTCAACTCTCAACTCTCAACTCTCAACTACTCTCTACTCACTACTCACTACTCACTTTATCTACCTCATCGAGTTCATACGGATGCTCGCCTTCACCAGCGCAATAGCACGAATGCGACTCATCTGCACATCTTTGTCAGCGTGGTGCGGATTCTGCGACACAAGGCGCACATAACCCTCACGCTCCGAGCGCTGAATATACTTTATAGTAACATACTCCTCGCCATCAATATCCATCGAGAGCAGATACATATCGCCCCAGAAGATATCCTCCAAGTCGTGCAACTGCTTATACAACACGATATCTCCACTCTTCAACAAAGGATACATCGAGTCGCCGGCAACATATACCGCACCATCGCACTTCGGAAGGTTCGGAATATGGATATAATTTACAGGAGTGCATTGCTCACGCTGCTCGAACAACGGCACCAAGCCCGCAGTAGCCTCTATCGAGTAGAGCGGCACCGACTGCAACGGCATCTGCATCTCCGAGCCACGACCAAACGAGGCGGTCAAAGCCGGGTCGGCATTGAAAATCTCGCCCTTGCCCGTTTCGAGCCACGAAGGATTGACATTCAAATCTTGAATAAGAATATTTCGATTACGAGTGGAGAGGCGTGCCTTGCCCGTTTCGATCATCGACAAAGCGGTCTTGCCGACGCCAAGTCGCTGAGCCAATTGCTCTTGCGTCAAACCCAAACTCTTGCGTATAAGTTTTAATCGCTCTCCCATATTTTTCATTCAAATCTTTTTATACAATTTTTGAACTTAACTCGGTATCAAAATTCATTTTTTGAATTACCTTTGCAATGCAAAGTTACATTTTTTTTTCTATAAAAACAAGTTTTTATTAACCTTCTAACAAAATTTTAATATGAATTCAATTATTTACAAACTATCCGACGAGGATTATGCCGCTTTGGCGAGCGAAATCAAGGGGCGACTGCTCTCGCCCTGCTACTTTACGGGAGTGGTCGAAGCGGTTGGTGCGTGTGGCGAGATTTTGCGTCTGACAGCCTCGCTTATTCTCTATCGTCGTCGCCCCGACTACCGCAACCACTACGAGCGCTACGACACAATCTGCGATGTTTCGGCAGTGTGGTGGGACTTTCTCTGCGAGGGCGAAGAGGGAGTGATACTCGACGACTTCGACTTCAAGCGATTTATCAATTTTTTAATCGAGGAGGAGTAGCCGATGGAGTTCGCAAAATTTGCCACCGAGATCTATCCGTTTTTGGAGATTCAGCCCTTCCATTCGGTCTATTATCGGGTACTTGACGCCTTCGCAAAGGGGGTTATAAAACGACTAATCATAACTATGCCGCCACAACACGGAAAGTCGGTAGGAGCCACCACCCTACTGCCTGCATATATGCTTGGGCTTGACCCCAATCTGCGCATTGCAATAGCCTCATATTCAGGCTCATTGGCATCCCGATTTAATCGACGAGTACAGCGCATTTTGGAGAGCCGTGAATATGCCGAACTCTTCCCCGATACTACCATAAAGAGGGGTGCCAAACCTGCAAATTACATCCGCACAGCCGACGAGGTGGAGATTATCGGACACGATGGCGCACTTCTCTCGGTGGGTCGTGAAGGATCGCTTACGGGCAACCGTGTCGATTGCTTCATTCTCGACGATTTATACAAGGATGCGATGGAGGCAAATTCGCCCATAATTCGTGAAAATTGCTGGGAGTGGTACACCTCGGTTGTACGCACCAGAATGCACAATTTTTCCCGTGAGTTGATAGTCTTTACCCGCTGGCACGAAGAGGACCTTATCGGCACAATTACGAGCAAGGAGCCGTGCCGTGAGTTGCGGAGTTTCAGCGACTTGGAGGATGTTGGCGAGAACGAGTGGCTCTATCTCAATTTCGAGGCTTTGAAGGCATCGCCGGCCTCCGAGATAGACCCTCGCAATCCGGGCGAAGCGTTGTGGGAGGAGCGCCACTCCGCCGACCTTCTCAAACAGAAGCGCAACCTCGACACCCTACGCTTTGAGTGTATGTATCAGGGGCACCCTTCCTCTCGTGAAGGGTTGCTATATGGCGACTCATTTGGCGAGTACGACACCCTACCACGAGATATTGTTCGCTATGGCAACTACACCGACACTGCCGACACGGGCGACGACTATCTCTGCTCACTCTGCTATGCGGTGGATACCGACGGTATAATCTACATCTGCGATGCGGTCTATTCCCGTGAGCCTATGGAGGTTACGGAGCGAGAGGTGGCGGAGATGCTGTGCCGAAATCGCACCCGCACAGCCGCCATCGAGAGCAACAACGGAGGTCGAGGTTTTGCCCGTGCCGTGCAGCGTATGGCACCCTCAACAAAGGTTGAGTGGTTTCATCAGTCGGGCAACAAGGAGGCCCGCATCCTCTCGAACTCGGCAACGGCTCTACACCTGCTCCGTTTCCCTCATGGTTGGCAGCAGCGATGGCGAGATCTATACACCCACCTCACCACCTATCGTCGCACCTTTCACTCCAACCGATGGCACGATGCTGCGGATGTTATAACCGGCATTGTCGAGCGTGAAACAAGAGATTCGTTCCGCACAAGGATTTCGTTTGTGAGATAAAAAGCTAAAAAAACAATAAAAAAATTTGGTTATTTATAAATATAAGTGTACTTTTGTAGTCGAAATGAGAGAGGAGCGAGGTGAGGGGACAGTGAGTCCCCTCATTTTTGTAAAGGAAAATTGACTAATAAACAACACTCAACTATATGGATATCAAAGAAGTAGTAGCAGTAGCCGAGGAGGCTTTGAAGGGTACGGATATGTTTGTGGTGGATTGCACAATCACACCTGACAACACCATCGACCTTGTTTTGGACAGCGACACATCGGTTTCGATTGATGCTTGCGCTATGCTCAACCACGCAATTGGAGAGAAGTTCAACAGGGATGAGGAGGACTACTCTTTGACTGTGGCTTCGGCAGGCATTGGCGAGCCGTTGAAGTTGGTGCGTCAGTACAAGAAGCTCGTTGGCGAGAGCGTGGAGGTGTTGCTCAAAAGCGGCGTTAAGATTTTGGCTACACTCGACGAGGTTAGCGACGAAAATATCACCATATCCTACGACGAGGCGGTAGTTGTGGAGGGCAAAAAGAAGAAGCAGATGCAGCGCACCACCCATACCTACTCGTTCGACGAGATAAAGTGGACAAAAGAGTACCTTGACTACAAGTAGAACGGAAAACGGAAAACGGAAAACGGAAAACTAAAAAAGCCAAAGCGCTCCCCAGTAAGCGAACAAAGTGAGCGCCCCCAGTAAGGGCGGAACGCCCGACCCCAGTAATTCCCAGAATGGTTGCGCCGTGATAACCCTAGGAGTCCGCAAAACAAAAAAACAACAAACAAAACAATATAAACAAACAAAAAAAGACAATGAACAATCTTAATCTTATCAGCAATTTTGCCGAGTTCAAGGAGTTGAAGAACATCGACAAAGCAACAATGATTGGTGTGTTGGAGGATGTATTCCGCCACGCATTGCAGAAGCAGTATGGCACCGACGAGAATTTCGACATCATCATCAACGACGACAAGGGCGACCTCGAAATTTGGCGTAACCGTGAGGTTGTAGCCGACGAGGATTTCGAGGATGAGGTATCGCAGATTAAGCTCTCGGATATGCAGAAGATCGACGACTCGTTCGAGGTTGGCGATGAGTATACCGACGAGATTCCATTCTCGGCATTCGGCCGTCGTGCGGTATTGTCGTTGCGTCAGAACCTCGCATCACGCATCCTCGACTTGGAGAATGCAGGTATCTTCGAGGACTACACATCGAAGGTTGGCGAGTTGATCTCGGGCGAGGTTTATCAGGTTTGGAAGCGTGATATGATGGTACTCGACGAGGATGAGAATGAGTTGGTAATGCCAAAGAACGAGCAGATTCCTAACGACTTCTACCGCAAGGGCGACACCATCAAGGCTATCATCAAGAGCGTAGAGATGGTAAATAACAAGCCACGAGTAATTCTCTCTCGTACCGCAAATCTCTTCCTCGAAAGGTTGTTCGAGCAGGAGGTACCCGAGATTAACGACGGACTTATCACCATCAAGAAGATTGCCCGTATCCCAGGCGAGCGTGCTAAGGTTGCCGTAGAGTCGTATGACGACCGTGTTGATCCGGTAGGTGCTTGCGTAGGTGTTAAGGGTGCTCGTATCTACACCATCGTTAAGGAGTTGCGCAACGAGAATATCGATGTCATCCAGTACACCTCGAACACTTCGTTGCTTATTCAGCGTGCATTGGCACCTGCAAAGATTTCGTCGATTACCGTTGATGAGGAGAAGAATACCGCACAGGTATATCTCCAACCAGACCAGGTTTCGTTGGCTATCGGTAAGGGCGGTTTGAACATTCGCCTTGCGAAGTTGCTCACAGGCTTCGATATCGATGTATTCCGTGAGCTTGACGAGGAGGATGTGGCACTCACCGAGTTCTCTGACGAGATCGAGGGTTGGATTATCGACACGCTCCACAATATGGGTTGCGACACCGCAAAGAGCGTACTCGAAATGAGCGCAGAGGTGTTGGCAAAGCGTGCCGACCTCGAAATCGAGCAGGCCGAGAATATCATCAATATTCTCAAAGCAGAGTTCGAGGAGGAGTAGCCTACGGCTACAATTAATTGACAATTGATAATGACAATTGACAATTAAAGGTATTTTGTTGAATAAGTAAAGAAAGATATAATGGGAAACGAAAAGAAGTTACGCCTTATTAAGGTTGCAAAGGAGTTTAATGTTGGTTTGAACACCATCACTGACTTCTTGCACCGCAAGGGCATCGAGGTCGATTCGTCGCCAAATACGCAGATTGATGCCGACACCTACGCCATCGTAGAGAAGGAGTTTGGCAAAAATCGCCCAAGTGGCAACGAGCTCGACTCTGTACGAGAGAAGATGAATAAGAAGTCGTCGGTAAGCATCGAGCCGGAGGTAGCACCAAAGGAGGAGAAGCGCACTATCGAGGTTAAGGAGGAGATAGTTCAGCCGAAAGTTCTCGGCAAGATTGACCTCTCGCCAAAGAAGAAGGAGGAGTCGGCACCTGCACCAAAGGCTGAGCCTAAGGCGGTGGAGACTCCGAAGGTTGAGCCAAAGGTTGAAGCTCCGAAGGAGGAGGTTAAGCCTGCGCCGGCACCAAAGGCAGAGCCTGTTGTTGCAGAGGAGCCAAAGAAGAGCGAGGTTTTCCGTGCTACCGAGGCACCAACCCTTGCAGGTCCGCAGATTCTCGGAACAATGGATGTTTCGGGTATGGTAGCCGGTGGCAAGCGTCACCGCAAGCGTTTGGAGAAGGCGAAGGTTGATATCAACAAGCAGCAGAACAACGCTCAGAAGGGTGGCAACAACCAGCAGGGCGACAAGAACAATAAGTTCAACAATAACAAGCAGAACAACCAGAACCAGCAGAATCAGGGTGGTGGCAAGAAGAACAAGCAGAAGCCACAGCCAAAGCCTGTTGTTCGACCAGAGGTGAGCGACGAGGAGGTATCGAAGCAGGTGAAGGATACCTTGGCTCGTTTGACTGCCAAGGGTGCAAAGAATAAGGGCGCAAAGTATCGTCGTGAGAAGCGTGACGAGATTCGTGAGCGTATGAACGAAGCTTTCGAGCAGGAGGCAGCAGAACAGAAGATTCTCAAAGTTACCGAGTTCGTAACCGTAAGTGAGGTGGCAACAATGATGAATATCTCGCCTATGGAGGTTATCTCGGCTTGTATGAATCTCGGTTTGATGGTGTCGATTAACCAGCGTCTCGATGCCGAGGCTTTGGTAGTGGTTGCCGAGGAGTTCGGCTTCACCGTAGAGTTCGTATCGGCCGAAATTCAGGAGGCTATCAACGACGACGAGGTGGATAGTGCCGAGGATTTGCTCCCACGCCCACCAATCGTAACCGTAATGGGTCACGTTGACCACGGTAAGACATCGCTCTTGGACAACATCCGTAAGACCAATGTAACCGCTGGCGAGGCGGGAGGTATCACCCAGCACATCGGTGCTTACTCGGTAAATCTCAACGGTCAGAAGATCACCTTCCTCGATACCCCGGGTCACGAGGCATTTACCGCAATGCGTGCCCGTGGTGCGAAGATTACCGATGTGGCGATTATCATCGTTGCGGCCGACGACCGTGTGATGCCGCAGACCGTGGAGGCTATCAACCACGCCCAGGCGGCTGGCGTTCCTATGGTATTTGCAATCAACAAGATTGATAAGCCACAGGCTAACCCTGACCACATCAAGGAGCAGCTCTCGCAGATGAACTTGCTCGTGGAGGATTGGGGTGGTAAGTACCAGAGTCAGGATGTTTCGGCAAAGCAGGGTCTTAACCTCGACAAGTTGCTCGAAAAGGTGTTGTTGGAGGCAGAGATGCTCGACTTGAAGGCTAACCCTAACAAAAAGGCTAAGGGTACTATCATCGAGTCGACCTTGGATAAGGGTCGTGGATATGTATCGACCGTACTCGTACAGGAGGGAACACTCCGTGTGGGTGATGTTATCCTCTCGGGTATCTACACAGGTCGTGTCAAGGCTATGTTCGACGAGAATGGTAACAAGGTTAAGGAGGCAGGTCCTTCGACACCTGTTCAGTTGCTCGGATTGAACGGTGCGCCACAGGCGGGAGACTCTATCAATGTGATGGAGGATGACCGCTCGGCTCGTGAGATTGCCAACAAGCGTGAGCAGTTGCAGCGTATGCAGGGTATTATGACTCAGAAGCACGTGACACTCGACGAGATTGGTCGTCGTATCGCTATCGGCTCGTTCAAGGAGTTGAATATCATCGTTAAGGGTGATGTGGATGGCTCGGTTGAGGCTATGTCGGGCTCGCTCATCAAGTTGTCGAAGGAGAGCGTTCAGGTGAATGTTATCCACGCTGCGGTAGGTCAGATTTCGGAGAGCGATGTATTGTTGGCTGCTGCATCGAACGCCATCATCGTAGGTTTCCAGGTACGACCTTCGGCTTCGGCTCGCAAGGTTGCCGAGCAGGAGGAGATCGAGATTCGTCTCTACTCTATCATCTACGACGCTATCAACGATATCAAGGATGCTATCGAGGGTATGTTGGAGCCTGTGATGAAGGAGGAGATTGTATGCTCGGTAGAGGTACTCGAAACATTCCGCATCTCGAAGGTTGGAACTATCGCCGGAGGTGTTGTGCGTGAGGGTAAGATTACCCGCCACACCCCAATTCGTGTAATTCGTGACGGTATCGTTATCCACACCGGTCGTCTTGGCTCGTTGAAGCGATTCAAGGACGATGTAAAGGAGGTTACTTCGGGTATGGATTGCGGTTTGAACATCGAGTCGTACAACGATATCAAGGTTGGCGATATCATCGAGGGATACGAGCAGGTTGAAGTTAAGCGCAAATAATTTGCGCTTAACCAATGCAAAATGCAGAATGCAAAATTCAAAATGCAGAATTCAAAATTAAAATACAAATAACCTAAAAACTTTAAGTAAAATGGCAATTAAGTTTGTAACTCCGGAAGAGGCCGTCAAAGCAATTAAGTCGGGCGACCACATCCACCTTTCGTCGGTTGCTTCGGCACCGCAGTGTTTGATTAAGGCTATGTGCGAGAGAGGTCGTGCTGGCGAGTTGAAGGATGTTCACATCCACCACCTCCACACCGAGGGTCCTGCACCGTATGCAGACCCAGAGTTCGAGGGCGTATTCCAGTTGGATTCGTTCTTCGTAGGTGGCAATGTCCGCAAGGTTACCCAGAGCGGCTATGCTGACTATATTCCAATTTTCCTCAGCGAGACCCAGAAGTTGTATCGCTCGGGTGCAGTGCCTTGCAATGTTGCAATGATTCAGGTTTCGACACCTGACAAGCACGGCTATGTTTCGCTCGGTACTTCGGTAGATGCTACCCTCGCAGCTGTTGAGTGCGCAGACACCGTAATCGCAGTTATCAACAAGTATGTACCTCGTGCGTGGGGTGATGCTATGATTCACTCGTCGAAGATTGATATCTTCGTGCAAGACGACCAGCCACTCGAAGAGGCTCACTTCTCGGAGCCAAACGAGACCGAGGTTAAGATTGGTAACCTCTGCGCAGGTCTTATCGAGGATGGTGCAACCTTGCAGATGGGTATCGGTGCTATTCCTAACGCCGTACTCGCACAGCTCGGCGGCCACAAGAACCTCGGTATCCACACCGAGATGTTCGCCGATGGCGTTCTCCCACTCGTTGAGAAGGGCGTAATCAATGGCGAGGCAAAGAATATCGACAAGGGTAAGATGGTTTCGACCTTCTTGATGGGTTCGCAGAAGGTTTACGACTTCATCGACGACAACCCAAGCGTTATGATGATGGATGTTGGCTACACCAACGACCCATTCATCATCGCAAAGAACGACCGTGTAACCGCTATCAACTCGGCATTGCAGGTTGACCTCACAGGTCAGGTTTGCGCTGACTCGCTCGGTCGCAAGTTCTACTCGGGCGTAGGTGGTCAGATCGACTTCATCTATGGTGCATCGTTGTCAAAGGGCGGTAAGGCTATTATCGCTATGCCTTCAATCACTAACAAGGGTGTATCGAAGATTTCGGATGTCTTGACCGAGGGTGCAGGTGTTGTTACTACCCGTAACCACATTCACTGGTTCGTAACCGAGAATGGTGCTGTTGATTTGTATGGCAAGAGCTTGCAGGAGCGTGCTCGCCTTATCATCTCGGTGGCTCACCCATCAGCTCAGGAGGCCCTTGACGAGGCAGCGTTCAATAGATATGGCTCGCACCACCACTATATTAAAAGCTATATGAAGAAATAACGATTTCTTCATATAATCACAAAGGCTTCCTTCGGGAAGCCTTTGTTGCTTTTAGCATCAAAGAAAATTTAAGGAGTTTAGGGAAATTAGTGAATTTAGTGAATTTTCTCTAAACTCTCTAAACTCCCTAATTTCATTAAATTCCCTAAATTCTCTATCGTTTTATCATTTGCGCAAGCGACTCGTGCCACTCGGGGATAGTGATGCCGAAGGTTGAAATGAATTTGCTCTTGTCGAGCACCGAGTAGCGGGGGCGTTGCGCCTTGGTGGGATACTCCTCGGTAGTGCAAGGTGTTACCTTGCAGTTGTTCTCGCTCAATCGGGCAATCTCGCACGCAAAGTCGTACCACGAGCACGCTCCCTCGTTCGAGTAGTGGTAGGTACCACATTTGGCGAGTTGGTTGCTATTTATAATATAGGTAATCGCCGCAGCCAGGTCGCCCGCATAGGTCGGTGTGCCGATCTGGTCGGCTACAACCCTCACCTCCGAGCGAGTTGTCATTAGCGACTGCATAGTCTTGACAAAGTTGTTTCCAAACTCCGAATAGAGCCACGAGGTGCGCAGAATAATGTGGCGACAGCCCGACTCCTCGACCGCCCTCTCGCCCGAGAGTTTGGTGCGACCGTAGGCATTAATCGGTGCAGGAGCGACCTCCTCGGTGTATGGCGTGTAGCCCTCGCCCGAGAAGATATAGTCGGTCGAAATATGGATAAGCGTAGCGTCGTGGCGTTTACAAGCAGCAGCCAATATTGCCACCGCCTTATAGTTTATAAGGTCGGCTCTTACCTCATCCTCCTCTGCCCTCTCTACCGCAGTATAGGCGGCGCAATTGACCACCACATCGGGGCGTTCGCTTTGGAAAAACGCATCAATTGCCTCGGCAGAGGTTATATCCAACTCCTCGACATCGGTAAAGATGTAGCGATGCGGGCTCTCGGCCGTCGCCAAGCGCAGCGAGCAGCCCAACTGCCCATTTCCACCCGTTACCAATATCGTCATAGCTATTCGAACAATGTTTTGCACTCGGCAAGCGAAGGGTGCGCCTTATCCTTTGCCGAGAGGATGATTTTATCTGCCGGAATCTGCCAATCTATGGCGAGGTCGGCATCGTTCCACGCCACTGCGCCCTCGCTCTCGGGTGCGTAGTAGTTGTCACACTTATACTCCACGACCGCCTCCTCGCTCAATACCGAGTAGCCGTGCGCAAAGCCCTGAGGGATAAACACTTGGCGATGATTTTCCGACGAGAGTTCCACAGCGACATACTTGCCAAAGGTTGGCGACGAACGGCGAATATCGACCGCCACATCCAAGATGCGACCCTTTGCCACACGCACCAACTTGCTCTGGGCGTGAGGGGGAAGCTGAAAGTGCAGACCTCGCACCACGCCATACGACGACTTCGCCTCGTTGCTCTGCACGAAGTGGTACTCCCCCACCTCCGCCGAGAACTCACGCTCGGAGAAGGACTCGAAGAAGTAACCTCGTTCATCCTCGAATACTCGTGGCTCGATGACCACCACACCCTCAATCGCTGTCTTTATAATATTCATCTAAATGTGTTTTATATCGTTTGCTGTAATGCCCGACACCGCCACTGCTATGATGCCGTCAATAGCCACTACAAAGCGTTTCGAGCGTTTGCCCTCAATCTTCACGAGGCTACCTCGGCACCCCTTGAATGCACCGCTGACAACCTCCACACGCTCGCCCACCTCGAAGTGTGCCTCCTCACCCGAGAGCAGGTCAGCTTTGTCATCCATCTCGTTGCAGACAGCGATAAAACTCTGCATCTGCTCGATAGGTACCTCCACAGGGATATTTCTGCCACCCTCGGGGCGTGTTATGTAGTGGAGATATGGTATTTTGCCCTTTGCCTCCTGAATTGCATCTCGCTCGGCAAGCACGAAAATCAAATCTCGCACCACGGGAATAGTGTCGGTTTTGATGCGACGACCGAGCTTGACGGTACGCTTGCGCATAGGCACAAAGCTCTCGATTTTCTGCACTTCGAGCACCCTCTGCGCCATAAGGTTACGACCATAGGTCGCACGCATAGCAAACCAACTCTTCTCCGTTTCGCACAACTCCATAATGCAAAGATAGGGAATTTATTCTACTTACAAAGGTTTAGAAAGGATTTGTCCCTACTTGAACGAAATTATATCCTCTACACCGTATTCCTTGTAGTGGGCTGCGAGTTCGTCATTTCTATCAGACAAAATCAATAACTTATCGCCCAAGTGCAACTCAGCACCACCCTTCGGCACGAAGTAGTCGCCATCACGACACACCATCACCACCAGAGTATTGTCGGGCAGAGCCACCTTGTTAAGCGTATTTCCTGCCGAAAGCATCTGCTCGGTTACGGCAATCTCGGTGAAGGCGGACTTCACCTTATCCTGCAAGGCACTCTCGAACTTACTCTCCTTCTCGGTGAATGCCAAGCCGAACAACTCCGCCATACTGCTGACTGTGGTACCCTGCACCACCAGAGAGAGGATGGTCATAATGAATACCACATTGAAGATAACCTCGGCACCCTCGATTTTTGCCACCCACGGATAGGTCGCAAAGATAATCGGCACAGCACCTCGCAGACCCACCCACGAGATGTAGCCACGAGCCTTCTTCGATAGCTTACGGAAGGGCGATAGTGCCAAAATCACCGCCACAGGGCGTGCTACAAACATCAGGAACAAGCCTGCCACTGCGCCAAGGAGCAGAATTTGCGGTTGCAGAGCATCTTCGAGCGTAACCAACAGACCTAGCATAAGGAACATAATAATCTGGAACAACCAGGTTATTCCGTCGAAGAAGGTGGTCACGGTGCGCTTATTCACGAGTTTGTTGTTACCCACGATAAGACCTGCAATATAGACCGCCAAGTAGCCGTTGCCCTTGATGAGCGAGGTGAATGAGAAGGTGAAGAATACACACGCCAACAGCAACACCGAGTAGAGCGATGCGTTGTTGATATTTATTTTGTTGATAATCCACACCGAAGCACGACCAAAGAGGTAGCCCACTAACGCTCCGACTGCCATCTGTACCACCAGCATAAGCACGGCACCGCCTGCGCTAATCTCTTCGCCATTGCCACCGAGCATTCTGATAAGCAGAATAACCAGAATATATGCCATAGGGTCGTTCGAGCCGCTCTCCAACTCCAACAATGGTCGCAAATTCTCACGCAAGCCCTGTCGGCGAGTACGCAAAATCGAAAAGACCGATGCCGAGTCGGTTGAAGATATGGTCGATGCGAGAAGCAGCGCCAGCGGGAACGACAACTCCACGCCAAGCCAAGGCGACACCAGATAGATAAAACCGCCAAGCAACATAGCGGTCATCAAAACGCCTGCCGTAGCGAGGGTTATACCCTCGGCAAGCACGGGCTTAATCTCCGAGAATTTGGTATCCATACCACCCGAGAAGAGGATGATACAGAGCGACACCATACCGATAAATTGGGTCAGCTCGGGTGAGTTGAACGAGAGAATATCGTAGCCAAAGAACAGACCTACCGCCAAAAAGAGCAAGAGCGCAGGGGCGTTAAAACGGTACGCCACCTTGCCCGCCATAACCGCCACAAAGAGTAGTATGGCTCCAATCAGTAGGAAGTGTTCTGCATTTATCATTATAGTTTGTCTTTTTTTTAGTTTTCTGAACTCCAACCCTTGTCAAGGCGCAAACCTTGTTAAGGAGTTTAAGGAATTTAGGGAATTTAGGGAGTTTAAGGAGTGCGCTCTCAGTTCTCAGTTTTCCGTTTTCCGTTCCTCTCGTCTCTCGTCTCTCGTCTCTCGTCTTTCGTCTCTCGTCTTTCGTCTCTCAACTCTCAACTCTCAACTCTCAACTAATATAGATTTAGTTTGTTGTTCATCAGCGAGATACCGATGCGTATTTTGCTATGCAACTTATCGTAGTCTATCATTGTTTCACCGTAGCCGTAGTTGTACTGCACGAACAGACAGGGCAACCAATCGCCTCGCTTTGCCATTCGCCACGACGCTTCGAGTTGCACATTGTAGCGGGCGAAAGTCACGGTCGGATTTACGAGTGCCGTAACCGAAAAACGGTCATTGAGGGTGTGGAATGTACCCCACAACTGCATCACGCCACGATAACGAAAGTACTTCTGATTTATATCCTCATCGTGAAAGAAGTAGCCATACCACGCCCTTGCACCCAATCGCCAATGGGCAGTCGGCTCGTAAAGACAAGCCACGGTAGCGTAGTTGAATGAGCGGGATTGCCCGCTTTCGAGTCCAATACCGTTCGATTCGTGCTCGATAGCGAAGAGCAAACGCACCTTTTCGCTCGTCTGCCACGCCACCCAAAAGCCGGGGTTATATGCCGTCTCACGGAAGGGGCACGACTTCTGATAGACATCCCAAACGCTTCGTTGCGAGTAGGTTGCAAGAAAATCAACCTTGCCATTGATATTCCACAGTCGCAACGCCAAACTCAACTGAAATTTTATATCCGAGGAGTATTGCGACACAGGGTGGTTGGTAGCAAAGCCCGTCACCATATAGTTCTGCTTCCACATTCCGATTACGGGATATTGGCTCTTTGGAGTTGAGAGTGGAGAGTTGAGAGTGGAGAGATTTTTATCTTTTTTATTGAGCGATAGCGAGTCGGTCTGCTTTGCCGATACGGCAAAACAGAGCATAACGAATACTATTGCCAAAACTTTACGCATATACAAAAAGCTATTTAACTCTCAACTCTTCGTTCTAAACTCTCAACTATTTTATTCCGCTATTGCGGAATAAAGATATAAGTTATCGTTCCTTGTTGCTTGGCAGGAGCGTTATTGTTTATGTCGAAGCGTGAGTTGCGAGCCGACTCGACAGCCGTTTGGCGCATACACTCATCGCCACCACTCGTAACCACCGCCGAGATAACCTCGCCACGCTGATTTACCACCACCGATACAACAACCTCGCCACCACCCTCGCAGCGGTATGCAGGTTTGACCAAATGGCGGCTATATCGGACAGGATTTTTGAACGAGAAGCTCACCGTCACACTACCCTTGCGCTTGGAGTCTTTGCGCTCGGCATCACCCTCGCCCGATTTGCGATTTTCGCCTATGGCATTCGCCTCACGCAGACCTCGCTCGTATGCCTCCTGATTGGCTCTGCGCTCCTTTTCGACCGCCTCGGCAGCAGCGTTCAACTCCGACACATCGGTACCCTTCTCGTCTTCGAGATTCTCGTTCAAGGCATTCTCATTCGAGGAGAGATTGCGAATCGACTTCCAATCGATATCGCTCTTTCGGCGCACCTCCTCTTTGAGGCGTTCGAGCTCCTCCGATACGAGCTCCACCTCGCCCAGGTCGATATACATCGTCTCATTTACAGCACGCTTCGAGGAGCTGATTTTTGCCGACACGAAGACTATGGCAAAGACCAGATATACGATGACGGTTACGCACAAACCTACTCGGTTGTCGTATATCCAACTTACAGGGTCCTCCCTGCGATTATCGAATGGCAAACGAAGTCTCTGCCTGCGCTGTCGAGGGGGTTGTTGCTGCTCTTTTTCTCTATTATCGCTCTTTTGCTCCATAGCCTGCGTAAAATAATATGCAAAATTAACAATTTTGAGGAAAAAATACTATCTTTGTGAAGATTATACTTACCATTTTGTAAAATTTGGAACATTATGTCGGTAAAACAGAATACACTTGGTGCTCCGATTACCTTTTCGGGTAAGGGACTCCACACCGGAAAGCAGGTGACAATGACCGTTAGCCCTGCACCCGAAAACCACGGAATAGTCTTCCGCCGCATCGACCTTGCAGGCGCACCTTCGGTACCTGCGCTTTGCGACTATGTTATAGACACCTCACGAGGTACGACCATCGCACAGGGCGAGGCTCGTGTCAGCACAATCGAGCATATTATGTCGGCACTCTGGACTCTCGGCGTGGATAATGCTTTGATTGATATCAACGCACCCGAGACTCCGATTATGGATGGCTCGGCACGAGAGTATGCAGCCGAGATTTTGCGTGTAGGCGTGGTTGAGCAGTCTGCCGACCGCAAGTTCTACGAGGTGACCGAGAAGCAGGTCTATGCTATTCCCGAGAAGGGTGTGATGTTGGCTATCTATCCCAACGAGGAGTTCTCCGCTTCGGTACATATCGACTTCAACTCGAAGGTTATCGGCAACCAATACGCCACCTTCAACCCCGAGGACAACTATCAGGAGAAGATTGCTCCAAACCGCACCTTCGTATTCCTTCACGAGATTGAGATGTTGGCAGCAGCAGGCTTGGTAAAGGGTGGCGATGTAGATAATGCCATCGTAATTGTGGAAAACCCCGTTACGGAGGAGCAGTTGCAGCGACTCTCGACCCTCTTCGACAAGAAGGATATAAAGGTTACGGGTGGATATCTCAACAACCTCGAACTCCGTTCGACCAACGAGATGGCACGCCACAAGTTGTTGGACCTCCTCGGCGACTTCGCACTGCTCGGTATGCGCATCAAGGGTAGCGTTATGGCAACACGCCCTGGTCACTATGCCAACACCGAGTTTATGAAGCAAATCCGCAACTCGATTCGTCGAGAGGGTGTAAAGCCTCGCTTCAAGTACGACCGCAAGAAGGCGCCGTTGCTCGACATTATGGATATTCAGCGAATGTTGCCACATCGTTTTCCGTTCCTCTTGGTCGATAGAATTTACCATATGGACGACCTCTCGATTGCGGGTATCAAGCAGGTAACTATCAACGAGCCATTCTTCCAGGGTCACTTCCCAAGTGAGCCTATTATGCCTGGAGTGTTGATTGTAGAGGCGATGGCACAGGTGAGCGGTCTGTATGTATTGAGCAAGGTTGAGGATCCGGAGAACTACTCGACCTACTTCCTCCGCATCGATAATGTTCGCTTCCGCCACAAGATTGTGCCGGGCGACACTATGCAGATTGAGTGTGTATTGGCAGAGTTGCCTCGTCGCAACTTGGCAGATGTGGAGTGTAAGGTCTTCGTAGGCGACACCCTCGCTTGCGAGGCGACCATCGTAGCACAAATTATCAAAAATAAATAAATTTCAATAAAAAAGCTAATAGCCAATAGCTAATGGCTAATGGCAATTTTGCATTTTGAATTTTTAATTTTGAATTTTAGATATGATTAGTCCTTTGGCTTATGTTCACCCAGACGCTAAATTGGGAGAGAATGTTACAGTAGAACCATTCGCCTACATCGCAGGCGATGTTGAGATCGGCGATGATTGCTGGATTGGCCCGGGTGCCGTAATTCACGACGGCGCACGCATTGGTAAGCGCAACAAGATTCACACTGCGGCTTCGATTTCGTGCCTTCCACAGGATTTGAAGTTCGTGGGCGAGAAGACCACTGCCGTAATTGGCGACGACAACGACATCCGTGAGTGTGTAACCATCAGCCGTGGTACCGCATCTCGTGGCACTACCGTTGTGGGCAATGGAAACCTCTTGATGGCGTATGTCCATGTGGCTCACGACGATGTTGTGGGTAGCCACTGCGTTATCGCAAACCGAGTATCGCTTGCGGGCGAGGTCGAGGTTGGCGACTGGGTAGTAATTGGCGGTCACTCGGCAGTTCATCAGTGGTGCAAGATTGGCGACCACTCGATGGTACAGGGCGGATCGCTGGTGCGTCAGGATATACCACCGTTTGTTACTATGCGTGAGACAGGCTCGTATGCCGGCATCAACAAGTTGGGCTTGCAGCGTCGTGGCTTCACTGCGGAGCAGATTGAGGATATTCACAACGCCTACCGCATCATTTTCCAGAGCGATTTGAACTTCTCGAACGCTTGCAACGAGGTGGAAAACACCCTTCCGCAGTCGCCCGAGCGTGACCAGATTTTGGCATTCGTGCGTGCATCGCTGGGCGGTCGTGGCGTGATTAAGAAGTATGGCAGATAACAACACAAAAAAGCAGAATAGTATGAAACGACTCCTTCTCGTTGCGATGTTGCTCTGTGGCGTATGGTCGGCACAGGCTATCAAGATTATCCACGGACCCTACTTGCAGGCGGTTAGCGACACCGAGGCTACCATTATCTGGGTTACCGATGTGGATGCATTGTCGTGGGTGGAGGTTGCACCCGAAGATGGCAAGCACTTCTACTACCTCGACCGAGAGAAGTTCTACCAGACCCACTTTGGCAAGCGAGTTATCGGCACTCTGCATCAGGTGCGTGTTACGGGCTTGAAACCCGGCACGAAGTATCGCTACGCCATAGCCTCGAAGGAGGTACTCGAACAGAAGGGTCACCGCATAAGTTACGGTCAAATTGTCTCGACAAATGTCTATCGCAAGGGTGCGCAGACCATCCCTACGCTCGACCCGAAGAAGGAGAGCATCGAGTTCGTGGTGATGAACGATGTGCACGCCAAGATAGAGAAGATGGAGGCTTACCTCACCCACTGCTTCGACAAGAATACGACCGATATGGTGATTTTCAATGGCGATATGGTGAGCAGCGTACCGAGCGAGAAGATTATCTTCGACGGCTTCCTCGACACTGCGGTGAAGCACTTCGCAAGCGATGTTCCATTCTTCTATGTGCGTGGTAACCACGAGACTCGTGGCAAGTGCGCCCTCAAATTCTCGGACTACTTCCCTACGACTACGGGCAAGCCATACTACACCTTCACACACGGCAACACCTTCTTTATTGCGCTCGATGGTGGCGAGGATAAGCCCGATAGCAATATCGAGTACTACGAGACTGCCGCTTACGATGCCTATCGTAAGGAGGAGGCTGAGTGGCTCAAAAAGGTTGTAGAGAGCGAGGAGTGCAAGAGCGCAAAGCGTCGCATCGTGCTCCTGCATATGCCACCTGTCGATGGTCACAAGATGTGGCACGGCACCAAGCAGATTAGAGAGTTGTTCATACCTATATTAAATAAGGCGAACATCTCGGTAATGTTGTGCGGACATGTTCATAAGTACTCGTTCCACGACGACCAAGCCGCATTCCCTATCGTAGTCAATTCGTTCGAGGATGCCTTGAAGGTTAAGGTCGACAATGGTGGCGTGAAGGTCGAAGTTGTGGGTATGGATGGCGCAGTCAAGCACACCCACTCGTTCAAATAGACGAAAAAGTAAAAACCTAAAACCAAACCAATATGAAAAAGTTACTTTTAGTTGCAGCGTTGTTTTGTGGCGTATATTCGGCACAGGCAATCAAGATTATCTATGGTCCCTACTTGCAGGCGGTAACCGACACCGAGGCTACTATCGTTTGGGTGACCGACCAGCAGGCTATGTCGTGGGTTGAGGTTGCACCCGTAGATGGCACCAACTTCTACAATGTGGAGCGCCCTAAGTTCTACCAGACCTACCTCGGTAAGCGAGTATTCGGCACCGAGCATCAGGTACGCATCACAGGTTTGGAGCCGGGCAAGAAGTATTGCTACTCCGTATCGTCGAAGGAGGTTCTCGGCACCCGCCGTCACCGCTTGCACTATGGCGACATCGTTACCGCTCGCATCTATGGCAGGAGATACCCGGGCTTCAACACCCTCGATCCAAAGAAGGAGAGCACTCAGTTTATCGTCTTGAACGACATCCACGCCAAGCAGGAGAAGATGGATGCACTGCTCAACACCTTCGAGGATGGCAAGACCGAGATGGTATTCTACAATGGCGATATGGTGAGCCAGGTGCCAAATGTGGAGATTCTCTTCAATGGCTTCGTAAATGCCTCGATTGAGCGTTTCGCACGCCAAATTCCGTTCTACCTCGTGCGTGGTAACCACGAAACCCGTGGCGTTTTCGCTACCAAGTTCCTCGACTACTTCCCTACTCCGACAGGTAAGACATACTTCACATTGAAGCACGCCGACACCTTCTTCATCATCCTCGATGGTGGCGAAGATAAGCCGGATAGCGACCTCGAATACTACGAGACAGCCGTTTATGACCAATTCCGTCGTGAGGAGGCAGAGTGGCTCAAAAAGGTCGTAGAGAGCGAGGAGTGCAAGAGCGCAAAGCACCGCATCGTGCTTATGCATATGGCACCTATCGGTGGCAAGAATATGTGGCACGGTCCTAAATATTCGGGCGAGTTGTTCCTCCCTATCCTCAATAAGGCGAACATCACCCTTATGCTCGGAGGTCACACCCATCGCTACTCCTACAACAAACCGGAGGAGACAGGCGCAAACTTCCCTATCCTTGTGAATGCCCACAACACCGCAGCAAAGGTGAATATCAACAACAACGGCGTGAAGGTCGATATGATTGATATGACAGGCAAGGTTGTTAAGAGCCACATTTTCAGATAGAGTTGAGAGTGGAGAGTTAAAAAGTGGAGAGTTTAGGCTCTCCACTTTTTTTGGCTATTAGCCATTAGCCATTAGCTTTTGAGGGCAGTTAGGAGTTAGGAGTTAGGAGTTGGTTGAATTTAGTAAGGGCAAGTAAGGGGCTGCGCTTTTCTTTACTAGTCGTTACTAGCCGTTAATCGCCCTTAATTCGGTTGCGCCGTGATAACCTTCGGAGTCCTGAAAGCGCAAAGAGAATTTAGGGAAATTAGGGAGTTTAGGGAGTTTAGTGATAGCAAGTCATTAGACTCTCTAACTTTTTAGGGGCGATAGGGGTTATAGGGGAAATAGGGAGAATAAGCAAAGACCTCCACAATAACATAAAACGCATTTTGATTGAGCTATTTTTGAGGCAAACAAGAAGCCCGATGCGCAGCATACAGTGCAATACGGTAAAACGCATTTTAAGGAGGCAAATATAAGGCGCACAAGAAATCCGCTTGCGCAGCATACAACACAACAACATAACACTAATTTTTAGTGAGGAAATTTTGTGCCAAACAAAAAACCGAGTCCGCAGCATAGTAGACCTATGTGAGGACTCGGTTATTGAAGAGCGGTGCAAAATTTACCGCTAAAAATTAGCGTTATGCGCCGAAGTTATCGTACAAGATATTCTCCGGTGGAACGCCGAGAGAGTCGAGGAGCTTTTCAACTGCTCCGACCATCATTGGAGGTCCGCACATAAGGTAGATACATCCCTCTGGATCCTCGTGGTTTTTGAGGTAGTTCTCGAAGAGAACATTGTGTACGAAACCTACCTTGTAGTCAACGCCTGCTGCATCTGCCTCCGGATCCGGACGGTCGAGAGCAAGGTTGAACTTGAAGTTAGGGAACTCACGCTCGATCTCTGCGTAGTCCTCCAAATAGAACGCCTCTTTGAGCGAACGAGCACCATACCAGAAGGTAACAGGGCGCTTGGTCTTCTCGGTCTTGAACAGATGCATAATGTGCGAACGCATAGGCGCCATACCTGCACCACCACCGATAAAGATGAGCTCCTGAGTATCCGGCAAGTTATCAGGGAGGAAGAACTCTCCGTAAGGACCCGACATAGTGATCTTATCGCCCGGTTTGAGCGAGTAGATATACGACGAGCAGACACCCGGATTAACAGGG
>JAFVVS010000007.1 GCA_017502025.1 Alistipes sp. | reverse complement strand
GGGGAAACCCTGAACGCCGAATGCCTCAACGGGATCTATCTGGATCTGGAAAAGCAGTATTACAGCGAAGCCGGTATGCAGGACAATATTGCCGTGGAATGGAGCTACATCCCCCATTTCTACCGGGCGTTCTATGTATACCAGTACGCAACGGGCTTCTGCTCCGCTGTGGCCATTGCTTCCCGGATTCTGGAAACCGGCGATGCCTCCGGCTACCTGAAGTTCCTGACCACCGGCGGATCCGATTATCCTCTGGAAGAACTGAAAATCGCCGGCATCGACCTGACCAGCCCCACGGTTGTGGCAGACGCACTGGCCGTGTTCGACAAGACCATCGACGAACTGGCTGACGTGCTGGGCAAGTGAATTAAGAATTGAGAATTAAGAATTGAGAATTTGATTGTTTATATCAAAAAAATAATCCTCAATTCTCAATTTTCAATCCTCAATTAAAAATGAAATTTTTATGAAAGTTTTAGTCGTTGGCTCGGGTGGTCGTGAGCACGCTATTGTCGATGCGTTGTTCCGTTCGCCGAGCGTAGATAAGATATACTGCGCACCAGGAAATGCGGGTATTGCCCAGCAGGCCGAGTGCGTAGCGATTAAGGATACCGATGTCGAGGGCTTGAAGGCATTTGCCAAGGAGAACGCTATCGACTTGACCGTAGTAGGTCCTGAGGCAGCTTTGGCGGTAGGTATTGCCGACGAGTTCCGCAAGGAGGGACTTAAAATCTTCGGTCATACGAAGTCGGCAGCGCGCATCGAAACCTCGAAGGAGTTTGCCAAGGAGTTGATGGCGAAGTACGACATCCCAACCGCAGGATATAAGGCGTTCGACAACTACGACGAGGCGGTAGCCTATGTCGAGGCTCGACCATTGCCGGCAGTGTTGAAATATGACGGCTTGGCAGCAGGTAAGGGCGTGGTTATTGCCGAGACGATGGATGAGGCTCGTGAGGCTTTGCGTGATATGCTCCTCGACGACCGCTTCGGTAAGGGTCGTGTGGTTGTGGAGGACTTCTTGACAGGTCCGGAGTTCTCGTTGATGTGCTTTGTGGAGGGCGAGAATGTCTATCCTATGCCTGTGGCACAAGACCACAAGCGTGCTTACGATGGCGATAAGGGCCCTAATACAGGCGGTATGGGTGCTTACACCTCGTTGCCGTTTATCACCGATGAGGACCTCGAATTTGCTATGGAGAAGGTTATGCAACCTACCGCAAAGGCGATGGTCGAGGAGGGTTGCCCATTGACAGGCGTGCTCTATGGCGGTTTGATGAAAACCCCTGACGGAGTGAAGGTTATCGAGTTTAACGCTCGCTTTGGCGACCCCGAGACTGAGGTTGTTTTGCCGTTGATTGACAGCGATATAGCCAATGTATTCGAGGCGGTAGCAAAGGGCGAGAAGCCAGCCGAAATCGTATGGAGCAAGGATGTTACCCTCGGTATCGTTCTTGCATCGAAGGGCTACCCTGGCGACTACGCAAAGGGCTACCCTATTCACGGCACCGAGAAGGTCGACGGCACAGTGTTCCATATGGGTACAGCCGTTAAGGATGGCGAGTTGGTAACCGCAGGTGGTCGTGTGTTGTTCGTCGTTGCAAAGGGAGCTACCCTTGCCGATGCGCACCGCAAGGCTAACGAAGAGGTTTCAAAAATTGAGTGCGAGAACCTATTCCATCGTACAGATATCGGACATAAGGCATTTAAGTAGAATATAAATGAATTTAGGGAGATTAAGGAGTTTAGAGAATTTAGAGTTTTCTTTCGTCTTTCGTCTCTCGTCTTTCGTCTAAAAAATATGGGAAATATCATTGACGGAAAACAGTTGTCGTTGCGCTTGAAGGGCGAAATGGCAGAGGAGGTTAAGGCGTTGGCCGAAAAGTATGGTCGTGTGCCTTCGTTGGCAGTTATTCTTGTGGGCGAAAACCCTGCAAGCCAGTCGTATGTGCGTGGCAAGATTAAGGCTGCCGAGGAGGTCGGTATCCGTAGCGAACTTATCACTATGCCTGCCGATACCACCGAGGAGGCTCTCTTGGCGGAGATTGACCGCTTGAATGCCGATGCGCTTATTGATGGTGTGTTGGTGCAGTTGCCATTGCCAAAGCATATCAATGAGGAGCGAGTAATTGATGCTATCGCCTTCGAGAAGGATGTGGATGGCTTCCACCCTGCCAATGTCGCCAATTTGTGGCTCGGAAAGCCTTGTATCGTGCCTTGCACACCAAAGGGCGTTATGCAGATGATTGCCGAGTGTGGCTTCGATGTAGCGGGCAAAAAGGCGGTTGTAGTTGGTCGTAGCAATATCGTGGGCAAGCCTATGGTCAAGCTCCTGCTTGATGCCAACGCTACGGTTACTATCGCTCACTCACGCACTGCCGACTTGGGCGCAGTATGCCGTGAGGCGGATATTCTGGTGGCAGCGGTTGGTCGCAAGCACCTCATCACTGCCGATATGATTAAGCCGGGCGCAGTCGTTATCGATGTGGGCGTAAATCGTGACCCCGAAACCGGCAAGTTGTGTGGCGATGTCGATACCATAGCAGCAAAGGAGGTGGCTTCGTTCATCACTCCTGTACCTGGTGGCGTAGGCCCGATGACTATCACAATGTTGATGAAAAATACCATTGAGTGTTACCTAAATCGAATTATTAAATAAAATCGTTCTGATTGGCTCTTTTTGCACGAATCTGCGGTCGCTGAAATGCTCACATACACCATAGTATGCTCCGCTTTCATCGCCTTGCTTCGCACAAAAATAGCCTAATCATTTACGATTTTGGAAATTTGAAATAGCAGTTAAACCGAATTATTAAATAATTAAACATAACATATTATGATTGAGCGTTATAGCAGAAAGGTTATGCGTGATGTGTGGACAGAGCACAACAAGTTTAGCGCATACCTCAAAGTTGAGATTTTGGCCTCGGAGGCTTGGAGCAAGTTGGGCGTAGTGCCAGCCGAGGATGTCGAGAAGTTGTGGGCAAAGGCTTCGTTCTCGATTGACCGCATCAAGGAGATCGAGGAGCAGACTCGCCACGATGTTGTGGCATTTACTCGTGCCGTGTCGGAGACCCTCGGCGAGGAGCGTAAGTGGGTACACTACGGCTTGACCTCGACCGATGTCGTGGATACCGCAAATGGTTATCTGCTCCGTCAGGCTAACGAGATTTTGGAGAAGGACTTGGAGGCTTTCTTGGCAGTTTTGAAGCGCCGTGCTTTGGAGTTCCGCAACACCCCTTGCATCGGTCGTACTCACGGTATCCACGCCGACATCACCTGCTTCGGCTTGAAGTGGGCTTTGTGGTACGAGGAGATGAAGCGCAATATCGAGCGTTTCCGCACTGCTGCTCGTGGCGTAGAGGTTGGTAAGATGAGCGGTGCTGTGGGCAACTTTGCAAACATTCCGCCAATGATTCAGGACTATGTTTGCGAGAAGTTGGGTATCGACTCTGCAAATGTTTCGACTCAGGTTATTCAGCGTGATCGCCACGCCTATTACATTGCTACATTGGCAGTTATCGCATCGTCGTTGGAGCAGATGGCTCTCGAAGTTCGTAACTTGCAGCGTACCGAGGTGCACGAGGTCGAGGAGGCTTTCGGCAAGGGTCAGAAGGGTTCGAGCGCAATGCCTCACAAGCGTAACCCAATCTCGTCGGAGAATATCTGCGGTTGTGCTCGTGTAATGCGTGGCTATATGGCTACCGCTTGCGAGAATGTGGCTTTGTGGCACGAGCGTGATATCTCGCACTCGGCAACCGAGCGTATCATCTTGCCTGATGCTACCGAGTTGTTGGACTATATGCTCAACCGCTTTATGGGTATCTTGGACAACCTCGTAGTATTCGAGGATGTGATGATGGAGAATATCTATCGTACTCGCAAGGTTATCTTCGCACAGCGTGTGATGAACGCCTTGATTGACAAGGGCTTCTCTCGTGAGGAGGCTTACGATACCGTTCAGCCTGTTGCTATGCGTGCTATGGCAGAGCGTGCTGACTATCAGGAGCTCTTGGCAGAGAACGAGAAGGTTATGTCGAAGCTTACTCGTGAGGAGTTGGATTCGTGCTTCACTTTGGAGTACTACCTCAAAAATGTCGACTACATCTTCCGTCGTGCCGGCATTATCGAGTAATCGAGGGCATATTGAGAAGGAATCTGCGCAGAAGTTGTGCAGATTCTTTTTTTTTATTACCTTTGTAGGTAATAACTCAATTCTGTTGGATATGAAGCGATTGGTTGAACTTCTTGGAATAGCGGCTCTTGCGGTGTTGTTTGTCGGCTGTATGCCCAAAGTCACCTTTACTGCAACTACCCTACCTTATATCGAGGGTGTAGAGGCAAAGGTTGAGACAGTTCGCAAGGGTGGCGAATGGGAGGTTGTTGTAACCGTTGAGAATCACCTCGAAGAGGCCGTTGATGTTCGAGTGGCCCTCGTAGCTGAACCCTGCTTGAAGGCAGATAGCTACCTCTTGCCAGGTATAAACTATAATGGCAATGGTTACGGTGCAAACTTGGAACTGCCACAGAGCTATGGCGATAGTAAAGGCTTTATCCCTTTTCCACAGGGTTGGGAGTACAAGGGTGAGCCTTGGGTATTTGCCTACGATAGAGGCTCTATTCCTTCGTGCACAATCTCTGAAAATGAGAGATTTGTCTTTGGCCTTTATGCTTCGGACAAGGATGCTTTATCATACGAGAGCTCTTGTTCAATGGAGCGAAAGGAGGATGGCTCGTTCAGCCATATTATCTATTGGCCTGTTAGCGAAGCCCCACTCTGCTACTCCGATAAGATGAAGTTCTCGGAGGGTTTTGTCGAGAAGCTCACTATCGAGCCACACAAGCGCTACACATTCAAGGCAAATGCCGTTATTGGCAAGCCAAAGATGAAGGGTTATGGCTTTGCGGAGGTTTTCCGCTCGGCTTGGCGCAAGTTGGACCACACTGTACCCGCACAGTGGAGTGTGGATGAGGTGTTGGCACTCGATAAGACCTATCAGGATTGGAGCCGTTGTCAGGATGAGAATGGTTTCTGGTTCGAGGGTATCATCGATGATATGAAATTTCGTGCAGGATATTATGGCACAGGCCTCTCGGAGGAGGGGCATCCTGTATCGTACTACGAGCAAAACCCCGATAAGAACCATTGGTGGAAGGATTATGTGACGGAGTCGAAGTCACTTAAAGAGGGCGAGTATGTAAAAAGTTACGGTCGTGATATCGGCTTTGCAAGTCAGTCGTTCCAGGCGGCTCGCTTGGCTATGGAGTATGGCTTTCGCAATAACTCTCCGGAAAATGTCGAGTGGGGCGAAAAGCTATTGCGTAGTTGGATAGAGAAGCGTCGCTACGAAAATGGTATATTCAGAAGCAATCGCAATCGTGGCCACGACAAGCGAGATGCTTCCAACTTGGGCTGGGCTATCAGCGAGTTGTCACGTGTGGCAATTCTGCTGAATGAGAATGGTCGTGATGGCTCGGCGTTTGAGGCAGCCGCAAAGCCCATTGTCGATATTGTTTTGAATGGTATTCGAGAGGATGGTGCCGTCGGCTCGGTTTGGGATGGCAAGACAGGAGAGGTTGTAACCTATAATGGCGACGGTGCAGGCTTTATGCTTATGGGATTGGCTCGTTATCACGCACTTACGGGCGATGAGCGTATCTTGCCTGTCATAGAGCGAGCATTCGATTACTACTACTCGCACGACATAGACAACTTCCGTTGTTTTGGTGGTGCGATGGATTGTTCGAGTATCGACAAGGAGGGCATTCAGCCATTCTTTACTACGGCAAAGTATATGTATGAACAGACTGCCGATGACAAATATTTGGAGTATGCTCGCAAGGCTGCGTGGTATTTTGCATCGTGGATATACATCCATAATCCTATATATGATGCCGATGACGACTTGACGGTGTTTAATTGGAAGCCGGCAGGTGCAAATATCGTAGGCGTCGAGCACCCTGCTATCGATGAGTATGGCGCACTGCTTATTGGCGAATATTTGTGGCTTGCAAAGGTCGACAATGAGCCGTTGTGGCGTGAGGTCGCCGAGTTGATTTGGCGTAATGGAACACAGGGCTTTGCCTATGAAGGTCGTACCGTATGGCACGGCTTGGAGCGCCCTGTTGGAGCCAAGAATGAGGCTATATTCCCATCTCGTTGGAGTAAGTATGCTACGGTAGGTCGCAAGCGAGGAAGCGTGAATGACCATCTTACTGCCTGGGGCGGTATCTACCGCACGGCATCGCTCTATGAGCTATCCGACGAAGATTTACAGTGGTTAAAAGAGAGTACAAAACCCCAAAAATAACCTAATATTTAACTATTATGAAAAAATTATTTCTGACTTGTGCTGCGATTGTCGTGGCGTGTGCAGCGATGGCTGCCGAGTGTGTAATTATTCCTCGACCTGCGTCGTATGAGCCGCAGAAGGGAAAGTGTGCATTGTCTTCGAAGACAGTGGTTTATGCTGCGGATAAGTCGCTTGTGCGCCCTGCTACAATCTTCTGCAAGTATGTTGCAGAGGAGAAGGGCTTGCAGCTCAATGTTGCTGAGGGCGTAGCTCCAAGCAATGGCGCAATCGTTCTCTCGATTGACAAGAATCTTACCCCTGAGGGTTATACCCTCGATATCACAAAGGGTGGCGTTGTTATCAAGGGCGGTAGCGAGCAGGGCGTATTCTACGGCTTGCAGAGCCTTCGCCAGGTGGTATTCCACTCTAAGGGTGGCAAGAAGGTGAAGGTTGAGTGTATGAAGGTGGAGGATAAGCCTCACTTCGCTTATCGTGGCGGTATGCTCGATGTTTGCCGTCATATTTTCAGCGTAGAGGAGGTTAAGAAGTATATCGATATCCTCGCTATGCACAAGATGAACCGCTTCCATTGGCACTTGACCGAGGACCAGGGCTGGCGTATCGAGATTAAGAAGTATCCAAACCTCACAAAGGTTGGCTCAATGCGTAAGGAGACCTTGGTTGGCTTGCATACAAAGAAGAATAACAACTACGACGGCAAGCCTTATGGTGGCTTCTTCACACAGGAGCAGGTTCGTGATATCGTGCGCTATGCAGCAGAGCGATATATCGAGGTTATTCCTGAGATTGATATGCCTGGTCATATGGTTGCAGCGTTGGCATCATATCCGGAGCTCGGTTGCACAAAGGGTCCATACGAGGTGCGTACCCGTTGGGGAATCTCGAAGGATGTGTTGTGCGTAGGTCGTGAGTCGACATTCGAGTTTATCGAGGGTGTGCTCGACGAGGTGGCTGCATTGTTCCCATCGAAGTTTATCCACATTGGTGGTGACGAGTGCCCTAAACATCGTTGGAAGGTGTGCCCTGAGTGCCAGCAACGAATGAAAGAGGAGGGCTTGAAGGATGAGCACGAGTTGCAGAGCTACTTTATGAAGCGTGTTGAGAAGTACTTGTCGGAGAAGCACGGTCGCAGCATTATCGGCTGGGACGAGATTCTCGAAGGTGGTGTTTCGAAGACCGCAACCGTAATGGCTTGGAGAGGCGCACAGCGTGGTATCTTGGCTGCTAAATTGGGAAATCAGGTTATTATGACTCCACGCCACTACTGCTACTTGGATTATTGCCAGACTTCTGACCACGATGGAAATAACGAGCCTATCTGCGCAGCAGGTAACGGTAAGAAGTATCAGTTGCCTTTGCGTAAGGCCTATTCGCTCGATCCGTATAATGAGTTGAATGAGGAGCAGCGCAAGGTTATCGTTGGTGTGCAGGGTAATATGTGGACCGAGTATGTGGCTACATTCGACCATGTGCAGCATATGATTTTGCCTCGTACAGCGGCTCTTGCCGAGGTGGGTTGGTCGTATGGCAACCAGAACTACGATGACTTTGCTCGTCGTATGCATCTGTTGCGTAAGTTGTACGACAAGTGTGGCTTCAAGTATGCTCCATACTTCTTCAACGGAATTGAATAACGATTAACAAATGCGAATTTCATCACATACAATGCGCTCTATCGCCATGCCTATCTGTATGGCGATAGGCGTATTGTTGTGTTATCCGATTACGGAATTCGATAGGTGGAGTGGCGAGATCTCTACCCCATTTTTTATCTTTTCGATGCTCTTCTGCACCTTCTGCCGTGTGTCGGTCAAGGAGATGAAACCAAAGATGTTGCACCTTTGGCTTATGGTGGCGCAGGTGGTGGCAACTTTTGTGGTATATTGGGCGTTGAAGCCGCTGGGCGATACGGTGGCGCAAGGAGGTATGATTTGCGCACTGACACCGATGGCAATGGGTGCCATGGTCTTGGCAGGAATGCTTGGAGCAAAGGTCGAGACGATGGCTACACATAGCCTGATATGTAATATCCTTACAGCGTTCATTATTCCACCGCTCCTTTCGGCTTGGGGTAATGGTTCTTGCTCGTTTATGGTTATCATAATGCGTGTTACGCCACTGCTTATATTACCGTTTGTAGCGGCTCAGCTGTGCCGTTGGCTGATGCCTAAGGTGGCAATGAAGGTAGGTCGAAATTCGATGTTATCCTTCGGCTTGTGGCTATTGTCGCTGATTATTATAATGGGTAAGATTACCTGCTTTGTGATAGATGGCGGAGTGGAGAATGCTCGAATAGAGATAATTCTTGCAGTGGTTGCGTTGGTTATATGCCTTGTGCAGTTTAGCGTGGGACATTGGCTCGGTCGCCGATATGGCGATACGGTTGCCGGCGCACAAGCCCTCGGACAGAAGAATACGATATTTGCGATATGGCTTTCGCAGTCATTTCTCAATCCGTTGGCGTGCATTGCACCTACGGCATATATAGTGTGGCAAAACCTTGTTAATTCATACCAAATTTATAAGAAACGATGAAGATAGGCGATATAGAGTTTCGTAAGGAGGCGTTATTTCTTGCCCCAATGGAGGATGTTACCGATCCGTCGTTCCGCTACATCTGTAAGCGGTTTGGTGCGGATATGGTCTATACCGAGTTTATCTCGTCGGACGGCTTGATACGAGATGCGTGGAAATCTCGTGCTAAGCTGAATATCAACGACTTCGAGCGACCTGTCGGCATTCAGATATATGGCAATCAGATTGAGCCTATGGTCGAGGCTGCCAAGATTGCCGAGACGGCCAATCCCGATATCATAGATATCAACTTCGGTTGCCCGATGAAGAAGATTGCGGGCCGAGGTGCCGGCTCGGGAATGATGCGTGATGTGCCATTGATGGTCGAGATGACCAAGCAGATTGTCGAGGCGGTAAATCGCCCTGTGACGGTAAAAACACGCCTTGGTTGGGACGATGAGTCGAAGAATATTGAGGAGATTGCACTCCGCTTGCAGGATGTGGGTATCGCAGCCCTTACCATTCACGGTCGTACTCGCTGCCAGCTCTATAAGGGCGAGGCAGATTGGACTCTGATTGGCAAGGTGAAGAATAATCCGTTGATTAAGATTCCGATTATCGGCAATGGCGATATCGACTCGGGCGAGAAGGCTCGTGAGATGTTCGACCGCTATGGTGTTGATGCTGTGATGATTGGCCGAGCAACATACGGTCGCCCTTGGATATTCCGTGAGGTGCGCCACTATCTCGATACGGGCGAAGTATTACCACAGCCGAGTGTTGTGGAGCGTGTGGCTATTGCGAAGGAGCACTTGGCAAAGTCTATCGAGGTGAAGGGTGAGCGAGTGGGCGTGTTGGAGATGCGTCGCCACCTCTCTAACTACTTCAAGGGGTTGCCAAACTTCAAGGATACGAGAATGCGCCTGGTTACGGAGAGCGACCCTGCGGAGTTGTTTGCAACGATTGACTCTATTGCGGAGCGTTGGGGCGACTTCGACACGGCGGGTTGTGTTCCTCCCCCACTTTCGCACGATATATAAGAATTGAGAATTAAGAATTAAGAATTGAGAATTGAGAATTGAGAATAAACTACTCACTACTAACTACTCACTAAAAAAAAACTATGATACTTAAATTTAGAATGTTGAGCGATGAGAACGATAATTTCGTTCGTGATTTCGAGGTCGATCCGATGATGAAACTCTCGGAGTTCCACGACTTTATAATTCGCTCTATTGGTTATGACGATTGTATGGCGTCGTTTTTTACTGCCGACGAGGAGTGGCAGCGTTGCCGTGAATTTACGCTGATGGATATGGGCGACACGGGTTACGAGGGCGAGGATGCGCCACTGCCTATGTCGAAGACTTCGTTAGCGGAGATTATCGTGGCGGACTACACTCGTCTGATTTATCTCTTCGATATGTTCGCCGAGCGTGCGTTCTATATCGAGTTGGTGGGCTCTGCCGAGCCTAATCCTGATCTCTCCTACCCTCGTGTAGCGTTCGAGAATGCTCCGGTGCCCGACCAGTATGACCCCGATGCAGTCGATTCGAATGCCGGCTCTATCTTCGAGGAGATGATGGATGATTTCGGAGGATTTGACGGTGATAGCGATGGCTATGGCGATGGCGATGACGAGTGGTAACCATAAATCTGAATACAATGAAAAGAATTATCTGTCTATGCTGTTCTCTTCTTTTTATCATCTCGGCGGAAGCGTCGGAGGTAAAAAGTATGAGAGCCCTGCTGAATAGAATACTGCCTGAACACCAACAATACTTTACAATCAAACAGTTACCCAATAAAGGGGAAGACTATTTTATACTCTCCTCAAAAAATGGGAAAATAGTTATTGGTGGCAACAATGCTAATAGTATGGCAGTGGGGTTGAACCACTATCTGCGCTACTATTGCAATGTGAGTATCGGCTGGTTTGTCGATGACAAATACGAGATGCCCGATAAGTTGCCCGCTATCGAGGGTGAAGTGTGCATAAAAGCCCGTTGTAAAGATAGATTTTTCCTGAACTACTGCACCTATGGCTATACGATGCCTTGGTGGAAGTGGCGAGAGTGGGAGCACTTCATCGACTGGATGGCTTTGCAGGGCGTGAATATGCCACTATCCATTACCGGTCAGGAGTCGGTGTGGTATCGTGTATGGAGCAAATTGGGACTCTCTGACGAAGAGATACGCAACTACTTCACAGGTCCTGCACATCTGCCTTGGCATCGAATGAACAATATCGACTATTGGCAGGGAGGAGTACCGATGTCGTGGCTCGAAAGCCAAGAAGTACTGCAAAAACAGATTGTGGCTCGTGAGCGAGAACTGAATATGCGCCCCGTGCTACCGGCATTTGCAGGGCACGTGCCGCAGGAGCTCAAACGCATATACCCCAATGCAAAGATGGATAAGTTGGCTTGTTGGGCAGGTTTTAGTGCGCCATATTCGCCAACATTACTCGATACATCGGACCCCCTGTATTCTAAGATTCAGAAACTGTTTATTGAAGAGCAGACTGCCCTCTATGGCACCGATCACATCTATGGATTAGATGTATTCAACGAGATGGAGCCACCAAGTTGGGAGCCAGAATACCTTGCACGCATAAGCCAACAGGTATATGAATCACTACGAAAGGCTGATAAGAACGCCGAGTGGTTGCAGATGTCGTGGCTATTCTACCACAAACGCAAGCAATGGACATCGGAACGCATAGAGGCCTATTTGAAGGGTGCTCCACTCTCCAAGCAGATACTTCTCGACTACTACTGCGACCGTGCGGAGGTATGGCGTATGACCGATAAGTTCTATGGAGCACCTTACATTTGGTGCTATCTTGGCAACTTTGGTGGAAATACCAATCTCGCAGGTGACCTACGAGATATTCACGACAAGGTCGAAGCTTCGCTGAAAGATGGCGGAGTCAACCTCATCGGTCTTGGCTCAACGCTCGAAGGCTTCGACTGCTCGCCTTTCAAGTTTGAGTACCTCTTCGAGAAGGCGTGGGATATGCCGCAACATCAAGATAGCGACAAGTGGATATGCCACCTTGCCGACCGCCACCTCGGCTATAAAGATGAGCGAGCACACAAGGCGTGGTTGTTGCTACACAATAAGGTGTATAACTTTGTAGGACACACAACACAAGCCACTGTCGCCAATGCCCGCCCTTCAATGGCTAAAAGGTTAGAACGCACAAAAAATAGAATACTGAATCGCTACGATAACTCTGTACTTATCGAAGCAATCGCTCTTTTGCTCGAATGCGAGAGTTCAAAAGAGGTATATGCTTACGACCTTGTCAATCTTGTTCGTCAAATGCTTGGCAATCTCTACAATGACCTATTCATTGAGTACAAAGCAGCAATGGAACAATGCGACCGCAGCAGAATGAGTGCATTGGAGACAAAGATGATGGCTATACATACCGACCTCGAAGAGTTGTTATCTTCTCGCACAGATTTCCTTATGGGCAAGTGGATATCAGACGCAAGAGCCTTTGGTGCGAATGAGGCAGAGAAACTCTATTATGAGCAAAATGCACGCTGTCTGCTAACGACTTGGGGAGAGGGAGATGCCGAGCTGAATGACTACGCCAACCGTATGTGGGCGGGTCTTACGGCTGGTTACTACGGCAAGCGTTGGCAGATGTTCTTTGATGCCGTAAACGATGCATTTGACGCAGGAGAAAAATTCGATGAAGTTCAACAAAAAGCTCTTCGTAACCGCCTGACTGCCTTCGAGGAGAGTTGGTGGCGCAATTGTCTTGGCGACTACGATAGTACACCGAAAGGCAATCCGCTTGAGATTGTAAAAAGACTCTATCTCAAATACAAAAATGGTATTTAATAGTAGTATTAAAGTGACTAAACGCCTTATAGTGATTGTTGGTGCAACAGGCTCGGGAAAGACCGATTTGAGTATTGCGGTTGCCGAGCACTTCGCCGCACCCATTATCTCGACTGATTCTCGCCAATTCTATCGTGGTATGGCGATAGGCACGGCGCAACCTTCCCGTGAGCAGATGGCTCGTGTGGAGCACCATCTGGTCGATTGCCTCGATGTTAGCGAGGAGTTCAACTGCGGTGCATACGAGCGTGTTGCATTGGAGCGACTTGCGGAGTTGTTCGCCAAGCACGATACTGTGGTTGCTGTGGGTGGCTCGGGATTGTATATCAAGGCTTTGTGCGAGGGTCTGGACGATCTGCCCGATGCCGAGCCCGCACTGCGTGAGGAGTTGCTCCGAAGGCTCGAAACCGAGGGTTTGAAGTCGCTTGTCGAGCAGTTGCGAGAGCTGGATGAGGTATATTATAATGAGGTCGACAGGTGCAATCCGCAGCGAGTTCTGCGTGCCGTGGAGGTCTGCCTGACTACGGGTAAGCCATATTCGTCGTTCCGCAAAGGTGGCACAAAACAGCGTGATTTCGAGATTGTTAAGGTCGGTATCGACTACCCTCGTGAGGAGTTGTACGACCGCATAAATCGCCGTGTGGATATGATGATGGAGGCGGGTTTGGAGGAGGAGGCTCGTGCGATGTTGCCTTGCCGTCATCTGAACGCCTTGCAGACGGTTGGTTTTAGTGAGATGTTTGACTACTTCGACGGAACGATTACAAAGGAGGAGGCGGTGGAGCTGATTAAGCGTAATTCTCGTCGCTATGCCAAACGTCAAATGACCTGGTTCCGCCGAGATAAGGATAT